>NZ_CALXGI010000005.1 GCF_944387805.1 uncultured Pseudoflavonifractor sp. | reverse complement strand
GGCCGACCGCTGCGGCTTCTCCGGCAGCGAGATCATGTTCTCCTCCAACGACACCCCTGCTGAGGAGTTCGCCCTGGCCGCCAAGCTGGGCGCCACCATCAACCTGGACGACTTCACCCACATTGACTTTCTTAAAGACACCATCGGCTATATCCCTGAGACCATCTCCTGCCGCTTCAATCCCGGCGGCACCTTCTCTATCGGTGCGTCCGAGGAGGGCTTTCAGGTGATGGACAACCCCGGCGAGGCCAAGTACGGCTTCACCCGGGAGCAGCTTTTCGAGGGCTTCAAGAAGCTGAAGGCCATGGGCGCCAAGCACTTCGGCATCCACGCATTCCTGGCCTCCAACACCCTGAGCAACGAGTACTACCCCACTCTGGCGGGCATCCTGTTCCAGCTGGCTGTAGACCTGAAGAAGGAGACCGGCTGCGACATCCGCTTTATCAACCTGTCCGGCGGCGTGGGCGTACCTTACCGCCCTGAGCAGCCCGCCAACGACATTGCTGCCATCGGCGAGGGCGTGCGCAGGCAGTACGAGTCTATCCTCACCCCCGCCGGCATGGGCGACGTGGCCATCTTCACCGAGCTGGGCCGGTTCATGCTGGCCCCCTACGGCTGCCTGGTGACCAAAGTTACCCACTTCAAGCACACCTACAAGGAGTATGTGGGCGTGGACGCCTGCGCCGCCAACCTGATGCGACCCGCCATGTACGGCGCCTATCACCACATCACCGTCATGGGCAAGGAGGACGCTCCCTGCGACCACAAGTACGACGTCACCGGTTCCCTGTGCGAGAATAACGACAAGTTTGCCATAGACCGGATGCTGCCCAAAATTGACCTGGGCGACCTGCTGGTCATTCACGATACCGGCGCCCACGGCTTCTCCATGGGCTACAACTATAACGGCCGGCTCCGCTCCGCCGAGGTTCTGCTGAGGGAGGACGGGTCCACCGAGCTCATCCGCCGGGCCGAGACGCCTGACGACTATTTTGCCACTCTGATCTGGTAAGACTGCACAACAAAAAATGCCCGGCCGCGCTCCCTTCTCGGAGAAGGCGGCCGGGCGTTTTCTGTTACAGGGGCAGGAAAAAGAAAAGAATCAGGAGCAGGATGGACGCGCCGAAGAGCGCAAGCTCAAGCGCCAGATCCGTTCTGCGCCGCATGTCCCGGCGGCACTCCAGCCAGACGGGCACATAGGAGCCGGAGAACATCTGGTAGAGCACGACTACCCGCAGAGTCACATCGAAAGCCGAGATCGCCAGACTGGCATAGCCCAGAGGGTCCGTAGGTGCCATAGCATTCTGGTACCGGGGGAGAATCCAGTTGCTGAAGGCGGCGATCTGCTCAAAGCCCATGAGGCAGAATACCACCAGAGCGGCCCGATTACCCCGGTAGAGGGCCCACAGCACCACGGCGGAGGGCAGAGGGGCGGCCAGGGCGGCCAGAACCGCCAGAGGCGCCGGGCTGCCGCCGGCCCGGATGAGCGGAATCAGCGCCTGGGCAAACTGAGCCACAAAAATCAGCCACAGCAGGGCTCGGAGCAGAAAACGGCCCTTCTGGGCCCGGATATCATGCATTTCCTTCACCTCTCCAGAGGTCCGGCGGCGCGGACGTTTTTTTCATTTTATCATAAACACCGGAGCGCGCCAAGAGGAAAGGACAGCGAAAGCGCTTGCACCGGAGCGCGCCGTATAATAAAATAATGTCTGCTGAACAAAACGCAAAGCGGCTTATTCGTGGGCGGCGGCCGCGCAATTCCACAAAAGAGACGCAAAGGAGCTTTTGTGGAATTCAGCTATTGCTGCGGTGCGCGTCAAAATAGACCGGAACGAATACAACGGGAGGAACCCATATGAGCTACGCCGACGAGAGATTTATCCAGAACTGCAAAGACATCCTCGCCCACGGGACCTGGGACACGGACCAGGCGGTCCGCCCCCGGTGGGACGACGGAGCCCCCGCTCACACCATCAAGCTCTTCGGCGTGGTGAACCGGTACGACCTGAAGAAGGAGTTCCCCGTCCAGACCATCCGGAAGATGGCCTTCAGGAGCTCCCTGGACGAGCTGCTGTGGATCTGGCAGAAGAAGTCCAACAACATCCACGACCTGAACAGCCACATCTGGGACGCCTGGGCCGACGAAACAGGCTCCATCGGCAAGGCCTACGGCTACCAGCTGGGGGTGAAGCACATTTATCCCGAGGGAGGGTTTGACCAGGTGGACCGTGTGCTCTACGACCTGAGGCACAACCCCGCGTCCCGGCGGATTATGACCAATCTCTACAACCACCATGACCTCCACGACATGGCTCTTTACCCCTGCGCCTGGTCCATGACCTTCAACGTGACGGGCAGGACCCTCAACGCCATCCTCAACCAGCGCAGCCAGGACATGCTCACCGCCAACGGCTGGAACGTGATGCAGTACGCCGCCCTGGTCCACATGCTGGCCCGGGTGTCCGGCCTGGAGGCGGGGGAGCTGGTCCACGTCATTGCCGACGCCCACATCTACGACCGGCACGTGCCCGTTGTGGAGGAGATTATCGCCCGCAAGCCATACGATGCCCCCAAGCTGTGGATGGACCCGGCAGTGGACGACTTCTACGCCTTCACACGGGACAGTCTGAAGCTGGAGGGGTACCAATATCACCCCCTGAATGTGAAGATTCCGGTGGCGGTGTAAGGAGGAAGGGCAGATGCGGATTCTGTTGTCGGCCTGTCTGCTGGGCCTGACATGCCGGTACAGCGGGGACGGCAAGGCCTTCCCACCCCTGGCGGAGCTGCTGAACCGGGCGGATTTGAGCTTTGTGCCCGTGTGTCCCGAGCAGCTGGGCGGCCTGTCCACGCCCCGTCCGCCCGCTGAACGGGTGGGGGAGCGGGTGCTTACACGGGACGGGGCCGACGTGACGGAGCAGTACGTCCGGGGTGCGGCCCAGGCGGAGGAGCTGGCCCGGCTGATGGGCTGCCGGTGCGCCCTGCTGAAGGCCCGCAGCCCCTCCTGCGGCAGCGGCGTTATCTACGATGGCACCTTCACCGGGCGAAAAATCACCGGCGACGGCGTGACTGCCGCCCGGCTCAAGAGCGCCGGAATTCCGGTGTTTGACGAGGAGCACTGGACGGAATTCCTGGACTTTATCAAGGAGGAAGGATGAATGTACCTGATTGCGGCGGTGGATCGGAACTGGGCCATTGGTTATCAAAACAAACTGCTGGCGCGGATTTCCCCCGATTTGAAGCGGTTCAAGGCCCTGACCCTGGGGCACCCGGTGCTGCTGGGGCGGAGGACACTGGAGACCTTCCCCGGCGGGAAGCCTCTGCCCGGGCGGCAGAACTATATTCTCTCCACCAATCCGGACTACAGGGTGGAAAACGCCGTTGTGCTTCACAGCCTGGAGGAGGCCAGAGCGGCCTGCCCGGCGGATACCTTTGTCATCGGCGGCGGCCAGGTGTACCGGGAAGCCCTGGACTGGTGCGACACGGCCTATATCACCAAAATTCACGCCGCCTTTGAAGCTGACGCCTGGTTCCCCAACCTGGACACCCTGCCCGAGTGGGAGCTGGCAGAGGAGGAGCCGGCGCTGGAGGACGGGGGACTGTCCTTCCACTATGCCACCTACCGGAGGAAGGGGTGACGAGATGTACGCAGACGACATCCGGGCCTATCGCCCTCAGGACGAGCAGGAGGAGACCGACAGGCGGATTATTCTGGAGTATGTGGACCGGTACCCCGACACCGTGCTCACCCGGCAGAATGAGTACGCTCACATCACAAGCTCCGGCTTTGTGGTCAACGCCGATGCCACCAAGGTGCTCATGGCCCACCACAATATCTACAAGGTGTGGGCCTGGACCGGCGGCCACGCCGACGGGGACAGCGACCTGCTGGCTGTAGCCCTGCGGGAGGCCAGTGAGGAGACTGGAATCACCCATGTGCGCCCCCTTTCAAGCGATATCGCCTCTCTGGACATCCTGCCCGTGTGGGGGCACGTGAAGCGGGGGAAATACGTGGCGGCCCACCAGCACCTCAATGTGTCCTACCTGCTGACCGCCGACGAGAGCGACGCCCTCACCATCCGGGAGGGAGAGAACACCGGCGTGGCCTGGCTGCCCGCCGACCGCCTCACCGAGCTGACCAACGAGTGGCAGATGGACTATGTGTATCTCAAGCTGCTCCGCCGGGCCCGGGCTCTGCTGGGGCTGGAGTAAAGAATCGAAAAAGAGCGCCGGAACCCTGGGTCCGGCGCTCTTTTTCTTTCAGTCGGTCCGGCTTTCGTCTTGGCCTCTGTCAGGGGTGCTCCGGCCCGTCCGCTCCCGCCACCGCTGACGCTTCTTCTCCAGGGAGCGGAAATGGTGTTCTTTCAGATGCTGGAAGGTGAAGCCGCCGGGGAACAGGCTGTTGACCACCATGGCCGCCACCACGCCGATGGCGGTGTCCAGGATGCGGTTGAGGGCGTAGCTGATGTAAGTGTCCGGCGGGGTGTTGAACAGCAGAAGGCACAGCACCACGCCGCCGGGCTGCACGCCGCCCACCCAGAAGATCTGACACAGGAGAATCAGAATGACCACGCCCACGAACACCAGGGGCACCAGCAGCAGAGAGTGGCCGCCGTTCGGGTAGAAAATGAGATAGACCCGGAACAGAGCCATGCCCAGCAGGCCGCCGATGAGGGTGCCGAAGAGGCGGTTGCCGCCGTGAAGCCGGGAATTTTCCAGGTCGCTTCCCATACCGAAGATGGCGCCGATACAGGCAAAGGCGGGGCTGCGGTCCAGGAAGAAGTACACCAGGGCGCACAGGGCTGCGGCGGTGGCTGTTTTGATATTGCGCATGCCCACCCTGGGCAGAGAGCGGGGCGCTGGTTTGTTTTCACTCATGTTAGAATCGCTCCAACTCCGAAATTTCTGGAAGCTTGTTCCAGATGCAAGCATTATATCATGGGAAAAAGGCGCTTGGGAAGAGCGGACAATGAGTTTAGCATAAAATAAATTAAGAAAACCGGGGCGCTCCGGCCCCGGTTCAGTTTGCTGAAAGTCTCGCGGCGTTCGTGCTGCCCGGAATTCCGGTACCTGAAAAACGCTTGCGGGCGGGCGTCAAATTCATCCAGAGAGTCTGCGCTGTTCCGATTTTTTGCTCAGCGCCAGTGCGGCGGCCGACAGTACGGCGGCGAGGCAGCCCAGCACAATGCAGCACAGCAGCATCAGGTTGGCCCCGCCCATATCCAGGGACAGGCCGCTGATATAGCTGCCCAGCATGCCGCCCATACCGTTGGAGGCCACCATCATCACCGTCTGGCCCCGCACCCGGTCGGCCTGGGGAACCGACTCGTTGACAAAGTACACCGACGCCGGGGTGAACAGGCCGTACCCCAGCATCTGGAGGGGCTGGGTCAGGAACACGGTGGCCAGGTTGAAGGACAGCAGCAGCGCCGCCGCCTTGAGCACGGTGAACACCATGCTGATGAGGATGAGTTTTCCGCTGCCCAGGCGGCGGAGCATACGCTGGAAGAAGAAGGCGGTGGGCAGTTCAAAGCCGCCCATGATAAACAGCGCCACGCCCAGGTCGGCACTGTTGCCGCCGCGGCTCTCCACCACGTTGACCAGAAAGTTGGACATGGGCAGGCAGGCGGTGAGACCCAGCAGTATGGCCGCCAGCATGAGCGTGAAGGGAGGGTTGCTTTTTAGCAGGTACCAAACCGAGTGGGGCTTCTCCGCCGGAGGCGCGTCCGCTGGCGCAGGGGCAGCGCGGAAGGCGGGGTAGGAGATAGTCAGAGCGATAACCGCTGCCACCAGCGCCGTATGGGTCACGAGGGTGCTCTCCACGCCCATGGCCTGGGTCTGAAAGCCCAGAATGACGCAGGTGACGGCATAAGCCATGGAGCCGATGCCCCGGCCCAGACTGTATCGGATGGGCATGCCTGCGTTGATGAACTGGATGGCCATGGCGTCCATCAGGGGATAAGCGGAGATCTCGAAGCCTCCCAGGATGATGAGAATAACGGCGGTGCCGCCCATGCCCATGGGCCAGAGGAGAAATGCCAGGGATGCGGCCAGAGACAGGGCCAGAGACAGGGCGACAATGACCTTCAGGGGAATCTCCGGGTGCCGGTCGGCAAAGCCGCCCAGCAGAGGCTGGCAGATAATGCCCGCCAGACAGCGGATGGCGATAAGCAGG
This sequence comes from uncultured Pseudoflavonifractor sp., assembly GCF_944387805.1. Classification (GTDB taxonomy): domain Bacteria; phylum Bacillota; class Clostridia; order Oscillospirales; family Oscillospiraceae; genus Pseudoflavonifractor. The sequence continues at coordinate 87,436 of NZ_CALXGI010000005.1, read as the reverse complement.
CCAATCTGGCTGTTGGAGAAGCCCCGCTCTCCCAGCAGGGCGGCCAGGTAGGCGCAGATGGCGGCAAACATGGCCCAGTAGCCAATCTGCATGACAATATAGTGCAGGTCCAGCCTGCGGAGGGAGGGCTGTGGGGCGTTCAATCCGTTCACCTCGTCAATAGCGGAATTCCGGCTTTGTGTCGGCGCCGAAGAACTGGAACAGCTCGGGCAGGCGGGTGGAACTGGCGCAGTACATGACTACGACCATGTCCGGGTCCAGCCAGTCCATGTAGTCCATCAGGTTGTCCTTGAAGTAGCGCAGGTCAATGGTGATAAGCTCCGAGCAGTCCAGGGCCAGGAAGGGGGCCAGGATGCAGGAGTAGGAGTCCCGCACCAGCAGCACCCGGGGGCCGTCCGGGTTCAGGTGGTTGGTTATGCGGGCCAGATTGTAGTCCCCGCCGGCATAGAGGGTGTAGGGATTGCCGCCGAAATAGTCGATTTTTTCCACCCGTTCCGGGAACAGCAGGGACTCCTCAAAGGGGCCGGTGCGCTCAATGGCGTTGAGGGGAACCGAGTAGGTGAAGCTGGTCTCAAAGTTGGGCTTCCACAGGTTGATGCTGTCCACGCCGGTGTACAGGGTGCCCACCCGCTTGCCCTGGCTGCCCAGGAAGGAGTCCTCATAGGTGATTTTGGTGTAGCTGTCCGGGTCGGTATAGACCGGGCTGACGTCATAGCCCAAAATCTCCGACAGCCGCTGCGTCACCGCCTGATAGCCCACAAAGCCGCCCTCCGGGGTCCAGTGGTGGTCGGTGCGGAAGTAGAAGGGGAGGGCGCCGGGCGCCTGAGCCGCCTCCTCCAGCACGGGACGCAGGTCCAGAGTGTCTACACCCAGGTCATCCAGGGTGGAGAGGAGCAGGTCAGCGTTTTCATGGCCGTAGTCGGTGACCCCCTCAGGCAGCTCGTCGCCGCTCTGACTTACCTTCTGGGGGGCCTGGACGTAGAGCAGGGGGATGTCCTTTTCAGCCAGCTGTTCCTTGAAGTCGGCCACCGCCTGGGCGTGGGGCCGGGTATCGGTGGGACCGCCGTACAGGTTCTCAAAGGCCAGGGCTCCGTCCGCCAGCTTAATGACGGTGTAGTCCGCCTCCACGTCCTCCACCACCCGGCGGCCCATAAGCCTCTGGATGCCGCCATAGAGCTGGATGAAGTAGTGGTCCTTGTCCAGATCCTGGTTCAGGGCGTTCTCCGCGCCGGAGAGAAAGGTGGGCAGGTAGGAGAAATCCCGCCGCAGCTTTCCAAATTCGGCCCGCAGGTTGCCGCTGCCGCTGAAGAAGGCAGCCACAGCCACCACCAGTCCGGCGGCAATGCCCAGCAGGAAGAGGACGGCGGTGAGATTGGATTTCAGCTTATTCATGGTGCGTCCTCCTCAGAAATTAAAGTAGATGAAGGGGTTGTAGGTGCCCTTGATGGTGAAGCACACAGCCACCACAAAGACCGCCAGCAGGGCCAGGGTGGACACGCAGTCCCACACCGGCAGCAGCCTGCCGTCCGCCGCCACCGTCAGCTTTTTCCGAAACCAGGTGGCGGTGGGGGCGGCACAGAGTGCGGCGGCCAGGAGGATAATCCAGTACTCCCGCAGGTAGAGGGCCGCCTGGCTGCTCCACACCGGCATGGAGCCAATATGGAAGAGGGAGAGGAAATAGGACCCGGCGGCGGACAGGGAGTCAGACCGGAACACCACGCAGGTGAGCACAAAGGCAACCTGGGTGTAGAACCAGCCGATGGCCTTGGGCCAGCCCTTGCCCAGCCCGCCGTACTTCTCCAGCATGAGCAGGGCGTAGTTCAGCAGGCCCCAGACCACATAGGTCCAGTTGGCGCCGTGCCAGATGCCGGTGAGGAGCCACACCACAAAGATGTTGCGCACCACCTTCCACTGCTTGTCCACCCGGCTGCCGCCCAGGGGAAAGTAGACATAGTCCCGGAACCAGGAGGTGAGGGAGATGTGCCACCGGCGCCAGAATTCAGTGATCGAGGTGGAGATATAGGGGTAGTCGAAGTTCTCCAGGAAGTGGAAACCAAACATCCGGCCCAGACCGATGGCCATGTCGGAGTAGCCGCCGAAGTCGTAGTAGAGCTGGAGGATGTAGCACACGGCGCCGAGCCAGGCGAAGGCCACCGACTGGGGCTGGCCGTGGTTAAAAGCGGCGTCGGCCACAACGGCCAGCTGGTTGGACAGGATGACCTTTTTCCCCAGACCCACCAGGAAGCGCTGGACGCCGGCGGTGAAATCGCCCCAGTTCTCCCGGCGGTGGAGGATCTCCTCTGCCACCGTCTCATACTTCACGATGGGGCCGGCGATGAGCTGGGGGAAGAAGGAGACGTAGAGCCCCACGTTGAGCAGACTCTTCTGGGCCTCGCCGCGGCCTCTGGCCACGTCCAGTACATAGCTCATGGCCTGGAAGGTAAAGAAAGAGATGCCGATGGGCAGGTTGATGACGGGCACCGTCAGCTGGAGACCCAGCAGGTTCAGGTTGGTGAGGACAAAGGTCAGATACTTGAAGATGAACAGAATGGACAGGTTACAAATTACCGAGACGGTGACGGGGAGCCGCAGGCTGCGGCCGTGATTCTTCCAGGCGGCCACCCACAGGCCGAACAGATAATTGGCTACAATAGAGCCGATCATCACCAACACGAACCAGGGCTCACCCCAGGCATAGAAAAAGAGAGAGGCCAGGGTCAGAAAGATGTTCTGCCCCTGCCGCCACTTGCGCAGGGGGAGATAGTACACCAGAAGCACTACCGGCAGGAACAGAAACAGGAATACAGAGCTGGAAAAAAGCATGGGTCGAACTCCTTGCAGTGAAGATTAGGGCCTGTCAGGTGAGGTAGCGGCCCGCAAAGGGGATCTTGCTGATAAGCCAGGCCGCCGCCGCCGAGGGAACAAGCACCAGGACGGTGACGGCGGGCACCGCCAGCACCGGCGGCAGGGGCAGCTGCGTGATGCCAAAATGGCGGTAGGCCATGAGAAACAGGTCGTGAATCAGGTAGATGCCAAAGGTGATTTTGGCCAGCCCGGACAGGCTCTGCCGCCGGGAGCGCTCGTCGCTTACACCCAGCAGGTACCGGAACAGCACGAATACCGCCACCGCCATGGCAGCCACGTTGGGAGTCATATACTCGTACAGCACGCCGGACAGGGAGCCGCTCTGGAACGAGAGGACCCGGGTGCCCCAGATGGTGGCTGCCGCTCCGCCGATGCCCAGCAGGTAGAGAATGATCTCCGCCACCCGGCCTAACGTGAAGGTTTTCAGATAATAACCTGCCACATAGTACCCTACATAGCCCATGACCATGTGCAGGTTGAGCCGGGAGAGGTAGGTGGAGACGGTCTGGCTGGGCCGGAGCTGGAGCAGAAGGGGCAGCAGATAGGCCGCCACAAAGCACAGCAGGAAGAAGTAGTGGAAATCCCTCCGGGAGGCCCCCTGAACAAAAGCCCGGAGGATTGGGGTCACCAGGTAGAGGCCCAGGATGACATAGAGGAACCACAGGTGGTAGTGGGTGTTGCCCAGCAGGGCGGTGTACAGGGCGGAACGGATGCCGGCCCAGGTGAACGCGCCGTCCACCCGGCCGAAGTCCACGATGGCGTACACCGCGCCCCACACCACCAGGGCCACGAAGATGCGCAGGATATGGTGAAAGAACAGCTTGGGCAGAGTCAGGCTTCTCTTGGGGTCCAGCAGGAACATGCCGGAGAGCATGACAAACACGGGCACACACCAGCGCACCAGGCTGTCGTATACATTATATATGTCCCATGCGCCGCTCCCAACAGGTACATTGTAAATCCACAGGCTCACCACATGGATGACCGCCACCGCCGCGATGGAGAGCACCCGCAGCAGGTCGGCGTAGGCCAGACGGGCTTCAGAGGTCTTGGCCATGCCGGTCAGTCCTTGGCAGGGATGATCTCAATCCAGTAGCCGTCCGGGTCCTCAATAAAGTAGATGCCCATGGCCGGGTTCTCAAAGCACACGCAGCCCATCTCCTTGTGGCGGCGGTAGAGCTCGTCGTACCGGTCGGTGACAAAGGCCAGGTGGAACTCGCACTCCCCCAGGTCGTAGGGCTCAGTGCGGTCCTTCAGCCAGGTCAGCTCCAACTCAAAGCCGGTCTCCCCGTCCCCCAGGTACACCAGCTGGAAGGAGCCGTCCGCCGCCTCCTTGGTGCGCACCGGGGAGAGTTCCAGAGCCTCCCGGTAAAAGGCCAGAGACTTGTCCAGATTCAGAACGTTGAAGTTAAAGTGAGCAAAGCGCAGCATATAATTCACCTCATTGATAATCATGGATAAGATGCGGGGCAAATGACTGCCAAAAGACAACGCAGAGCATTATATCACATGATTTGGAAGTTGAACAGGGCAGGGGCGGAAAACCAGGAGCAGAAAATTTGCCGGAGGCCGGAAAAAGACGAATGGGCTGGTAACAGGGAAAGAAGAAAGTGGATGCAAATGTGGAAAAAGTAACGAGCTTTGGCCCCTTTGGCAGAAAGGAGACATAAAACAGGATAATTGGTCAGGAGTTCTGCTTTACAAAAATAATCGAACATACGTTTCTTGTGCGGAAATCACTTGTTTTCACACGAAAATACCGGGGTTGGCAGGGAAAAAAGAGTTAAAAAAGGGTTGCAATTTGGTTACATAACAATTATACTAAAAACACTGGTGGGGGAAAATGGAGCCTGCCATAGCCCAGAGGGGGGAAAGTGGAGGAGAGGTGAAGGGGAATGATGAGCGCCACCGGCACTTACGAGCACAGTCTCGACGCCAAGGGCCGTCTGTTCATTCCCGCTCAGCTCCGCCGCGAGCTGGGGGACACCCTCTATGTCACCATGGGCATTGACGGCTGCCTGGCCGTCTATCCCCAGGAGACCTGGGACACCTTTACCGCCAAATTCGCCGCCCTGCCCATGACGGAGTCGGTGGCCATGCGCCCCCTGTTCGCAAACGCCGCCAAGTGTGAGCCGGACAGCCAGGGCCGGATTGTCATCCCGGCCATGCTGCGAAAGTTTGCCGGCCTGGAAAAGGACGCGGTCATCACCGGCGTCCACAACCGGGCGGAGATCTGGAGCGCCGAGCGCTGGCAGGAGAAGCAGGAGGAGATCACCCCTGAGAAGATGAACGCCATCCTCAAGGGACTGGGGCTGTAATATGAGTGAGATGGAATTTTCCCACAAGCCGGTGCTGCTTCAGGAGTGCATCGACGGATTGAATATCGACTCCGCGGGCACCTATGTGGACGCCACCCTGGGCCGTGCCGGCCACTCCCGGGAGATTGCCCGGCGGCTGACCACGGGGCGGCTCATCTGCATCGACCGGGACCAGGCCGCGCTGGACGCGGCCCCCGGGCGGCTGGAGGGCCTGATGGACCGGGTGACTCTGGTTCACGGCAACTTCAGCGACCTGGCGGATATTCTGAACAGGCTGAAGCTGGACAAGCTGAGCGGCGTGCTGGCCGACTTGGGCGTGTCCTCCCCCCAGCTGGATGACGCCAGCCGCGGCTTCTCCTACATGGCCGACGCCCCCCTGGACATGAGAATGGACCAGTCCGAGGCCCTCACCGCCAGAACGGTGGTGAACGAGTGGCCCCAGGAGGAGATCCGGCGGATTCTGTTCCAGTTCGGCGAGGAGCGGTACGCGCCCGCCATCGCGGCGGCCATTGTCCGCGCCCGGGAAAAGGCCCCCATTGAGACCACCCTTGAGCTGGTGGATATCATCCGGTCGGCCATGCCAGCCCACGCCCTGCGGGAGAAGCAGCACCCGGCCAAGCGGTCCTTCCAGGCCATCCGCATCGCAGTGAACGACGAGCTCTCCGCTGTGGACAAGCTGATCCAGGCGGCGGTTCCGGCACTGGCGCCCGGCGGACGGCTGGCAATTATCTCCTTCCACTCACTGGAGGACCGGATCGTCAAAAACGCCTTCGCTGCCTTTGCAAAGGGCTGTACCTGTCCGCCTGACTTCCCGGTGTGTGTGTGCGGGAAGAAGCCGGTCATCCGGCTGGTGAACAGAAAGCCCATTGTGTCCGGCGAGGAAGAACTCAACGAAAACGCCCGCGCCCGCAGCGCCAAGCTGCGTATTGCGGAAAAACTGTAATAATAGAGAACGGGAAGGGCCGGCCTTCCTGATACGCATCTGCAAAAGAATGGAGTGGACGCCCCATGGCAACTGCCGCAGTCCGAAAAAGACGCTATAATACGCCCCGCGCTACCTATGACAGCGTGGCCTATGATCTGAGCTACACTGACGCGGCGGCAAATTCTCTGCGGGGCGGTGAACAGACCCGGACCCGTCCTCTGGTACGGCCCAGAGACCGGGCGGCGGTGCGGCCCAAGGCACGGGTGCGGGAGGCGGGGGCCGTCTCCCCCTTCGCAGTGGTGGGCTTCCTGGCCATCGGCGTGTTTGCCGTACTGGTGCTGCTCAGCTCCATCCAGCTTACCTCCCTGTCTGACGATATCGCCAGCCTGAAGAGCGACCTGTCCGAGCTGGAAGAGCAGGAGAGCTATCTCCGCACCCAGTACGAGCTGGCCTTTGACCTGGCCAGCATTGAGACTGCGGTGACCTCCGACGGCTCTATGGTTAAGCCCCAGGCAGGGCAGATTCTCTACCTGGACCTGTCCGAGCCGGACAGCGTGGTGCTGTTCAGCGAGGAGGAGACCCCGGTCCAGGGCCTGAATGGCGCCCTCCAGGGTATCAAAGATATCCTGGGCAATGTGGTGGAATATTTCAAGTAAGCCACCCCATATAGTTTTGTAAGACCCGAAAAGAGAAAAAGGGTTGCACCCGCAGCCCACACAGAGAGGGCGTAAGAAAAAACGGATTTTTCTTACGCCCTCGGTATTTAAGCGGGGGACAGCGGCGGAGACGGAGAAAGCAGGGCGGGAATCGTGCGAAAGTGGGCGGAGCTCCCGCTTTCGCGTGGAATTGCCCGCCCGCAGAGGTCCCGCCGCGTAAAGAGAGACAGACAGCGCGTTTTTACAGGCGCAGAGGTGATCATATGATGAACGGCGAAAAGAAACAGAAGCAGCAACCGGACCGGAGGGGAAACCGCACCATTCTGGGGCGGACCGTCTTTCTGATGGCTATTTTTGGCGTGGTGATTTTCATCCCCCTGCTGGTCCGGCTGTACGACCTTCAAATCACCAACCATGAGTACTACCAGGAGCTGGCTATCAGCCAGCAGACCAGAGACGTGGCGGTGACGGCCAACCGGGGCACCATCTATGACAGCAAGGGAACCCCTTTGGCCCTGAGCTCCACGGCTTACGACATCATTGTCTCCCCCCGGGATCTGAATACCGTCCAGGAGAACTATCAGAAAAAGGCAGAGGCCTATCAGAAGGGAGACAGCAAGACGGCACCCGGCCCCGAGCCCACCGACGAGGCGGTTGCATCCGGCCTCGCAGAGATTTTGGGCCTGGACAAGGACACCATCCTCCTCCGCCTCCAGAAGGACACCTCCTATGTGCGCCTGGCAGCCAAGGTGGAGCAGGACGTGAATGAGCAGGTCATGGCCTTCAAACTGGAGTATGGGCTGTCCAACGCCCTCTACTCCACCCCTACCTCCAAGCGGTACTACCCCCACTCCAGCCTGGCCGCCCAGGTCATCGGCTTTGTCAACGCGGAGAACGAGGGCGCATACGGTATGGAGGCCTACTACGACAGCGTGCTCTCCGGCGAGACCGGCCGCGTGGTGACCGCCAAGAACGGCAACGGCACCGAGATGCTCTCCCGCTATGAGAACTACTACGACGCCACCGACGGCAATAACCTGAACCTGACCATTGACGCCACCATCCAGTACTACTGCGAGCGGGCCCTGGAGAAGGGCATCGAGATGTACGACGTGCAGAACGGCGGCTTTGCCATCGCCATGGACCCCAACACCGGGGCTATTCTGGCCTGGGCCAACTCCCCCACCTATGACCTGAACAACCCCAGCCAGGTCACCGACCCGGACACCCTGGCCGAGCTGGACACCCTGAAGGCCACCTACGGCGAGGACAGCGACGAGTACAAAGAGGCCCTGGGCAGCGCCCAGCTGCTCCAGTGGCGCAACAAGGCCATCAACGACACCTACGAACCCGGCTCCACCTTCAAGTCCGTGGTGCTGGCCGCTGCTCTGGAGGAGGGCGTGGTCAGCGAGAGCGACACCTTCAGCTGCACCGGATCGGTGGTTATTGCCGGAGAGACCATACGTTGTTCTGACCGAAAGGGCCACGGCACCCAGACCCTGGCCAAGGCGGTGGCCAACTCCTGCAACCCGGCCTTTATCGCCATCGGCCAGCGGCTGGGAGCGGAGAAGTTCTACGACTACCTGGAGGATTTCGGCTTTCTGGAGCTGACAGGCATTGACATGCAGGGTGAGGCCGGCAGTACGGTGTGGTCCCGGGACTTCTTTACCGGCCCCTACGGCGAGGCATCCCTGGCCACCGCCTCTTTCGGCCAGCGTTTCAACGTGACCCCCATCCAGCTCATCACCGCCGCCTCCGCCGTCATCAACGGCGGCCACCTGATGCAGCCATATGTGCTGGAGTCCATCACCGACGCCGACGGCAATGTGCTCCAGAGCACCGAGCCCACCGAGCGCCGCCAGGTGATCAGTGAGGCAACCAGTGAGAAGTGCCGCACCATTCTGGAGGGCGTGGTCAACGGAGGCACCGGCAAGAACGCCTATCAGGCGGGCTACCGCATCGGCGGCAAGACCGGTTCCTCCGAGACCCTGGAGGACGACCACACCATCGTCTCCTTCCTGGGCTTTGCCCCGGCGGACGACCCCCAGGTGGTGGTTCTTATCGCCTTTGACAATCCCAAGCCTGTGTCCCCCGGCAGCAACTACACCGCCGGCGGCTACTATATCAGCGGCGGCGTCATGGGCGCCACCCGGGCCGGCGAGCTGCTGGCCAACATCCTGGACTACATGGGCGTGGAGAAGCAGTACACTGCCGAGGAGCTGTCGGGCGCCGACGTGCTGGCACCCAGCGTGGTGGGCCTGTCCGCAGCGGACGCCAAGGCCAAGGCGGAGGCCGCCGGACTCACGGTGCGCACTGTGGGCAGCGGCGAGACTGTCACCGACCAGATCCCAATCCAGGGCGCGTCTATCCCTGGCGGCAGCGAGATGGTGCTCTACCTGGGTGAGACAAAGCCCACCGACCAGGTGGAGGTGCCCAACCTGTCGGGCAAGTCACCCGAGACGGTGCGCCAGACACTCAGCAGCCTGGGCCTGTACATGAAGGCCACAGGCGTGTCCGACTACTACACCTCCAGTACCATCGCCGCGGGGCAGTCCATTGCCGCCGGCACCATGGTGGACCGGGGGACTGTGGTGGAGGTCCAGTTCATGGACAACACCGCAACCACCGCCGGCGCAGGCTTCTGAGCGGGCGGAGGCTGCCAAGAGAACCAGCCCGGTCCGGGATTTTGCCCCGGACCGGGCTGAAGCGAAGATTTCGGCTTTGCCGCAAAAAGTGAGGGGTGACAGCATGAGACTGAAGACGCTTTTGTCCGGCGTGGCCCTTCTCGGGGGCGCTGTGGACGAGGATGTGGAAATTTCAGGGATCAGCTACGACACCCGTACCATCCGGCCGGGGGAGCTCTTTGTGGCCCTCACCGGCTACAAGACCGACGGCCACCGCTTCCTCCGTGAGGCGGTGGAGAAGGGGGCGGCGGCGGTCATCTGCCATAAGGCCCCCGACGGGCCGGGGCCCTGGCTTGTGGCCGCCGATACCCGGGCCGCTCTGGCGGCGGTGTCCGCCAACTGGTTCGGTCATCCGGCCGGGAAACTAACCGTCATCGGCGTCACCGGCACCAACGGAAAGACCACCACCACCTATCTCCTGAAGGCTATGCTGGAGGGGGTGCTGGGGACGAAGGTGGGGCTCATCGGCACCAACCAGAACATGATTGGGGAGAAGGTCATTCCCGCCCACCGCACTACCCCGGAATCCTGGGAGGTGCAGAAGCTGCTGCGGGACATGGCGGACAGCGGCTGCACCCATGTGGTGATGGAGGTGTCCTCTCACGCACTGGCCCTCCGCCGGGTGGACGGCATCTTCTTTAAAGCCGGCATCTTTACCAACCTGACTCGGGACCATCTGGACTTCCACGGCACCATGGAGGAGTACCGGCGGGTGAAAGGCCTTCTCTTCCGCCAGACCGGTACAGCGGTGCTCAACCTGGATGACGAAGCCGGACGGTACTATGCCACCGCCGTCACCTGTCCGGCGGTGACCTACTCGGAGAACAAGGACCAGGCCGACGTGACCGCCAAAAACATCCGCCTGTTCCCCGACCGGGTGGAGTTTGAGGCTCTGACCGCCGGAGCCATTGCCCGGGTGCGCCTGCCGATCCCCGGCGGGTTTACCATCTATAACGCCCTGGGCGTTATTGCCTGCGGTCTGGCCCTGGGACTGCCTTTGCCGGCAGTATGCGCTTCGCTGGCAAAGGCCAAAGGGGTCAAGGGCCGCATTGAGGTGGTGCCCACGCCAACCGAGTACACGGTTATTATCGACTATGCCCACACTCCGGACGCCCTGGAGAATATTCTCACCACCGTCCGGGACTTCACGGCGGGGCGGGTTATCTGCCTGTTTGGCTGCGGCGGTGACCGGGACCGGACCAAGCGCCCCATAATGGGGGGGATTGCGGCGGAGCTGGCTGACCTGGTGGTGCTTACCTCAGACAATCCCCGCACCGAGGACCCGGAGGCCATTTTGTCCGATATTCAGGCGGGCATGGAGGGGAGCGGTACTCCCTGCATCGTGGTGCCCCACCGGCGGGAGGCTATCCGCCGGGCCTTGGACGAGGCCAGGCCAGGCGACACGGTGGTGCTGGCGGGCAAAGGTCACGAGACCTATCAGGAGATCGGCGCCGCGCGCCGCCACCTGGACGAGCGGGAGGAGGTGGCCGCCTATTTTGACGGCCAGTCCCGCAGCCGTCCATGAAAACCGGAAAACAGAAGGAAAATTTGTTGTTTTTTAAGTGGAAAACACCAGCTGGCTTATGGTAAAATACCACTTTGTGAAAACGGACCGGAGAAGCCCGGCGTGTGCGGGCGGAGGTTTGGGAGGTTCAAAAGATGAGATATGTAGTAAGCTTCCTGGTGGCCTTTGTGGTGGCCTTCCTGGCGGGTAAGGTACTGATTCCCCTGCTGCGCCGCCTGAAGGCGGGGCAGGGCGTGAAGGAATATGGCCCGGCCTGGCACAATTCCAAGCAGAATACCCCCACCATGGGCGGCCTGACCTTTATTGTGGGCATCACCGCGGCAGTACTCACCGTGGGGGGACAGGATATTGCCGCCGGAGCTTTCGGCGCCCTGTTTGTGCTGGTGTTCGCCCTGGTGTTCGGCGCCATCGGTTTCTTCGATGACTATATGAAGGTAAAGTACCATCACGGAGACGGCCTGTCCGCCGGGATGAAGTTTCTGCTCCAGCTGGCGGCCGCCATTGTATTCACTCTGCTGCTGCGCCACTTCGGCTACCTGAGCTTTGACCTGTATATCCCCTTTGTCAACATTACCCTGGACCTGCCTGAGTGGCTGTACATGGTCTTTGCCGCCTTTGTCATGGTGGGAACCGTCAACGCCGTCAACCTGACCGACGGCATTGACGGCCTGGCCACCGGCGTGACGATGCCTGTGGCCCTGTTCTTCCTGGCCGTGTCCGTCCTGTGGGGCGCCGCTGAGCTGGGGGTATTTGCCGCAGCTGTGTTCGGCGGCCTGTGCGCCTTCCTGATTTACAATTTTCACCCCGCCAAGGTATTTATGGGTGATACCGGCTCACTGTTCCTGGGCGGCGTGGTGTGCGGCATGGCCTTTGCCCTGGATATCCCCCTGCTGCTCATTCTGGTGGGCATCATCTACATCGCTGAGACATTGTCCGACATCATCCAGGTGACCTATTTCAAGCTGACCCACGGCAAGCGGATCTTCCGCATGGCCCCCCTGCACCACCACCTGGAGCTGGGCGGCTGGAGCGAGGTGAAGCTCTTCGCCGTCTTTACCCTGATTACGCTGGCAGCCTGCCTGCTGGCCTACTTCGGCCTTATCAACCGCTATCCGTTCTAAAGACTGACAGAGCGGGAGAAACCTTTGGGAGGTGACTGTCACGGCGCGGAAAATGAAGCGGGATCTCACCGTGGAGGAGCAGCTGGCACGGGGACCCATGGATCTGCCCTTCCTGATGCTGACCCTGATGCTCACGGGAATCGGGCTGGTGATGGTGTTCTCCGCCTCCTATGCCACTGCCTATTACGACGGCGTGGTGGCCAAGCACGACCCCACCTATTATTTTGTCCGCCAGGCTTTGTTCGGTGTACTGGGTATTGTGCTCATGTACGCGGTCAGCAGGCTCAACTACCAGCACTACCGCTGGATGGCGGTCTTTGCCCTGATGGCGGCCTTCCTGTGCCTCATTCTGGTTTTTACCCCTCTGGGCTTCGGCAAGGCGACCACGGGTGCTCAGCGCTGGATTCGGGTGCCCGGCCTGGGCAGCTTCCAGCCCTCCGAGGTGGCAAAGCTGGGCGTCATCCTCTACTTTGCCTCACGATTGTCCAAGCGAAGTACAGAGAAGAAGAAAAAGTACGACCTGCGCAAACCCTCCGGCCGCCTGCTGGACCTGCTGGACCGGATTGGCCTCATTGAGCTGGTGCCCTATATGCTTATCCTGGGAGCAGTGGCCGGCCTGATGCTGATGGAGCCCCATATGTCGGGCACCATCCTCATCCTGGTGGGCGGCGCGGCGGTGCTCTTTGCCGGCGGCATCAAACTGGGCTGGTTTGCGGCCGGCGGCGCGGCGGTGGCCGCAGGGCTGTGGTTCATTATGACCAAGACCAGCTACATGGCCGCCCGTCTGGCCATCTGGCAGGATCCCTGGAGCGACCCTCTCAACGGCGGCTACCAGACTATCCAGTCTCTCTACGCCATTGGATCCGGCGGACTGCTGGGGGTGGGCCTGGGCAACTCCAGGCAGAAGTTCAACTACCTGCCCGAGCCGGAGAATGATTACGTGTTCTCCATCACCTGCGAGGAGCTGGGCTACATCGGCGCGGCCATCATCATCATTCTCTTCGCCCTGCTGGTCATCCGGGGCTACTGGATCGCCCTCCACGCCCGGGATCGGTTCGGCGCGCTGCTGGTGGTGGGCATCACTACTCTGGTGGCGGTGCAGGTATTTCTGAACATCGCCGTGGTCACCAACCTGATCCCCCCAACCGGCATCTCGCTGCCCTTCTTCAGCTACGGCGGCACGGCGCTGGTGATACAATTGGTGGAAATGGGAATTGTCCTATCGGTATCGCGACAGATACCGGCCCCCAGACAGGGGTAAGCATATCTTACAGGCTGAGACGTTTGGAGTGAGGCATTGATGAACATTCTCTTTACCTGCGGCGGGACCGCGGGACATATCAATCCGGCGGTGGCGCTGGCCCGGCTCTTTCAGGAGCGGAATCCCGGCTGCCGCATCCTCTTCGTGGGGGCGGATGGGGGCATGGAGACCCGTCTGGTGCCCAAGGAGGGGTATGACATCCGCACGGTGACCATCACCAACTTCCAGCGGTCTCTGACCCCCGCGGCAGTGGGCCACAATCTGAAGACCCTCTTCAACATGAACCGCTCCCGGAAGCAGGCCAACGCCATTCTGGACGATTTCAAGCCCGACCTGGTGGTGGGTACCGGCGGCTACGCATCCTACCCGGTAGTCAATGCCGCCGCCAGGCGGAAAATTCCCACCGCGGTCCACGAGTCCAACGCGGTTCCCGGTCTGACCACCAAGGCCCTGTCCAAGGTGGTGGACGTGGTGATGGTGGGCTTTGAGGAGAGCCGCAGCCACTACGAGCACCCGGAGAAGGTGGTGGTAACGGGCACGCCCGTCCGGGGCGACTTCTTTCGGTACACCAAGAAGGAGGCACGGGAGAAGCTGGGCATTGCCGACAACCGGCCCCTGCTGCTGTCCTTCTTCGGCTCTCTGGGCGCGGCGGTGATGAACGACCTGATGGTGGACGTTATCGCCCGGGAGTGCGCTCAGGGCGCGCCCTTCCGCCACATCCACGGCGGCGGCCGGGACTTTCAGCGGATGCAGGACGCTCTGTCCCGGAAGGGCGTCATTCTGAAGGACACCGGCGTGGAGCTGCGGGAGTACATCTACGACATGCCGCTCATCATGGCGGCCGCCGACCTGGTGGTCTGCCGGGCGGGCGCCTCCACCATCTCGGAGATTTCCGCCCTCGCCAAGCCCTCGGTGCTGGTGCCCTCTCCCAACGTGGTGGCCGACCACCAGACCAAGAACGCCAGGGTGCTCTCGGACCGGGGGGCGGCAGTGCTGCTGCCTGAGAAGGAGTGCTCCGGCAAGCCGGAGGTGCTGCTGGAGCTGCTCACCGGCCTGATGGCCGACAGCAGCCGCCGGGAGGACATGAGCCGAAACCTGCGGGAGATGGCTGTACCCGACGCCAGCGAGCACATCTACCGGACACTGGTGGAGCTGATGAACCGGAAATAGAGAAAAACGGACCTGTTTTTTCCTGTTTCGCCGTCCTTTGTCCTGTTTGGCCTGGGAACGCCCCTGGGAACCCCCGCATAGTATGGCCTGAGTGAAAACAAGACCAGCTTTGCGGAGGACGGAGGATATGAGTATATTTCTGGTGGAGGGCGGCAGGCGTCTGGAGGGGTCGGTCCGCGCTCACGGCGCGAAAAACAGCGTGCTGCCCATTCTGGCGGCCACGATCCTGGGCAGAGGGGAGAGCGTCATCCGTAACTGCCCCGAATTGTCGGATGTGACCGCCTCCCTGGCCATTCTGGAGCACCTGGGCTGCAAAACAGACCGGGAGGGGGACACGGTGCGGGTGGATGCCTCCGGCCTGTCCCGGTGCGATGTGCCCGACGGCCTGATGCGGGAGATGCGCTCTTCCGTCATCTTCCTGGGGGCCATCCTGGGGCGGATGGGCGAGGCGGTACTGTCCGCCCCAGGAGGCTGTGAGCTGGGGCCCAGGCCCATTGACCTGCACCTGGCTTCTATCCGGGCCCTCGGGGGCACGGTGGACGAGGCCGGCGGCGCCCTGCGCTGCACCGGCGGGCGTTTGAACGGAGCCGACATTGTACTCTCCATCCCCAGCGTGGGGGCCACGGAGAACACCATGCTGGCGGCAGTGGCCGCCCAGGGGATCACCACCATCACCAACGCAGCCCGGGAGCCGGAGATTGCAGATCTTCAGGCCTTCCTGCGCTCCATGGGGGCGGATGTCCGGGGAGCGGGCAGCTCCATGATCACCATCCGGGGGGGACTGCCTCTCCATGGGGCGGAGCATACCGTCATGGGCGACCGAATCGTGGCCGCCACCTATCTGGCGGCGGCGGCTGCCGCTGGAGGGGAGATTGAGGTCACCGGCGCGGACTGCCGCCACCTGTCCACGGTGACGGCAGTGCTCAGCCAGGCGGGGTGCAGGATACATAGCGATGACAGCCGGATCTGCCTGTCCCGGCCTGAAACGCTCCGGGGCGTGAGCCCGGTGCGCACTGCGCCTTATCCCGGCTTTCCCACTGACGCCCAAGCCCCGCTGATGGCGGCCCTCGCCACGGCGGCGGGCACTTCGGTCTTTGTGGAGAATATCTTTGAGAGCCGGTACCGGCATGTGGATGAGCTCTCCCGCATGGGGGCCCGCATCCGGGTGGAGGGAAGGGTGGCTGTGGTGTTCGGCGTGGAGCGGCTGAAGGCCGCGGCGGTTCACGCCTCCGACCTGCGGGGCGGCGCGGCTCTGGTAGTGGCCGCCCTGGGCGCGGAGGGACGGAGTACCATCTCCGGCCTTCAACACATGGACCGGGGCTATCAGGATCTGGACGGGGGCCTGCGCAGCCTTGGGGCGGATATTATCCGCCGGGAGACGGCCATATAAGAGAAAATTAAGAATTTCCTCACAAACGATTTGATTATTTTCGGTATACTGAAAAGAAAACAAGCCGCCGGGCCTCGCCCGGCGGCGGCAGAGGAGCAGGAAAATGGCGGCGAGACGGAACAAGCGCAAGCGGCGAAACAGAGGACGCTTCGGCTTCCTCTATAAAGTGCTGTCCGCTGCTGTGATTATAGCGGCGATTGTGGCGGGCTGCGCGGTGTTTTTCCGGGTGGAAAACATTGAGGTCAACGGCCAGTCAGCCTATACGGCGGAGCAGATTATCGGCGCCGCTGAGGTAGAGCGGGGGGACAACCTCTTTGCCGTCAATAAGTTCAAGGTGATGCGGCAAATTATCTCCCGGCTGCCCTATGTGGATGAGATCTCGGTCTCCCGCCGCCTGCCTGACACACTGGTGATCAACGTGACTGAATGCGTGCCTGCGGCGGCCATCCAGGGCAGCGACGCCTGGTGGATTATTGATACAAAGGGCAAGATTCTGGAGCGGGCGGACGAGGCACGGGCGGCGGAATTCCCGCCCCTCACCGGCCTGACGCCGGACAGCCCTGTGGTGGGCGAACGGCTGAAGGTGGCCGAGGGGGAGAGCAACAAGCTCTCCAGCCTGGAGAAGCTTTTTGCAGCTCTGGCCGCCCGGGGAATGACGGATCAGGCTGAGAGCTTTGACCTGACTGCCATCAACTTTATTAAAATGGGCTACGGCGGCAGGTTTACGGTGAAGATCCCAATGAACACCGACTTCAATCAGGCGGCCAAGATTCTGGAAGCGGCCATCGGGGCCTTGGAGGAGACTGATCGGGGCGTCATCGACCTGACTCTGGACGAGCCCCATTTTATCCCCTATGCGTCCATGCTGGGCTGAGCGCTCTGGCGGGAGGAAGGAGAACAGATGGAACGGACCAAACGCAAGAAGAACTGGGGTGAGCTGGCCATTGGAGGCGTGTGCGCGCTGTTGGGCATCCTGCTGGCCGTGCAGCTGCGCAGCGTAAAGGTGAACACCGCAGCGGATGCCACCAATACCGGTCGGCTGGAGACCCTCCAGCAGCTCTACAACGAGACCGTGGACAGCCTGGAAACCACCAGGGCACAGCTGGAGCAGGTGCAGGCTGAGCTCCAGACTTACCGGGACGAGGCGGCCTCAGGCAGCGGAGAGAGCGAGGCCCTGCGGGCTGAGGTGGACAAACTGGAAATGGAGGCAGGACTGGTGGAAGTTGTGGGCCCCGGCGTAATGGTGAGCCTGCAGGACTCCAGCGCAGCCAACGTCACCGGCGACGAGGCCGACTACCTTATTCACGACAACGACCTGCTCTCGGTACTCAACGAACTGCGGGACGCGGGCGCGGAGGCTATCTCCCTCAATGGGGAGCGGATTATGGCTACCACCGAGATCCGCTGCGCCGGTTCAGTGGTCATCGTCAATGGCCGGCGGTACACCGCTCCCTTTGTGTTCAATGCCATCGGCGACCCCGATACCCTCTACTCCGCCCTCACCATGCGCAACGGCGTGGTGGACGTGCTGGGGCAGTGGAAGATTGAGGTGAAGGTGACGCCCAGCGAGATGCTCACCGTGCCCGCCTACAACGGGGTCATTGACTTCCAGTATGCCAAGCCCTCCACCGCCCAGAGCGAGGGCACGGAAGGGGGCGCTGTGGGATGATTGAGCTGGCCGGCCTGATTGTGGGACTTGTCATCGGCTGCTTCCTGCCCTGGCATGTGCCCAGCCAGTACAGTCTCTATGTGGCCACCGGGCTGCTGGCTGCTCTGGATTCTGCCCTGGGCGGCATGAATGCCCGCATTAAAAAGACCTTTAAGCTGTCTATCTTTCTGTCCGGGTTCTTCGGCAATGCCATCATCGCCGTGTTCCTGGCATGGCTGGGGGACAAGCTGGGACTGCCCCTATATCTTGCGGCGGTGGTGGTTTTCGGCACCCGCATGTTCCAAAACTTTGCGGAAATCCGGCGGGAACTATTGACCTCGCGCCAAAAGAAGGCTAGAATAGAACAAGACATAAATAATAGTCAGGGCTCGGAAAATGAGCTTCCATAATTTGCATAAAAAGAGAGTTTTCACTTCTTTTACATAGGAGGAGCAGTTATGCCTTTTGGATTGGACAGCGGTCCCGATACGGTAGTCACCATTAAGGTCATCGGTGTCGGCGGCGGCGGCAACAACGTGGTCAACCGGATGGTAAAGTCCGGGATGAAGGGCGTGGATTTTATCGCAGTCAACACGGATAAGCAGGCGCTTACCGTGTCCAGCGCTACCTATAAGATTCAGATCGGCGAGAAGCTCACCGGCGGTCAGGGCGCGGGCAGCGATCCCGAGGTGGGCCGCAAGTCCGCTGAGGAGAGCCGCAGCCAGATCTCCAAGGCCCTGGAGGACGCGGACATGGTCTTTATTACCGCCGGTATGGGCGGCGGCACCGGCACCGGCGCGGCCCCCATCGTGGCGGATATTGCCAAGGAGATGGGCATCCTCACCGTGGGCGTGGTCACGAAGCCCTTTAAGTTTGAGGGCCGCC
Source organism: uncultured Pseudoflavonifractor sp. (assembly GCF_944387805.1). GTDB lineage: Bacteria > Bacillota > Clostridia > Oscillospirales > Oscillospiraceae > Pseudoflavonifractor. Next base: position 68,988 of record NZ_CALXGI010000005.1, on the reverse strand, counting down.
GCCGGATGATGCAGGCGGAGAAGGGCATTGAGGAGCTGCGCACCCGGGTGGACAGCCTGGTCATCATCCCCAACGAGCGCCTTAAGTATGCTACCGACCAGAAAATCACCTTTGCCAACGCCTTCGAGATCGCCGACGATGTGCTCCGCCAGGCTGTGCAGTCCATCTCCGACCTCATCAGCAACACCGGCTTCATCAACCTGGACTTTGCCGATGTGACTGCGGTCATGCAGAACGCGGGCATGGCTCACATGGGCGTGGGTCGGGCTGCCGGCAAGAACAAGGCGGAAGAGGCCGCTAAGATGGCCATTTCCAGCCCTCTGCTGGAGACCTCCATCAACGGCGCCAAGGGCGTCCTGGTCAACGTGACCGGCTCCATGGACATCGGCCTGGAAGAGGTGGAGACCGCCGCCAACCTGGTGCAGGAGGCTGCCCACGAGGAGGCCAACATCATCTTCGGCGCAGCCTTTGACGATTCCCTGGACGATGAGATCCGCGTCACCGTCATTGCTACCGGCTTTGAGGAGGTGGAGAGCAAGATCTCCGCTACGCCTTTCTCCAGAGGCGGGGAGCAGAAGGCGCCCGCAGCTGCTGCCGGCACGCAGGCGCCCAAGACCCTTGAGCCCATGACGGAGGCGGACTCCAAGATTGAAGATGACCCCTTCAACGATATCTTCAAGATCTTCAACCGGGGGAAATAACACTGTGAGACTGCGCGCCGGTCTGCCTGAAGGCAGGCCGGCGTGTTTTTTCTGGATGGGATGATAACCTGGGGCTTCCCGGGTTGCATTCCAGAAAAAAGAGGCTTATAATAATGTCTGCTGAATCAGCCGTTATATGGTTGATTGGCAGGGAACATCTGCCGGACCTCTCTGGAGGGCGGCGCCCAGGAAATTTGAATGGAGAAGGAGTGATATGCGCCGTGAGCAGCGACCCCCTGAGTCGAACATGGAACAGAAATACAAACAGCACGGCGCATAAAGGCTGAAAGGCGGAGATTGCCCGCCCTATATGTCTGCGGCGCCCACGCCGCCGGCGGAGCGCGTCGCGCACTCATCCAAGGTCCGTATCATCGCGGGGTTTGGATGAGGGTATGACAGGGCGTTTGCCGCGGCGGACCAAAAAAGGACGCGCGGACCTTTCCCGGCAGGTACGGGAGCGGCTGCTGCCGGCGCCGAAAAGGCGGCCCATGCCCGGATAATTCTGCCGGGCCACGGGCAGACTTCCATATTATGGACGCTGCGGTGCGGAGACCGATTCTGCCTGTCCCCGGCGCGTCGGAAAGACGTGATGAAAATGCTCTCCATCCATAAGACGATTGACAAGAAGATGACCCGGCTGGATACCATCCAGGACGGATGTTGGATTAACCTGACCTATCCTACGGAGGATGAACTGAATACTGTATCGGAGACGCTGAATGTAGACCCCGGCTTTCTGCGGGCCGCCCTGGATGAAGAGGAGACCTCCCGTATTGACACGGAGGACGACCAGACCCTGATCATCATTGACGTGCCCGCCGTGGAGAAGGACGACGCGGTGGTCTACTCTACCATTCCTCTGGGTATCATCGTGACGGAAAAGCACATCATTACCGTCTGCCTAAAGGAATCCTCGATTGTAAGAGATTTTCAGGATGGGCTGGTGAAGAATGCTGAAACCCAGAAGCGAACCCGCTTCATCCTCTACATGCTGCTCCAGGTGGCCAAACGATTCCTGCAATACCTGAAGCAAATCGATAAGATCTACAACTATATGGAGCGCCATCTCTACAAGTCCCAGCGGAACAAGGAGCTCATCCAGCTGTTGGACCTGGAGAAGTCTCTGGTGTACTTCAACACCTCCCTGAAGGCAAATGAGGTCACTCTGGAGAAAATTCTCCGTGGCCGTATTATCACCCTCTATGAGGAGGACCACGATCTGCTGGAGGACGTGCTCATTGAGGTGCGCCAGGCCATCGAGATGGCCAATATCTACTCCTCTATCATCTCCGGTATGATGGACGCCTTTGCTTCAGTCATCTCCAACAACCTGAACGTGATCATGAAGGTGCTGACCTCCATCACCGTACTGCTCACAGTGCCAAATATTATCTTTGGCTTCTACGGCATGAATATTACCGCCGGCCTGCCGCTGGATCAGTTCTGGTGGATTCCGCTGATTCTGGCCGTAGCTGTCATCGCTGTAGTGGCGTTGATTCTGAAAAAGCACGATCTGTTTTGAGAAAAATGATTCCGCATGTCCTCCAACAGAGGACATGCGGAATTTGTGCATTATAACGGGAAAGCGGCAGGACTCAAATCCCGCAACAGTTGACAACTTAAATAAATGATATATAATTAACAATATGCTGCAAAGGCGCTTCCACGCGGGAAAAGTGGAAGAGAGCCAAAATCAGCACAGAAGAAACGCGAATATTGGAAAGGAATGCATGAAATGAAGAAAAGCAAACGTGTACTAAGTCTGGTTGCGGCTGGCGCCCTGCTCCTGACGACGGCCTGCTCCAACACTCCCGCTGCGGAAAGTCCCTCTGCCACGCCCTCTGCCAGCCAGCCCCAGTCCAGCGAGCCTGTGCAGACTGCTGCGGTCAGCGGCGTCTACGAGGGCAAGGGTACCGGCTACGGCGGTGAGGTCTCTGTCCTGGTAACCGTAGAGGACGGACAGATGACCGACCTGCGCCTGCTGGACCACCATGAGACCGATCCTGTGGTGAACCGGGCGTTCCCCATTCTGAAGGACCGCATTCTGGAGGCCCAGAGCCCCGTGGTGGACAGCGTCTCCAGCGCCACCTTTACCTCCTATGCTGTGAAGTCTGCCGTGGCTGACGCCGCCAGCCAGTACGGCCAGGATTTCGGCGAAATCACCATGACCACTGCCAGCGCCGAGACCCCCGCTGCGCCTGAGGATACCACTGCACAGCTGGTGGTTGTGGGCGGCGGCCCTGCCGGCCTCGCCGCCGCCATCTCTGCCAAGCAGAACGGCGTGGAGGACGTGATCCTCATTGAGAAGCTGGGCATCCTGTCCGGCAACGGCAAGTTTGATATGAACTTCTTCGACCTCATCAACTCCAAGGCCCAGCAGAAGGCCGGCATTGAGTACACTGTGGAGCAGTTCATCGAGGAGAAGAAGGACGCCGGCAACACCCCTGAGCGCCTCCAGGCCTGGGCTGAGGGCGAGTGGACCCTGGACGCCTGGCTGCGCGACATGGACATTCTCCTGAACCAGTCCAACGGCGGCACCAACCACATGGCCGAGAGCGATGTCTACGCCGGCGACCACATCCAGACCGGTCTGGAGAAGGAAGCCTATGAGCTGGGCGTTGACATCCGCCTGGAGAACAAGGGCACCGACCTCATCATGGAGGACGGCGTGTGCACCGGCGTTGTGGTGGAGACCAAGGGCGGCACCTACAATATCACCGCTGACGCTGTGGTGGTGGCCACCGGCGGCTTCTGCAACAACAAGGAGCTGCTGGCCAAGTACGCCCCCGGCCATGAGGTGCTGGAGACCTCCAACTCCATGGGTACCACCGGCGACTTCATCCCCGTGTTTGAGAAGAACGGCTTTGGCCTGGAGAACATGGGCAAGATGTCCGTTTTCTCCTACATCCTCAATCCCCGCCGGGATCTGACCGGCGGCGGCTCCGGCTTCCTGCTGGTGAACAAGGACGGCTCCCGCTTCATCGACGAGGCCTCTACCTCCGGTCTGGAGCTGGGTACTGCCATCCTGGCTCAGCCCGACGGCGCCGCCTTCTACCTGGCTGACCGCACCCTGTATGAGGACAACTACCGTACCCGCAAGCACGTGGCCGCCGGCTACTATCAGCAGGGCGAGACCCTGGAGGAGCTGGCTGAGAAGCTGGGCATCGACGCTGAGGGTCTGAAGGCCTCTGTGGAGGAGTACAATGCCAATCTGCCCGAGGGCGCCCGTCCCTTCGACGCTGAGGGCCCCTACTATGGTGCCAAGGTCCAGACTGCCAACCACATGACCAAGGGCGGTGTCACCGCCGACGAGCGTGCCCAGGTCCTCTACGAGGACGGCACCGTGGTGCCCGGCCTGTATGCCGCCGGCGAAGTCACCTGGATCAGCGGCGCTTACAGCGCGGCTGTGGTCTTTGGCCGCATTGCCGGCGCTTCCGTGGCTGAGGACATCCTGTAAGCTGTTCCGGACACAGGAAATAAAGCAAAAAAACGTGCCGCTCCTGCGAGCGGCACGTTTTTTTGCGCGATTTTTACGAAATTTTGGATATATAAACAGGGACTGTCATATAAAATAAGTTTGAAAAACCAGGTTTTGCAAAAACACTGTGTATCCATTCATAAAATAGAAACAATTTCACGCTATAATAATCAGCAAGCTATTACTTCATCCACCAAAACCAAAAGGCCGCCCGGGGGCGGCCTTTTCCCGGAAGAAGGAGGTCTGACAATGGCAAGCAATCCGTATTACAATGAAGTGACGCCTGAGGTAACCGAGCTGGCCAATCTGGCCCTGGCCAACAGCAGTATTTCCCCAGACGACTATGTGAAGTACGACGTGAAGCGGGGACTGCGCGATCTCAACGGTAAGGGCGTCGTTGCGGGCCTGACCGAGATATCAGAGATTGTGGCTAAAAAACTGGTGGACGGCAGGGAAGTGCCCTGTGACGGCGAGCTCTACTATCGGGGCATTAACGTGGAGCAGTTGGTCAGCGGAGCTTTGAAGGAGAAGCGGTTCGGCTTTGAGGAGACCGCCTATCTGCTTTTGGTGGGCCGACTGCCCAACGCCGACGAGCTGGCCGACTTCCGCGGTCAGCTCTCTTATTACCGCACTCTGCCCACCAACTTTGTCCGGGATGTGATTCTCAAGGCCCCCAGCAGGGATATTATGAACTCCCTGGCGCGCAGCGTGCTCAATCTGGCCGCCTATGATGACCGCGCAGATGACACCTCTCTGCCCAACGTGATGCGACAGTGTCTCCAGATGATCGCCGTGTTCCCGCTGCTGGCGGTATATGGCTACCATGCCTACAACTACAAAGAGGGGAACAGCCTCTATATCCATGCTCCCCGGGCGGAGCTGTCCATGGCGGAGAATATTCTGGCCCTGCTGCGGCCCGATGCATCCTATTCCTTCTGGGAGGCCCATGTGCTGGATGTGTGCCTCACCCTCCATGCTGAGCACGGCGGCGGCAACAACTCCACCTTCACCACCCACGTGGTCACCTCCTCCGGCACGGATACATACTCCTGCATGGCGGCGGCCCTGGCCTCCCTGAAGGGTCCCAAGCACGGCGGCGCCAACATCAAAGTCATCCGTATGTTTGAGGATATGAAGGAGCATATCCGGGACTGGAAGGATGAGGACGAGGTGAAGGCCTATCTCCAGGACCTGCTGGACCGGAAGGCCTTTGACAAAGCGGGCCTCATCTACGGCATGGGCCACGCGGTCTACTCTCTGTCCGACCCCCGGGCCAATATCCTGCGGTCCTTTGTGGAGCGGCTGTCCCGGGAGAAGGGGCGCACCGAGGAGTACGAGCTCTACTCCCTGGTGGAGCGCCTGGGTCCCGAGGTGATTGCCGGCGAGCGGAAGATTTACAAGGGCGTGTCCGCCAATGTGGACTTCTACTCTGGCTTTGTCTACCATATGCTGGACCTGCCTCTGGAGCTGTATACCCCCATCTTTGCCCTGGCCCGTGTAGCGGGCTGGAGCGCCCACCGCATTGAGGAGCTCATCAATATGGGCAAGATTATCCGTCCCGCCTACCAGTACGTGGGACACCGGCAGGAGTACAAGAGCCTGGCCGAGCGCTGAAAAAACAGAAAGCAGCAGGCGCGGGAACCGTTGCGGTTCCCGCGCCTGCTGCTTTCTGACGAGAGATGCAAAATCCTCTTGACATTCCCCCAGGAGGATGGATTATTCTGATAGAGAAGAGATGGACGGCCTGCTGTGGCCGTGAAAATATGGGAGCGACGGAAAGGAGCCGGAGTATGACACCTGTAAAGCTGGAGACTGATGTGCTGGTGCTGGGAGGCGGCAGCGGCGGACTGTGCGCGGCCATGGCAGCCCGTGAGGCGGGCGCCAGAGTGGTGCTGGCCTACAAGGCGGGCGGCAACGCCACCGCCGTGGCGGCGGGCGGATATGCCGTGGTGCTGCCCGGCGCGGCGGACGACTCGGTGGATTGCCTGGTGGCCGACGCTCTGCGCAGCGGTACGGAGCTGGTGGACCAGCCTCTGCTGCGCCGCCTGGCGGAGCGGAGCTGGCCCGCCATAGAGCGGGTGACGGAGTGGGGCGTGGAGTTCTACCGCAATGAGGACGGCAGCTACCGCCGCTTCCGCTCCGGCGGCCACTCGGCGCCCCGGTCACTGCGGTGCGCTTCCGGCCGGGGCAGCGATTCCTACGGCGTCCTCTTCCGCCGGGCAGGCGCGGAAGGCGTGACCATGCTGAAAAATACCCTCATCACCCAGCTGCTGCTGAAGGACGGCCGGGTGCGGGGCGCGGCGGGCATGGACGGGGAAGGCAAGCCCCTGATGATCGCCGCCAGGACGGTAGTGCTGGCCACCGGCGGCATGGCGGCCCTCTATGAGCACACCACCACCGCGCCCGGCCTCACCGGAGAGGGGTATATCCTGGCCCTGGAGGCGGGCTGCCGCCTGCGGGACATGGAGTTTATTCAGTTTATGCCCACCACCCTGGCCGCGCCGCCGGGGCTGAAGGGCAAGCTGGTCAACGATACCCTCCGGGGTGAGGGGGCTTATATCCTCAACAGGGAAGGCGAGCGGTTCATGGAGCGCTATGACCCGGTGCTGAAGGATGTGGCCGCCCGGGACATCCTGTCCGCTGCCATCGCCCGGGAGGTGGCCGCCGGACGGGGCAGCCCCATGGGCGGCGTGTATGTGGACGCCAGGCACATCCCGGAAAAAGCGCTGCTCCAGAGCTTCGGCGCGTGCAAGGCCCTGCGGGCGGCGGGTATCGACCCGTCCAGGGATCTGATTGAGGTGGTGCCTGCGGCCCATTTCTCCTGCGGCGGCGTCATCATCGACGTGGACTGCCACACCGACGTACCCGGCCTGTATGCCGTGGGCGAGGTGGCCGGCGGCATACACGGCGCCAACCGCCTGGGCGCCACGGCGCTCACGGAGAACGTGGTCTTCGGCCAGATTGCCGGACAGCTGGCGGCAGAGGAGGCGAAAAAAACGCCCGCGCCCGCCGGACTGACCTGGGACGCGCCGGAGCGGTGCACGGACTGTCCGCCTGACCCGGAGACCGAGGCGATGCTCACCGGCAGCGAAAAGAGCATCCGCCATATTCTCTGGCAGTATGGCGGCATTCTGCGGGACGCCCAGGGCCTGACTCAGGGCCTGGTAGAGCTGGGCTATCTGGACCGGCAGCTCGCCGAGCTGACCACCCCCAACTTTGTCCAGCAGCAGGAGAAACGCCGCCTGACCCAGCTGGTCTATCTGGCCAGCCTGGTGCTCCAGGCCGCTCTCCGGCGGACTGAGAGCCGGGGCTGTCACACCCGCACCGACTTCCCCGACACCGACCCGGAGCAGGGGAAAAGCATCATTCTCTCTCTGAAAGATTAAACAGAAAAAGTGCCCGGAGCACAGGCTCCGGGCACTTTTTCTATGGATTATTCCTTCGAGAGGGCATCGCCAAAGAAGTCGCTGTACCGGAAGGAGGAGAGACCGCCGTCTATGGAGAAGAGCAGATCCTCCACCGGGAGGGCCACCGCAGGGACGGTGAGCGCAAACCAGCCGTTGGCGGGCGCCTCTGTGCGGACCTCGTAGGGGAGGTCCCCGGCGGCCTGGACAGTGATTTCCGCCGTGGTGAAGGGCACGTCGGGGCCGTTGGGGTCAGTCCAGGTGGAGCCGCCCAGGAAGCCGAACACCAGGGCGTTATCCTCGTCATACCGCAGCACCCCGGCGGTGACTCGGGGGCTCATCAGGGGCGGGCAGGTGCCCCGCTCCGAGAGACGCCAGGTGCCGTCCTCGTTCTGCCAGGCAACCCGGGCTACGTAGCCCACCTCGCCGTCCCTGGTCCAGCTGCCCATGATCAGATAGCCGGTGTCGTAGGGGATGGCTGCCACCACCTCATAGCCGTCCTCAGCGGCCAGGAAGGACTCCACGGCGTCATCCACGGAGAAGCCGGTCAGCCGGTCATTGACCGGGAAATTGTCCTCATCCACAAAGGTCAGCGAGAGGGGATCCTCGGGTTGGCCGGTCCGGGCGGGAATCCACTCCAGATGGAGCACCCTGTCCTCCCCGCCCCAGTCGGTCAGACGGGCCAGCATGTTTCCGGGTTCCACCTGGTCTCCAACCGCCACATAGAGGTCGGACAGATTGGCATAGCGGAAGGAGCCCTCCTCACAGGAGACAACGATGTACGTCCCATACCGGGGGTCGGCGCCGATCTCGGTGACGGTGCCGGAACAGGCGGAGGCAGCGGCGACGGCGATAATGTCCACACCCGGGTGGTCCTGAGAGAAGGGACGGGCGATCTGATAGTGGCTGATAACGGGCCAGAGGTAGCCGCTGTAAGTGATGGGCTGCCAGGCGGACTCCGTCAGGCCGACCACCAGCTCATCTCCGTCCAGATAGAGGGTGTAGCCCGAGTTGAGGCGGCCCTCCAGAGAGACCATGGCGGCGGAGTAAGAAAAGGGAGGATTGTGCTCAAAGCCGTGCATGAAGAGGTTTACGGGGAAGTCAGGGTCGGAAAGAGAGTAGGTACGCTCATTTCCGTCCGAGGCCCGGAAGGTAAGCGAGCTGTCGGAGAAGGAGGCCACCTGTCCCGTCAGCCGGGTGGGGAAGGGTGCGCCGCTCAGGGTGAAGTCCTGGGGAGTGAGATCCCGCACACTGGCCTCCAGAGGCAGGTATTCCCCCTGATTTTCCTCCGTGAAGCGCACATCACTGGGGTGCGTGGTGTAAAAGACCATACCGTCGCGCTCCGCCAGAATAATGATCTGTTGAGGAGCGGTGTGCTCCGGGTCATCGCCCCACTGGGCATAGAAGCTGTCGCTGTCCTCCACGGAGAGGCCGAAGAGCCAGCCGCCCAGCTCACCACGGTTTTTAACGTAAAAGCCCCAGCTGTCCGGCCCTTCGTCCACCTCGTACAGCCCCGCCCAGTTCTCGGGCAGCTGGAGGGTGAAGCCCCAGACCTCACTGGTATAGGAGGGATTGGCCACGGTCTGCACCACGGGCAGAAGGTCCACCGTGATGCTCTGCTCGCCGTTCTCCGGGTCGGGCAGGGCGGCGTCCAGAGTGAGCTCGGTGACGGAGGAGAGGCCATGCAACGCCAGCAGCTCCTCATCCTGGGTGCGGATGGCGGCAATCTGGGCGGCGGTGAGGGGGACGGTGTAGGTCTCCCCCGCCTCCCAGACGGTGCCGTCCAGGTAGTGGAGGCTCATGCCGCTCTCACCGTCCATCTCCTGCCGTCCCGCAATGTGGATGGACCAGTCAGAGGCGGGGGAGTAGCCTGCCGGAACGGTGAAGGTGAGGGCGGCGGTGTCAGGGTCAAAGGAAATGCTCTCCTTCAGCGCGTCCAGGGCCTCCCGGGCGGTGAGGGTGTTTTCTGCTGTGGTCTGGGGAGAAGGCTGGCCGCCCTCGGCCTGCTCGCAGGCCACCAGGCCGCCCAGGGCCAGCACCAGGGCCAGGGCGCAGCACAGCAGGGGCACGCCCCTGCGCTTTTTCAGGAACAGGTTGCCCAGCCGGTCCTTCAGCTGCCCCTTCCCGCTGCCGAAGCGGGTGGACAGGGCGGGACCGGAGGCATCCGCGGCGGCCTGGAGCAGCACCTGACCATACTCCCGCCGTCCGCCGCCGTTCAGGCTGCGTATGACCGCCTCGTCACAGCACAGCTCCAGGTTGCGGCCCGCCTCCCGGGCCATCCACCACACCAGGGGATTGAACCAGTGGACCGCGTTGGCCAGCAGCATGACCGCCTTGTAGGCCACGTCCTGGCGCTTCAGGTGGAGCAGCTCATGGCGGAGGGTCAGGTCCAGCTCGCTGTCTCTCAGGCCACGGTCCGGGAGGAGAATTACCGGCCGCACCAGCCCCAGCATCATGGGGGAGCGGACGGCGGCGGAGCGCATCAGCCCAACGGAGCGGCGGATGTTCAGCTCCTGACGGAGGGCGGAGCACTTGTCCGCCTGCTCATGCGTGGGGGACAGGGCGGAGCGGAGCAGCTTCCGCCGGGCCAGCAGGTAGGAGACGCAGTGGAACAGCAGAAATACCACCCCGCCCGCCAGCCAGAGAATAGAGAGCAGCTGGGTGGAGCGGATGGTCACGGGCGCAGACTCCGGGGCGGTCTGAACCTGCTGGGGCAGGGACTGGGCCGGAGTTTGAGCGGTCTGGCCGGAGGCCGTCTGCCCGGTTGGGGTCATGTTCTGTACCCGAGCGGGCCGCTGTACCGGCGCGGAGATGGAGTAGGTGGGCACCTCCACCGTAACGGCGGGGACGGACCAGCTCAGCTGCACCGGCAGAACCAGTCGCAGGGCCAGCAGGAGAAAGAGTACATACAGCGTACGGGCAGCGTACCGGTGGCGGATGCGCCGGGCCAGGAGCAGCAGGGGCAGCAGCACGGCCGAGCAGGCGGCCGACAAGGTAAGCATACGCAGCAGCAGGTCTTCCATTTACCTCGCCTCCTCTTCCAGTTGGTCCAGGTAAGCCCTCAGCTCGGCCACGTCCTCACGGCGCAGGCTGCCGCCGTCGTGGAGGGCAGCGGCAAAACGGCGGAGGGAGCCGGCGTAGAGCTTGCCCAGAATGGTCTTTCCCTCCTCCTCCTGGTAGCGGGCCTTGGAGATGAGAGGGGTGTACAGGTTGGTCTTGCCCTCCTTGCGGCAGGAGAGAAAGCCCTTCTCCTCCAGACGCTTCAGGTAGCTGTGGAGAGCGCTGGCAGTGAGAGGACGGTCCAGGGCGGAGAGAATCTCCGGCGCGGAAATTTCACCCTCCGCCGTCCACACAGCCAGCATGATGTCCAGCTCGGACTCGGGCAGGCGTTTAAAGAAGTCCATAGGGTGTACCTCCTTTTTCTGCAAATGCAAATCTTATCTTCAATGATATTCTACATTTGCAGAAAATACTTGTCAAGAAGAAAATCTGCTTTTGCAGAAAATACAAAAGAGAGAAACACCAGCAAAAGGCTGGATTTTTGGTCACGTTTTCCCTTGACCAGCAGATAAAGGGAAGGGTATAATACAGTCGAAGTTAGACACGTCAAACTTTTTTAAGACAGGATGGAATTCCAATGAGGAATGAGAAGGAAAAACAGACCCTGGTGGATCTTGTTCCCGGCGAGCAGGGCATTATCCTCCGGGTAGGCAGCGACAAGGGCGCGGTGAAGAGACGCCTGGTGGACATGGGCCTGACGCCGGGCACAGAGGTGATGGTGCGCAAGGTGGCCCCCTTTGGAGACCCCATTGAGGTCAACCTGCGGGGATACGAGTTGTCCCTGCGGAAGGAGGATGCGGCCCAGATTACTCTGGCCACAGGAGAGGAAGCTCAGGCCTGCCGCACCGAGCGCAAGCGCCGGTCCGGGATGATCCAGCGGATACCCGACGAGGAGACTCTGCGGCGGATGAGCGCCGCCCACCAGCACGAGGAGGCGGAGCACAGCTCCGTGCCCGACTATGCCAGCCACGACACCCGTGAGATGAAACTGGCTCTGGTGGGCAATCCAAACTGTGGCAAGACCACCCTGTTTAACGCCCTCACCGGCTCAAACCAGTACGTGGGCAACTGGCCGGGCGTCACAGTGGAGAAGAAGGAAGGAAAGGCCCAGGTGGACGGCAAGAGCGTCACCGTGGTGGACCTGCCCGGCATCTACTCCCTGTCGCCCTACTCCATGGAGGAGATTGTGGCCCGGGATTTTATTGTAGGTGAGCACCCGGACGCCATCATCGACATCATCGACGCCACCAACATTGAGCGCAACCTGTACCTCACCGCTCAGCTGCTGGAGCTGGAGCGGCCCATGGTCATCGCCCTGAACTTCATGGACGAGGCTCGGCGCCACGGGGACAAGATCGACTGCCAGCGGCTGTCCGAGCTGCTGGGCGTACCGGTAATCCCCATCACCGCCCGCACAGGTGAGAACATCCAGGAGCTGCTGCGGGTGGCCCACCAGCAGATGCACGTGGGCGTCACCCTGGAGCCCGACGAGCTGTATGACGACTATACGCACCTCATCCACCACGAGGTGGGCGAGCTTATCCACGACCGGGCCTATGAGATTGGCCTGCCCGCCCACTGGGCCTCCATTAAGCTCATTGAGGGAGACACTCTGGTGGAGAAGGCACTGGACCTGCCGGCTGAGACCAGAGAGAAGCTGGAGAAAATCTATCATGACTATGAGGAAGCCTACGCCCTGGGCGACCGGGAGACCCTCATCGCCGACGCCCGGTACCAGTTCATCCAGCGGGTGACCAGCGTGTCGGTAGAGAAGGGGCGGAAGGCGGGGGAGCTGACCCTGTCGGACAAAATCGACTCCATCGTCACCCACAAGTGGTTTGCCGTGCCCGTGTTCCTGCTGATGATGCTGGCTATGTTCTCCCTCACCTTCGGGCCGGGCGTGTTCCTGTCCGACCGGATTGAGGAGCTGATGGGCGCCCTGGGCACCTGGGTCTCGGGCGCACTGGCCGCGGCGGACACCGCCCCCTGGGTTACCAGCCTGCTGGTGGACGGCATTATCTCGGGCGTGGGCGGCGTGCTCACCTTCCTGCCCCAGATCGCCCTGCTGTTCCTGTTTCTCTCCCTGCTGGAGGACTCGGGCTACATGGCCCGCGCAGCCTTCATCATGGACAGGCTGCTCCGCCGCTTCGGCCTGAGCGGCAAGGCCTTTATCCCCATGCTGATGGGCTTTGGCTGCACGGTGCCCGCCGTCATGGGCGCCCGCACCATGGAGAACGAGAAGGACCGCCGCATGACCATTATGCTGGTGCCCTTCATGTCCTGCTCCGCCCGTCTGCCGGTGTATGGCCTGCTGTCCGCCGCGTTCTTCCCCCAGTACGCCGGCCTGGTGGTCTTTTCCCTGTACATCATCGGCCTGCTGATGGCCATCTGCTCCGGTCTCATTCTGAAAAGGACCATGTTCAAGGGCGAGCCCGCCGCCTTTGTGCTGGAGCTGCCCCCCTACCGTCTGCCCACCCTGAAGAACTGCCTGATGCACGTGTGGGAAAAGGTACGGGGCTTCCTGGTGAAGGCGGGCACCCTCATCCTGGCCATGAGCGTGGTGCTCTGGTTCCTCCAGTCCTTCGGCTGGAACGGCGGCCTGGTGATGGTGGAGGATGCCGGGCAGTCCCTGCTGGGCGCTATCGGCGGCGTCATTGCCCCCATCCTGATCCCCTTGGGCTTCGGTACCTGGCAGGCGGCGGTGGCCCTGCTGTCCGGCCTTGTGGCCAAGGAGGCGGTGGTCTCCTCCATGAGCCTGTTCTACGGCTTCTCCATGGGCGCCAGCGGGGCGGTGGTGGCCTCCGCCCTGTCCGGCACTTTCCAGACCCCGGTGGCGGCCTACGCTTTCCTGGTTTTTGTACTGCTTTACGTGCCCTGTGTTGCGGCTGTATCCACTATCCACAAGGAGATGAACTCCACCAAGTGGACCATCCGGTCCATTCTCTGGCAGCTGTGCTGCGCCTATCTTGTCTCCTTCCTGGTATACCAGGTGGGCAGCCTGATTTTCTGAATTGCGCGGTCAAATCCGCGGGAGGTTTTTGTGAAATACATCATCTATGCGGCTGTGGCCGTCCTGGTGGTGTGGGCGGTGGTCTATCTGATCCGCCATGTCCGCCGTCAGCTCAGGGGCGACTGCGGCTCCTGCGGCGGCGGTTGCAGCGGCGACTGCTCCTGCTGCGGAAAAAAGAAAGATTAAAAAATGCGTGCGTCTTTTGAAAAGACGCACGCATTTTTTATACTGGATTAGGGCTCCAGAGCCCGGACAAAGGTATCCACCGTGTTGTTGATATAATCCTGCTCGTCCACGTCGCAGGTGACGCCGTTGATGATGCGGTAGAGCACTACATAGGACATCAGGCTGCCCAGAAATACCTCCGTGATGCCCGGCACATCCGCGTCGGCGCGGATTAGGCCCTGCTGCTGCTGAAGCGTGAGAAACCGCACCAGCCCCTTCCGGGCCACGCAGTAACTGTACTGATAGTAGGCCGCACCGAAGCTGGGGAACTTGTTGGAGTCCCGGATGACCGTACCCAGGAAGGCGCTGCGCTCGGCGTTGCGGGCATTGTTCAGACAGCTCTTTGCCACCGTGCGCAGGTACTCTCTCCAGTCGTCGTTGTCGTTTCGGGTCTCGTCAGGGCCCAGGAAGCCGCTGGAGATGTAATACTGGAGCACCTGGAGGAACAGATCTTCCTTGCTGGAGCAGTATTGATACAGCGCCGCCTTGGACAGCCTGGCCTTCTCGGCAATGGCATCCATGGTGGTGCGCTCAAAGCCCTCCTCGCCAAAAATTTTCAGGGCAATACGGCAGATATCCTCCCGCTTGCGCTCAAATTCCGGACGAATATCTGCCATATGCTGGATATCCAGAGAGGAGAAAAGATCCTTTTTCCCGGAGAAATAGAGGTAGATGGTGGAGGGAGAGATGCCTGCCTCGGCGGCAATGTCGCTAATCTTGGTCTCAGAGAAGCCTTTTTTTAGAAAGACGCGCCTGGCCGCCGCCTGAATGCGTTCCTTTAGCGCTAGCTTTCTTAAATTATTTGTCATAGAAGTATCACCTGCTACCGCAAGGTCAGTATATTTTCAGTATAGCGGAGAGAACGCCGGAATGTCAAGGCTTGCAGGGGAGAGAATTTCATACAGTTGGAATGAAAATTAGATTGTGGTACAATAAAAGCAACATCTTATCACCAGGGGGGACAGCTATGGAGGAAAAAGAGGCGCTTTTGCAGCGCTGGATTGACGAGAGCAGCCGGATTGTGTTTTTTGGCGGCGCCGGAGTAAGCACTGAGAGCGGAATCCCCGACTTCCGCAGCGTGGACGGGCTGTACAACCAGCAGTACAAATATCCGCCTGAGACCATTCTCAGCCACACCTTTTATGAGGCCCAGCCGGAGGAGTTTTTCCGATTTTACCGGAATAAGATGCTCTTCCCCCACGCGCAGCCCAACGCGGCCCACAAGAAGCTGGCCGAACTGGAGGCAGCGGGTAAGCTGACCGCTGTGGTTACCCAGAACATCGACGGCCTCCACCAGAAGGCGGGAAGCAGAAATGTGCTGGAGCTCCACGGCTCAGTACTGCGCAACCACTGCGAGAAGTGCGGCAAATTCTTCTCGCTGGAGGATGTGCTGGCCTCTTCCGGCGTACCCCGGTGCGATCAGTGCGGCGGGCGGGTCAAACCCGATGTGGTGCTCTACGAGGAGGCGCTGGATGAGCAGGTCCTTACCGCAGCTCTGAATGCCATCCAGAAGGCGGATATGCTCATCATCGGCGGCACCTCTCTGGCGGTGTATCCGGCAGCCAGCCTGGTGAACTATTACCGGGGCAATAAGCTGGTGCTCATCAACAAGAGCCCCACGCCCTACGACCGGAACGCCGATCTGGTCATTGCCGCGCCCATCGGCCAGGTGCTAGGCGGCATCAAAGTGAAATAAAGCGGGAAAGGGTGGACGGGCGTTGTACCTGTGCACCCTTCCTTATCAATAAAAATTTATTGAAAAACAATAAAAATAGATTGACAAACAATATAAACGGCGCTATAATGGCCACATCAGCAAGGAGGGATGTTCTATGGAACACTCAGCGGCCGAAAAGCTGGCCAAAGTCTTGAATATTCTGGTACTCATCGCATTTGTCTGCAATCTGGTGGCCCTGCCTCTGGTGCCCGGCCTGGTAGGCATCGCCTCAGAGGGCGGGCTGGGGTATTTTGCCGATTTTATATCCGATAGCGGATTGTCCGGCGGCGCACCCACGGCAGCGGCGCTCTTTTTCGCGGTCTGCTGGCAGTTCCTCTGGCGCATCTGGCGCACGCCCCACACCGCCGCCATTGCGGCCTTTCTCATGTTCTGCGGGGTATGCACGGCAATCATCCTCTGGCAGGCCAAGCGAGTGCTGGGCACCATCCGAAAGGGGAACCCATTCTGCCGGGACAACGCCCGCAGCCTGAAGCGGGCGGCGCTGTGCTGCCTGGTCATCGCCCTGGTGGCCCTGGTCAGGACTATTTGGGCGGTGGCTTTCTACCGCTCCATTATCCCGGTATTCACCTATAACACCCTGTTTGTCCCCCTGTTCCTCATGGGCTTTCTGCTGTGCATGGTCATGTCCGCTCTTTTCCGTCAGGCCGCCGAGCTGAAGGAAGAGAACGACCTGACCATCTGAGGGAGGGGAGAGACATGCCCATTGTAGTAAACCTGGATGTAATGATGGCAAAGCGGAAGATGAGCCTGAGCGAGCTGGCCCAGCGGGTGGATCTGACCCTGGCCAACCTGTCGGTGCTCAAGAACAACCACGCCAAAGCTGTGCGCTTCACGACCCTGGAGGCAATCTGCAAGGCCCTGGACTGCCAGCCGGGGGACATTCTGGAGTACGTGCCCGGACAGGGTTCGGACGGGGAGGAGGGCGCGGAATGAGCAAAGCGGGCCCGGGGACGACGCTGCAAGGCCGCCTGCTGGGCTTTGCCTGTGGGCAGCTGGCGCTGTCTTTACCCGTGGGCCTTGTGTTGGCTGTGGCGTGGATAGCGCTGCTGTTTCTCCTGTTCCTGCTGGAGGAAAACCGGGTGGTACAGCTGCTGTGGTACGGCCTTCCGCCGCTGCTTATGGCGTGCTATTTCCCTGCTGGAGCCGTGGCCGCCCGGGTGCGGGGCTGGCGGGAGACGCCGGAGCGCCGGGTGCTGGTCCTGTCGGTGCTGCTTCCTGCCCTGGCGGCCTGGGCGTGGGCGGCGGCGGGGCTGTGCCTCTTTTGGACCATGGAGGACGGAAATGTGTACCAGGCCTGGATGTTCTTTGGGGCCATCTACGCCTCCTTCCTGCTGGGGGCGCCCTCGGTCCTGCTGGCGGCCAGCCTGTGGACGGGGGGCATCCAGGTCCTGGAGGGGCTGGGGCTTCTGAGGCCGGGATCTGCCTGGGGTGTCCTGGTCGTCGGAGTGCTGGCGGCGGGGCTGCTGCCTTCGCTGCTTTTTACGTTCGGTAGCCTGCGGCAGGCCCGCCGGGCTTCAACTGTGGAACAAGGCGGAATGCGAGGAAATTTGCCGGCAACAGCGATGAGTTCAGACTGCCAACCGGAGAAAAATTCAGAACCGGAGGAGGGAGAGAGATGAGGCGAACGTATCTGCTGGCGGCTGTTCTGGCCGCAGTGCTGCTGCTGGCCGGGTGCGTCCCCTGGCCGTCCGCCGGAGTGAAGGGGGAGTTCTCCCGGACATTGGGAGTAAACCTGACTGACGGACACACGGTCAGGGAGGAGGATACCCACGGCGGCTTTCTCGGCGACGGGGATACCACTCTGATACTTGCCTTCACTGGGGAGAATCGGACTGCACTGGAGGAAGCGATAGCCAGAGCCGACGGCTGGAAGGCTCTGCCACTGACAGAAAACTTGAGCCGGGCAGTGTATGAGGAGCGCTTTGGGGACCTGTTTGAGGACGTACCCCAGGATTTGACCGACGGCTGGTACTACTTCCTGGACCGCCACAGCGAGGCGGAGGACCCTCGGGACGACAGCGGGCTTTTCGGACGGCACTCCTATAATTTTACTCTGGCGGTTTACGACGGGGAGAGCGGGGTGCTCTACTGTTATGAGCTGGACACGTAGAGCCCATCCAAAAGTTGAAAAAACTCCTGAATTGAGAGAAAATTTATGAAAAATTAAGGATTTTCCCCCTTGCGGGAAGAAGAGGGATTCTCTATACTGAGAATGTATTCTTATGATTTCCGCAGTATTAGGCTGCATCAGAAAGGAGGATCTGCCCGTGCCCATCGTGTTCCTGCATGGACTGGGACAGAAACCTGAGGACTGGAACGCGGTTATCAGCCGGCTGAACAGGGGGAGCCAGGCGCTGTGTCCGAATTTGTATGCCCTGGAGCGCGACGGGGAGGACTACCCCGCGCTCTGCGGTGCGTTTGAGCGATATTGCGACGGCCTGGAGGGGCAGCTGGACCTGTGCGGCCTGTCCCTGGGCGGTGTGCTGGCCCTCCAGTACGCCGCGGAGCACCCGGAGCGGGTGAACAGCCTGGCCCTCATCGGCGCGCGGGCCTCCATGCCCAAAGTCCTGCTGGCATTCCAGAATCTGCTGTTCCGGGTGATGCCCGCCGAGCGCTTTCGTAAGATAGGCCTGGAGAAGGGGGCGGCCATTAGGCTGTGCGCCTCTATGGCGGAAC
This sequence comes from uncultured Pseudoflavonifractor sp., assembly GCF_944387805.1. GTDB lineage: Bacteria > Bacillota > Clostridia > Oscillospirales > Oscillospiraceae > Pseudoflavonifractor. Next base: position 50,696 of record NZ_CALXGI010000005.1, on the reverse strand, counting down.
TGGACCTGCGGCCTGTTCTGAAACAGATTACATGCCCGGCGCTGGTGCTCTGCGGCGAGCAGGACCGGGCCAACCGCCGGGCAGCAAAGGAGCTGGGGCGGATGCTGCCCGACGGGGAGGTGCGTCTCATCGCCGAAGGGGGTCACGAGGCCAACAAGGATGCGCCGGAGGCTCTGAGCGTACTGCTGGCCGACTTCTATAAGCGCCATGCCGCAGTACAAAGTACATAAGACAAAAGGGCGCGTGCTGTACCATACAGCACGCGCCCTTTTTATGCCGCTTTACAACCCCACACGGTAGAGGGGGATGGCGTTGATAACCGGCTCCTCGTAGGGGTGAACCCGCCTAACGGCGGCGATGGTCTCGTCCACCCGCTCGGTCCGGCAGGTGACCTCCACCTTCAATTCCGGCTCAGAACTAATTTGGCCCTCCCGACCCAGGTAGGGAGAGGTACCCGCCAGGGGCCGCCAGCAGCCGGTGACCGGGGAATAGGACAGGCAGCAGTCATAGCTGCCGATGTGTCCTGCGTCCACCTCCATCAGAGCCTGCCGGAGAAGGGCAAGATGGGTCTCCGGGATAAAAATCTCCAGCTTGCAGTAGGAAAACTCCGCCATATGGGACGCCTCCTGTTGAAAAAATCACTTGCTCTCGCTAAAGTCCCAGGCCTCCCGGAGCCAGGACAGCAGCCGGCCGTCAATCTGCTCCGGCTTATCCACCACCACGTGGTGGGTCCAGCGGTTGGGATAGGGCTCCACCGCCACGGCGATGCGGGGGTCCTCCACCCGATGGGACAAGCCGAAGGTGACCAGAATGCAGTGCTCCGGCCAGCCCTTCTTCCGCCGCACAGGCAGGGAGGCGGCGGCAAAGAGATGCCGCCCGTAGAAGCTGATTTGGCTCTTCTGTACCTTGACCGAGGCCTGAGGAAAGGCGGCGTCCAGGGCGGCAAAGAGGGCCTCATAGAGGGACAGCTCCAGAGGCCTGCCGTCAAAGTAAAACAGCAGGTCGTCAGTGTAGTGCTGGGAACAGTTCACATCCGGCGCCCCCTCTCAGAAAATCACTGGCCTGACTTGAGATAGTCCAGAATCTCAGCCGCATTGGTGTCCGGCTTTACCTTGGGCATAACCTTCTCAATGACGCCGTTTTCATCGATGATATAGGTGGTGCGCACCACGCCCATGGACACCTTGCCGTAGAGCTTTTTCTCCTGCCATACGCCGTAGGCCTGAATGGCGGTCAGCTCCGGGTCGGAGAGGAGGATGAAGGGCAGGCCGTACTTATCGGCAAACTTCTGGTGGGAGGCGGCGGAGTCCTTGCTCACGCCGATAACCGGTACGCCCAGCCGCTGAAACTCGCCGTAGGCAGCGGCAAAGGCGCAGGCCTGTTTGGTGCAGCCCGGGGTATTGTCCTTGGGGTAGAAGTAGAGCACCACCTTCTTTCCCGCAAAGTCGGACAGAGAGACGGGGTTGCCGTCCTTGTCGGGCAGGGTGAAGGCAGGGGCTTTGGTTCCAACTTCCAGCATATCAGGTTTCTCCTTTCAAAAAGACAAAGTGGTTTTCAGAGGAATGGACAGGGGAGAAGGCATAGCTCAGGTTGTCAAAGTTCCGCAGGTTCTCAGCCCGGTCAATGCTCCGCTCCGCCATCCAGCGGACCATCTGTCCCCGGGCCATCTTGCAGGCGGTGCCCTTTTCCAGTATCTTTCCATCCTTTTCCTCGCCAAAGGTGCAGGTGAGGAACCGGACTGAAGGAGGCAGGTGGGGCTCCACTGCCTTGCTGTACTCCTTGGAGGCCAGATTGACCACCAGGCCGGTCTCCAACGCCAGGGCCTCCGCCAGCGCTCCGCCCCAGAAGGCGTACAAATCCCGGCAGCCGTCCACCGCCAGCTTTGCCTGCATCTCCAGCCGGTAGGGGGTGACGCCGTCAAAGGGGCGCAGCAGCCCGTAGAACCCGGAGAGGATGCGCAGATGGTCCCGGATGTAGTCCAGCTGGGACTGCTCAAAGACGGTAGGGGCCATGTAGCGGTACTGAATGCCCTCGTAGGACAGGATGGCAGGGGTCAGGTTTCGCCGCAGATCCATGGATGCCAGGCGGTCTACGTTGAGGGCGGCGATGGCGTTGTTGCACTTCCAGAGGGCCTGGAGCGCCGCAGGGGACATGGAGCGCAGGGCGGAGAGCAGACGCTCCGTTTTGGGCAGAAAGGCGGGCAGGCCTTCCGGCGGAAAGCTGTCGGTGTCCACAATCATTTTCTTGGCCGGTGAGATAATAATCCGCATAGAAACTCCTTGCAGGGGGCGGGCTCTCGTCCCGCCTCTGCTGACAGGATAACACAGAACGGTTCCGCTTTCAAATGGGAATGGCGGACTTGAGTCAGGAATCCTCCCGCCAGGGCTGAATCCAGGCGCCGTAGGCCTGCCAGAAGTAGTCCCGGCGGTACCGGTCCAGCGCCCCTTCCGGCACGCAGATGAAAAAGTCCGCGCCCTCCCGCAGGCCGTCCCCTGCGGCATAGGCCGACGGGTCCTCCCCGGTGAGAATCAGGCGCTCCAAAGCGGTGCAGCCGGAGAACATGCCGTCGTACAGCACGCCGATATTGGGCTGGACCCTGATTTCACGGATGGCGGTGTTGCCCACGAAGAGCGCCTTATCCAGTCCCACCACCGGCTCCCCCGCGTAGCTGCCGGGCAGGGTGAGGTTCCGGGCGGCCCGACCCTCCTCGGTTAAGCCGGACAAAATCCATCCCTGCTCTGTATGCCGGTAGGTGAACAGGGCCCCATCGGTGTTATCCGTCCCCAGGGCGGCCGCTCCGGCGGAGGGCATGGCAGGCAGAGCGATTTCGGTAGGGGAGGTGTCCTTCAGAAAGATCTTCAAATCCTCAATGAGCAGCTTGGTAAACACCGTGGCGCCGCTGGCGTTGAGGTGAAAGTTGGTGTCGTAAAACCAGCCGCTGTCCAGAATGCAGCGGCCAGGGTCCCCCAGAATGGGGAACAGAAGCTGTCCGTCCAGGTAGTCATAATAGGCGTCCACCGCCGTCTGGTCGGTACCCGGCTCCAGAGCGGCGGCGTTCATGGGCGGGAAGTGATAGACCACCTTGGCCCCTTTGGCGGTCACCGCCCGGGCAAAGCCGTTGAGGGCGTCGATGAAGTCCTCTGTGATGACGTCCTGGGAGAAGGAGATGAGGTCGTTGGGGTTGCGCCCCCCGGACATGATGTTGGCCGTCCGGTCCGGATAGACGATGTCGCCATAGCCGTCAAAGGAGGAGCGGGCATATACGCCATCCGGTTCCGGGGCTCCCGTCAGAGCGTACCACAGCTTTTTCCCCGCAAAGGCGGGGAAGGCGGCCGCCAGGGACTCGTACCGGCCGGAGTTGATCAGCGGCAGCAGGTCAAAGGCGCCGTCCGCCGCCTGCCAGGCCAGCTCGCCGGAGAAGAAGCAGGACAGAGTTTGGGCGCTCTGCTCTGGGGCGATGACGAAAATATCGCCCTCACGGGCCTGGGTCTGGGCCCAGTCCAGCATGACCACCGTACCCATACCGGCGTACATGCCGAAGTCCACCACCTGATAGCCGGGCAGGTACTCTTCCACCAGGCCGCTCTTCAGAGCAAAGGGCACGCTGCTGCCCCCCACCACGATGATGCGGGGCCCTTCCGTGGTCTCCAGCCGCTCCATTTTGTATTTCATCTCCCCCAGAAAGGTGTCCTCATACTGGGGCGGCAGGACAAAGCCCAAGAGGAGCAGCACCCCGGCCAGCAGGCACAGAGCCGCCGCCAGCACGCCGCAGAGGACAGCGGGGGAGGGTATTTTTCGCTGTTTCATGGCATCCTCCCCCCCTAGAACTGAAAGTAGATGAAGGCGGTGGCCCCGTGCTCTGTCAGCACCAGGCAGCGGCAGGCCACAATGGCGGCAATCAGCAGGAAGTAGAGCAGAGGGACCGCATACCGCCCCCGGGTTCGGTTCTCCTGCACTCTGAGGGCGGGCAGCTGCTCCAGCAGGGGCAGCAGGAGCACCAGCAGACAGGCCAGCACCAGCTCTGCCCGGCCCATGCCCAGCCCGGTCAGGGCGGCGGACAGGTGAAAGTCGGTAAAGATGGACCGGAGGATAAACCAAGCCTGGGACAGATCAGACGAGCGGAAGAACACCCAGGCGAAGCACACCAGGATAAGCGTCACCGCCCGGTGGAGCCCCCGCCCCAGAGGCGACCTGAGCTGCCGCCGCCCCAGCAGCAGAGTTTCCGCTACAAGAAATAATCCGTGGAGCCCGCCCCACACCACGAAGGTCAGGCTGGCCCCGTGCCACAGGCCGCTGACCAGAAAGACAGCCAGTGTGTTGACGCACTGCCGAAGGAGTCCCCGGCGGCTGCCGCCCAGGGGAATGTACAGGTAATCGGTGAACCAGCGGGTCAGGCTGATGTGCCACCTGCGCCAGAAGTCCCGGAGGGAGGATGCGGCGTAGGGCTGCCGGAAATTTTCCGTAAGCCTGATGCCCATAAGCCGGGCACAGCCCATGGCAATGTCGGAGTAGCCGGAGAAGTCGCAGTAAATTTGCAGGGCAAAGAGCACGGTGGCCAGCGCCATGGCCGCGCCCCCGGCCCCGGCGGCGTCTCCATAGGCCTTATCCACAAAGGGGGCCAGAAAGTCGGAGATGAGCACCTTTTTTCCGTATCCCCGCACCAGAAACCGGACGCCCTGGGCGATGTCCTCCTGCTCCAGAGGATTGGGGGCCTTCAGCTGGGGCAGCAGGTCGCCGGGGCGCTCAATGGGGCCCGCCACCAGCTGGGGAAAGAAGGAGACAAACAGGGCGTAGTACCCCAGGTGGCGCTCCGCGCGGATGGTGCCCCGATAGACGTCAAAGGTATAGGACATAGTCTGGAACACATAGAAGGAGATGCCCATGGGCAGCAGCAGGTGGAAGCCGGAAAAGCTGCTCTCCATCCCAAACAGCCCCAGCAGGGAGAACACCCCGCCCAGGGCAAAGTCCAGGTATTTGAAGATGAACAGGATGCCCAGGCATACCGCCGCATCCAGAACCACCGCCCGGCGCTTCTGCTTTCTGGTCTCCGCCCGCTCGATGCGCAGGGCGCTTGCGTAGGACACCAGGGTGGTGAGAAAGATAAGGCTGAGCAGCCAGGGGCTGTGGCAGGCGTAGAAGAAGTAGGAGGCGGGCAGAAGCACCATCCACCGCTTTTGCCAGGGGGTAAACCGGTAGAGGGCCAGCACCGCCGGGAGAAAAACAAGAAAACCGGGGGACACAAAGCTCATTTCTTCTCCCCCCTTACCACAGTCAGAAAACATGTAAGGGCTGGGAGAAGCAGCAGGAGCAAAATCTCCTCATAGGGCACTGAGCAGGCCAGCGCGGCCACCACCATGGCCGATGCGGACAGCGCCGCCAGTACTGCCGCCGCCCCGCCGCCCCGGCGGAGGAGCCCGGCCAGAGCGATTAGCGCCAGGGACGAAACCAGCAGGGCGGGAATGAGGGGGTACTGGAGAAAGACAAAGGTCATGCCTCTCCCTCCAGTGCCCGGCGCAGGTCGCCGATGACCTGGGCGGTATGGATTTGCACGCCCTCGGTGCTGAGATGGTTGTCGGTGGCGTAGAAGTACAGCGGGTCCATGAGGGAGGAATGAATGTCGGAGATGACGGGGGCGTGGAGTTTCTGCCGGAACAGGGCGTCCAGCTCTGCGATGGATTCCTCAGTGCTGTCCTCCGAGATGCTGGTGCGGCTGCGGGGCGAGTAGGTGAAGTACACCGACACGCCCTTGGACGCAAAGCTGTCGTACATGCCGTTGATGCCCCGCCAGTCCGCCTGGGTGATATGGTCGGCGTTATAGAAGGCGCGTTTGATGCCGAAATTCTCCCCGGACAGGTTGTTCTCCCGGTAGAGGATGTAGTCCCCGTAGCGGTTGTAGGTGGCCTGCTCCTGCCGGTTTCCGTCCTCGTCGTACATGGAAGGGGAGTCGGCGTAGGAGCGGGGCTCCATGTCCGCCCGGGCGGCCTGGAAGGCCCCAAAGGCGCCGAACAGATTGGTGAACTCCCGGCAGTCCAGCAGGGAGAGCAGGTCGTAGTTGGATTCGGTCATGCAGAAGGTCTCCTTGTCCAGGGCGGTGCTGCCGCAGAACTGCTGCTCAATGGCGTCCAGCTCGGGGGAGTGGAGGAGAATGTCCCCCTCCTTCATGTAGTGGAGGACGATTCTGGCCTGGGGCAGCATATTGGCGTAGGCGTATACCCCCATGTTCACCACCTCATAATCGGGAAACGCCTCAGCGAGCATGGGGCTGTCGTACCCAAACCGGGCGGAGGAGCCGCAGAAGAGCACCAGCTTGTCCTCCGCCGCCACCGACCGGAGGTAGTCCGCCTTGTCAGGGAAGGTGTCAAAGTAGGTGCCGCAGTAGGCCGGGTCCCTGACGGCGTTGAGATGGAGACGGGTGACGGCGTAGTCCCCGAAGGAGGCCTCGTCCACCTGCTCCAGGGTATCAAAGAGGTACAGATGCTCCGCCGTCAGGGCGGAAAAGGCCCCCGGCTCCACGGCTGTCAGGGTGGACGGCAGGGCCACAATGTCCGCCGTCACAGTGCCGAAGGCACCGGCTGCAATGGCGGTGACAGGCAGTCCGCCCAGGGTCTCGGGGATAACCAGGTCTCCCTCTCTGCCGTCATAGCCGGTGATGACGGCGCCGCCGTCTTGCTCTGTCCAGGTGAAGGCCTCCTCCGGCGTACAGGGGAGCCACTCCGGGTAGAGGGTCAGCGTCTCGGCCCCGTCCCCTCTGGCTGCCCGGCTGCCGAAGCCAATGTGGACGCCGCTGCTGTCGGGTGCGGTATTCCAGCCCACGGCCAGAAAGCCGTCTCTGGAGAACTGTCCTCGCCAGGGCAGGGTGTTGGGGGACAGGCGGGGGCTGTCCTCCCGAACGGTGATGGTCTCCCCATGTCCTTCTCCCGGGGCATAGACGGTGGTGAGGGCGGGAGCGGTGGTCAGCCGCACCACCGCCGGATACCGGACGTCGTGGAGAATCAAAGTATAGTAGTCATAGCTGGCGGAAAAGCCGGTTTTGCCAGACACAGTGTACCGGTCAAAGCTGACAGTGTCAATGCGGCAGCCGGTGGGCACGCCCACGGTGGCGGTCACATCCCCGCCCCGCTCCGTCTCGTAGACTTGGTTATAAAAGAACAGCTCTGGGTTGTCCTCAAAAATTACGGTGCAGGTGGGAGCGTTCCCTCCAACCGCCCCGCAGCCGGACAGAAGCAGGAGTGCGGCGGCCAGTATGCCTGGCAGCAACGGAAGACTGCGGATTCTCACGGAAAAGCCCCCTCGCGCCCGCTCACCGGTTGATAATCTGCAGCCCGGTCTCCCGGTAGGGGGCGAGGAGCTTGTCATCCGCGTCGGTGAAGATACAGTCGTACTTCCGCAGGCTTACCGTATGGTAGGGGGACTTCAGGCTGAATTTGGTTTTGTCCGTAATGAGGATGCAGCGTTCAGACAGTTCCATGGCGGTGACTTTCAGTTCCTTCACCGCCAGAGAGTTTTCGTAGGTGCCCTCCAAATCAATGGCGGCACAGGAGCAGAGCATTACATCGAACCGAAAGCCCCGCAGCGCGTTGCAGGCTGTGCTGCCGGTAAAGCCGGTGTTCAGCTTCAGCTCACCGCCGGGCATAATGACCTGCACATCGTCCTGCTGCACCAGCCAGGTGGCGGCCTGGATGCCGTTGGTTACCGCCACCTTGTGCTGGAGGTTCATCCGCTGCACCAGGGCCAGGCAGGTAGAGGAGTTGTCAATAAAGATGGTATGAAACTCGGGCAGGTGGGACAGTGCGATGGAGGCCGTCACCTCTTTGCCGGTGGCGTTGACCTCCTGCCGGACAAAGATGGACACCTCCTCCGAACCGTCGGCATACATGGCTCCGCCGTGAGTTCGGCGCAGCAGGCCCATCCGCTGCATCTCGTTCAGGTCCCGGCGCACGGTGGCCTCGCTGACGTATACCAATTTGCTCAAATCTGCAACTGTTGCTCGTTTGTGCATTTTAAGGTAGTCCAGAATTAGGTCAAAACGTTCGTTCGTATGCATAATTAAGACCTCCATAATTCGCCGATATTGTATCATTCGGCCATTTTATTGTCAATGTCCCCTTTGATTTGGAATATTATGGGCTTTGTTTACGGGCACGAAGCCCACCTGGCATCTGAAAATCTGTTCATTTCTGTTCATTTGTGTTCAGATGGTCTGGAAAGCTTGTAGTTCTTTCTACTTCTTGGATATTATCACTAAAACATGGACAAGAGATTGCCGGAGTGTTATAATTCCTCACAACAGAACGGCCGTTAATGTTCATGTTACTATGGGGAGGAAAAATGATGAAAGCGAAACGAATTGCACCCGTCATGAGAGGCCTTTCGGCGGTCATGGCCTCCGTGCTTGCCCTGTCCGTCGTGGGCACCGGCATCGCGGAGGGCTATCGTTCAGCGCTGGACGGTTTCCTTGGCACTAACAGCTATATTACCCTGACAGATGAGGACTCCGCCCGCTTCCAGAGCGACTACGGCACCATCGACGAGATGAAGGCCGCTGCCAGGAACATCGCCATCAAGGAAGGCGAAGAGGGCACCGTCATCATGAAGAACGACAACGATGTGCTGCCGCTGTCCTCTGACACCACAGTGGCCCTCTTCGGCCTGGCCGCCTACGCTCCTTATCCCTACACCAGCGGCGACCACAAGGCGGGCAACGCCGACGCGGTGGATCTGGTGCAGGCCCTTACCGATGCGGGCGTGCAGATCAATGAGACGGTGAAGAACTTCTATCAGAACAATATCCTCAACAAGCACACCGAGCAGGTCCCCAACCAGTGGACCGGCGAGATGGAGGAGAGCACCGCCTACGACCACATCTACGTGGCCTCCCCTGGCGACATGACCACCTACCAAATTGCCGAGGTTCCCCCCACGGAGTATGAAAATCTGGGTGCTCCCGCCGACTGGAAGAGCCAGGTGGACAAGGATAATACCGTCGGCATCTGCGTATTCGCCCGGGGCGCCGGCGAGGGCAACACCTACATGCCCGGCTCCGCAGTTAACTACGCCGGTGAGGAGACCGGCGAGGACCCTCTGGCTCTGAGCGAGGATGAGCTGGCCGTCATCGATGTGGCCAAGGAGACCTGCTCCAAGGTGGTTGTCCTCCTGAACACCGGCAACACCATGGTCATCAAGGACATTGCCGCCGGCGGCGCCCACGAGGTGGACGGCATCGCCTACATCGGCTGTCTCAACGACTACCAGGCCATCGGCGTGGTGAAGGTGCTCACCGGCCAGGTTAACGCCACCGGCGCCCTGCCTGACACCTATGTGGCGGACAACGCCTCCAACCCCGCTGTGATGAACTTCGGCGGCGGCTACTATGCCGACTACGAGATCGTGAGCAGCGACGGCGACGACCCCCGCTATCCCGGCGTGGAGATCGCCAACACCATTGCCGGTTCCTTCGGCGGCAGCGACACTTACAACGGCGGTTACTACATCGTGGAGGCCGAGGGTATCTATGTGGGCTACAAGTACTACGAGACCCGGTACTATGACTCCATTATGAACCCCGGTTCCGGCGCAAACTCCGGCGCGGGCGCCACCCAGGACAGCAGCTGGGATTATAATAAGGAAGTCCTCTACTCCTTTGGCCACGGCCTGAGCTATCTGGACTATACTCAGACGCTCAAGAGCGTAGACGTGGACCGCACCCCCGACGGCAACATCACCGCCGTGGTGGAGATCAAGAACAACAGCGATCAGGACGGCTACTTCCTGGCTCAGCTCTATGTTCAGCAGCCCTACACCGATTACGACAGGCAGAACCATGTGGAGAAGTCCGCCGTGATGTTCCTCAACTCCGCCAAGACCGAGGTCAAAGCCGGTCAGACCGCTGAGGTGACCATCACCATCCCCACCAAGTACCTGGCCAGCTACGACTACACCAATGCCAAGACCTACATCCTGGACGCCGGTGACTACTACTTCACCGCCGCTGCCGGGGCCCATGAGGCCGTGAACAACATTCTGGCCGCTCAGGGCAAGACCACTGCCGACGGCATGGACGCCGAGGCCACCGGCACCGCGCAGGTGTGGAGCCTGGGCGAGCTGGACAAGACTACTTTTGCTGTTGAAAACGGCGTGGCTGTTACCAACGTGGCGGACGATGCCGACCTGAACTACTGGACCGGTGAGGACACTGTCACCTACCTGTCCCGCAGCGATTGGGAGAGCACCTACCCCATCAACTACAATGAGGTTGCCGTCACCATCGCCGACAGCCCCAGGGCAGACGAGTGGATCGCTGAGCTCCGCGGCCAGACCTATACCATCCAGACCGGCAGCCCCGCCGCCGAGGGCGGCGACAAGGGTGTCCGTTTCGACACCACTAACATCCAGTATGAGCAGCTGAGCAACGTCAATGACCCGTTCTGGGATACCCTGGTGTCTTCCATCACCATTGACGAGGCCGTGGGCGCCGTCATCCACGGCGGCAGCCAGTCCGACGTGCTGACCTATGTGGACAACCCCGTGGTCAACCAGAACGAGGGCGTCAGCGGCTTTACCGCCACCTATACCGACGAGACCACCGGCGAGACCTACCGCTTCAACGTCCACTCCCAGACCCTGCTGGGCTCCTCCTTCAATCCCGACCTGGCCTACGAGTGGGGCCGCATCGAGGGCAACTCCGGCCTGTGGCTCAAGCGGTACCACCTGTGGGGCGTGGGCCTGACCCAGCGCCGCACCCCTTACAACGGCCGTAACTACGAGTACATCTCCGAGGACCCCATGCTGGCAAACCGGATGGGCTACGGCGTGCTCCAGGGCTGCGCCGACATGGGCATCATCAACGGTCCCAAGCACATGGGATTCAACGACCAGGAGCATAACCGCGGCGGCATCTCCGCCTACATGAACGAGCAGAAGTTCCGCGAGACCGACCTGCGCTGCTTCCAGGGCGGCCTGGAGGATGCCGACGGCATGGGCATTATGATTGCCTTCAACCGCATCGGCGCTACCAATGCCTCTCACCACGTGGGCATGCTCCAGAAAATTCTCCGGGGTGAGTGGGGCTATACCGGCCTCATCTCCACCGATATGATGAACAACAAGTACTACTTCAACGCCGAGTCCATGGTTATGGCCGGCATCACCCAGGTGGCTGACTTTGCCACGGAGGATAACCATATCAACCTGGGTGAGGGCGGCGTGGACGCCACCTGGCCCTACATCTCTGTGGATACCGTTAAGAATGACTCTGCTCTGGTGGAGCAGGCCAGACAGAACCTGAAGTATCAGCTCTACACCTTCGCCAACAGCGCCATCATGAACGTGTCCACTGAGAAGGTCAATACCTGGTGGGACAACGCCCTGGCCGCCATTACCTACACCAGCGGCGCGCTGGCCGTGATTACCGGTGTGGCCTGGCTGGCTCTGACCCTGGTGCCCGAGAAAAAGAAGGAGGAGGTATAACCATGAACATCAAGAAACAGTCCGCTGGCGTTTGGGTTAATCTGATTGCCGCCATCCTGGCGGTGGCCTCTCTCATTGTCTACGGCGTAAATATCTCCGGCGAGGGTTACTTCCAGAACGCCAAAGTCAGCAGCATGCTGAATTACGGGATTCCCGCCATTATTCTGCTGGTGCTGGTAATTATCCTGGCCCAGGTGAAGCTGACCGGCGCTGCCGCCACTGTGGTGGAGGTGATCTCCGGCGCCATGCGCATTGCCATCCCTGTGCTTCTCACGCTCTGCCTTATCAACCTGATTGCCGCCAGAGCCGAGGGCTTGGGCTACATCTACTTCTCCAACGCCGACGTCACCCTGGAGGTCCAGACCCCTGAAAACCTGTCCTCCGCCACCGGCACCATCGTCAACATGATCTGCCTGGCCGTGTCTGCGGTGGCAGCCATGGCAGCCGCTTTCTTCCGCCTCAACAAGAAGGAAGCCTGAGAAAAACCTACAGGCAAGCGTTGAAGGCCTGAACAGGGTTTGAATTGCTGTGCCTGGGGACCCCACCCTGGGCACAGCAATTTCTTTGCCCGGCAGGGGCGGGAGAGAAGAAGGAATATCTGCGTAAGAAAGGCCGGTTACATATGCTTACCATCAGAACATTTACCTGTGAAAATCAGCGGGAACACTGCGTCACGGATGCGGCCGCACCCAGGTTTGGCTTCTCCCTGGACAGCGACCGGGCCGGAGCAGAGCTGGCCAAAGCCGTTCTGACGGTCAACGGCTGGACGGTGGAGACCGTCCAGCAGGCCGCCATCCCCTACGGCGGTCCGGCCCTCAAGCCCTTTACCCGTTACCGTGCAGAGCTGACGGCGGTGGACGACGCCGGGGAGACGGCCCGGGCGGAGCTGACTTTTGAGACCGGACGGCTGGATACCCCCTGGGATGCCCAGTGGATCAGCGACGGGGCCTACTCCTTTACCGAGAAAAAGGTCTCTCCCGTACCCATGACCTTCCGCAAGACCTTTGCCCTCCGGGGAGAAGTGAAGGAGGCTAAAATCCGCTCCACCGCCATGGGGATCTATCAACTGACCCTCAACGGCGCACCGGTGGGCAACGAGTACTTTGCCCCCGGCTTTACCTCCTACAAGACCAATCTGCAATACCAGACCTACGACGTGACCGGTCAGCTCCGGAAGGATAACACCCTGACGGCAGTAGTAGCCGGCGGCTGGGCGGTGGGCTCCTTTGTATTCACACGGAAGAATCGGGTTACTGCCGACCGGCAGGCCCTGCTGCTGGAACTGCGGGTCGTCTACAAGGACGGAACAGAGGAGATTGTGGGTACCGATCCTTCCTGGCAGGTCACTGAGGAGGGCCCCCTCCGGGAGGCCGACCTGTACGACGGCGAGGTGTACGACGCCACCGCAGAGACCGGCAGCTGGCGCAACGCCACGGTGGAGAAACTACGGGTCAGCCCAGCCATCCGGGCATCCTACGGCCCGGCAGTCACCGCCCACGAGGAATTTTCCCCTATCTCCTGTACCAAAGTTGGAAACTGCCTGGTGTACGACTTTGGTCAGAATTTTGCCGGCGTGGTCCGGCTGAAGATCCGGGGCAAGCGGGGTCAGAAAATTCTGGTGCGCCACGCCGAGATCCTCAACCCGGACGGCACCCTGAACACCGCCTTTCTCCGCACCGCCAAGGCCCGCATCGCGTACACCTGCGCGGACGGGGAGCAGACCTATTCCCCGCGGTTTACCTACATGGGCTTCCGCTATGCGGGGGTGGAGGGCATCGGCGCGGAGGATATCGATGTGACCGCTGTGGCCCTCTACTCCGACCTGGCTGACAACGGCGGCTTTTCCTGCTCCGACGAGATGCTCAACCAGCTCCAGTCCAATATCCGCTGGGGGGCCAAGTCCAACTTTGTGGACATCCCCACCGACTGCCCCCAGCGTGATGAGCGTATGGGCTGGACCGGCGACATCGCCGTGTTCTCCCCCACGGCCTGCTTCAACTTCGACATGAGCGGCTTCCTGGAGAAGTGGATGCTGGATGTGCAGGCTGAGCAGCTGCCCGGCGGAGGCATCCCCAACACGGTGCCTGTCCAGGGGTATGGTTTTCCAGCCACCATGCCCGCCATGGCGGTGGACTGGTGGGGCGACGCCTGTGTGCTGGTGCCCTGGGCGGAGTATATGGCCCGTGGAGACCTGTCTATCCTGAAAAGATTCTACCCGGTCATGAAAAAATATGTGAAGGCCTGCAAATTCTGGGCGGGGCTTTTCAGCTTCGGCAAGAAGCGATACATCTGGAGCACCCCCTCGGTGCTCCACTTCGGGGACTGGGTGGCCCCTGATGTGCCCAAGATGCAGCAGTGGCAGGCCCGCAGCAAGTGGACTGCCACTGCCAGCCTGTGTCACACCAGCGCGGTCACCGCTCAGGTGGCCCAGCTGCTGGGCGAGCAGGAGGACGCCGTCTACTACAAAGACCTGAGCGCCAAGGTGGCCGACGCCTACTGCTCTGTGTTCACTGACGGCCAGGGCAAACTCCTCAACGAGTTCCAGACAGCCTATGTCCTGCCCCTCCAGTTCGGCATGTTTCCGCCGGAGGTTCGCGCAAAGGCGGCGGACAACCTGGCCCGGCTGGTGGAGAAGAACAACTTCTGCATCGGCACCGGCTTCCCCGGCACACCCTACATCCTCTTTGCCCTGGCCGACAACGGCCATGCCGACACGGCCTATAAAATGCTTCTCAACACCAAGTGTCCATCCTGGCTCTATGAGGTAAAGATGGGAGCTACCACTATCTGGGAGCGGTGGGACGGCCTGGACGAAAACGGCCAGTGTCCCATCGGGGACGACGGCACCGACAAGATGATCTCTTACAACCACTATGCCTCCGGCGCGGTGGGAGACTTTCTCTACCGCCGTGTGGCGGGTATCGAGCCCCTGGAGGCGGGCTACAAACGCTTTGCCGTCAAGCCTCTGGTGGGCGGCGGCCTCACCTGGGCCAGCGCCTGGGTGGAGACCCCTTACGGGCGGGCCGCAGTGGACTGGAAGGCGGAGAACGGCACGCTGACCGTAACGGTGACGGTGCCTGTGGGCGCAAGTTGTGAGTTGACGCTGCCCGACAGAAGTCATACAATTTACAGTAGCGGAACCCACACACGGGCCTGCAAGCTGTGAGAAAGGACTTGGACTATGAACAACAAAAAAAATGACTTCTGGAACACACCCCTCACCAGATCCCTGATTCGATCCCCGGAAGTTCGGCTCCCTGAGATGCTGCTGGGCTACTTTATCGGCCCCTTCGGAGCCCTGCTCTCCTCTGGCATTTTCACCAGTTTCCTCAACAAGTACTTCACCGATGTGCTGGCCCTGGATGAGGCATTTCTCTCTGTGCTCCAGGTGGCGTCCACGGTCCTTATCGTGGCGGCCAACCTGATTGTGGGCCAGCTCATCGAGCGCACCCGCTGCCTGGCGGGTAAAGCCCGGCCCTGGGTGCTGCTGTCCGCCCTGACGCTGTCGGTGGCCAGCGTGCTCATGTTTATCGTCCCCTTTGAGGGCGTGGCCAAGATGGTGTGGATTGCCATCGCCTACAACCTCTATTATGCCGTGGCCTATCCCATCTACAACACCGCCAACTCCACCCTCATCCCCGTGTCCACCCGCAACAGCCAGCAGCGGGGCGCCCTGGCCTCCTTCACCAATGTGGCCGGTCTGGGCGTTATGGGCGTGGGCTCCATGGTATTCCCCATCCTGGTGAGCCAGGTGATGAAGAACGACCAGAACATGTGGTTCATGGTCATGCTGGCCGTGGCTATTTTCTCCGCCCTGACTATCTTCCTCCAGTACAAGTTTACCCGCGAGCGGGTCACTGAAGAGGCCATGGGAAAGGGAGATGCTCAGGAGACCAAGGCTAAGGCCGCCTCTCTGGGCGAGCAGCTGGGGGCCGTCACCAGTGAGAAGTGGTGGTGGATTGTCATTCTCTTCTACCTGGGCTTCCAGTGGGCCGGCGCCATGAAAAACGGCTCCATGAGCTACTTCTGCGAGTGGGTCATCGGCGCCACCGGCACCATCGACTGGGGCTTTGCCCAGACCATTCTGGCTGTTCTGGGCGCCATCCCCATGGCGGTGGCAGCCCTGTTTGTGGTGCCCCTGGCCAACAAGTTCTCCAAGCGTATTGTGTGTCTGGCGGGCATGCTGCTGGGCGCCGTGGGCGGCGTGATCGCCGGACTGGGCAGCCACAACTTTGTCCTGGTGGCCGTCGGCGTGGCCCTCAAGTGCCTGGGCTCCGCCCCCGCCTGCTACCTGATTCTGGCCATGCTGGCCGACGTCATTGACCACATCGAGTTCAAGCGCGGCATCCGCACTGACGGCCTGACCATGAGCATTTATTCCTCCCTGATGGTGGCCGCCACCCCCATCATGAACGCCGTATTCATGGCCATGCTGGGCGCGGTCAACTACCAGAAGCCCACCGGTGGAGCAGAGACCCTTGTGCAGACTGCCGCCGTCCAGAGCACCATCACCGTGGGCTATATCTGGGTGGAGACCATCGCCTATGTGGTGTGCGCGGCGCTGATCTTCTTCTTCACTGTGGAGAAGAAGCTGCCCGAGGAGCAGGCCGCTATCGCTGCCCGCCACAAGCAGCAGGAGGACTGACCTCTAAACCCCAAAAAAGAGAGGGCATCGGAAATGATACACTTAGCCATTGACATCGGCGCCTCATCCGGCCGGCATATTGCCGCCTGGAGGGAGAACGGCGAGCTGAAAATGAAGGAGGTCTACCGCTTTCCCAACCTGCCTGAAGAGCGGGAGGGCCACCTGGTGTGGGACCTGGACCGGCTGTGCCGGGAGGTGGTGGGCGGCCTGAAGGCCTGCAGGGAGCAGGGCATTGTGCCCGACAGCGTGGGCATCGACACATGGGCGGTGGACTATGTGCTGCTGGACAGCCAGGACCAGCCCATCCTGCCCCTGTACTGCTACCGGGACAGCCGGGGCGGAGAGGGGGCTGAGCTGGCCCACAAGACAATTTCCTTTGAAAGGCTCTATGAGCGGACCGGTATTCAGTTTCAGCCCTTCAACACCATCTACCAGCTCTGCTGGGACAAGGCCCGCGGACGGCTGGAGCATGCGGCGGATTTCCTCATGCTGCCCGAGTACCTGAGTTTCTATCTCTCAGGCATGAAGGCCCACGAGTACACCAACGCCAGCTCCACCGGTCTGCTGGATGCCAGGCGCAGGACATGGGATATGGAGATCATTTCCGCTCTGGGCCTGCCGGAGCGGCTCTTCGCCGCCCAGCCCCAGCGCCCGCCGGTAAAGCTGGGCCGGCTGAAGGGGGACATCGCCCGGGAAGTTGGCTTCACCTGCGACGTAGTCCTCCCCGCCACCCACGACACCGCCTCCGCCATCGCCGCCCTGCCCCGAAAGGGCACGGCCTACATCTCCAGCGGCACCTGGTCTCTGCTGGGAGCAGAGCTGGAGCAGCCCATCACCACCCCTGAGGCTATGAAGGCCAACTTCACCAATGAGGGCGGCGTGGGCACCATCCGGTTTCTCAAGAACATTATGGGACTGTGGCTGGTCCAGTGTCTCAAGCGGGAGCTGGAAGACCGGTACTCCTTCGCCCAGCTGGCCCAAATGGCCAGGGACGAGGCCAATTTCGACTACCGCCTGGACGTAAACAGCGCCCGCTATCTGGCGCCCAAGTCGGTGATGGCGGAGATTGACGATGAGTGCGCCCGGAAGAACTGGCCCATACCCCAGACACCTGGTCAGTACGCCCATGCCATCTATCAGAGCCTGGCCCACGCCTACGCAGCCGCCCTGGACGAGCTGGAAAACATCACCGGCGAAAAGTTTGATGTGCTGTGCATTGTGGGCGGCGGCGCCAACAACACCTACCTTAATCACCTTACCTGGCAGGCCATCGGCCGGCCGGTGATTACCGGCTCCCCCGAGGCCACGGCCCTGGGAAATATTCTGCTGCAGGAGGCTGCATATGTATAACGAAGCGAAAGAGAAATACGCCGCGCTGGGTGTGGACACCGAGCAGGCCATGGAGCGGCTGATGAAAGCTCCCGTCTCTCTCCACTGTTGGCAGGGCGACGACGTTCGCGGCTTTGACACCGACCCAACCAAGCCCCTCACCGGCGGCATCCAGACCACAGGCAATTACCCCGGCCGGGCCCGCACCCCTGAAGAGCTGATGGCTGACATCGACATGGTTCTCAAGCTGTGCCCTGGCATGAAAAAGCTGAACCTCCACGCCAGCTACGCCATCTTTGACGACGGCAACGGCGGCTGGGTGGACCGGGACAAGCTGGAGCCCAAGCACTTCAAGAAGTGGGTGGACTTCTGCAAGGCGCGGGGCTTGGGCTGCGACTTCAACCCCACCTTCTTCTCCCACCCCATGTGCGACCCTCTGACCCTGTCCTCTCCCAATGAGGAGACCCGCCGCTTCTGGATTGACCACGGCAAGGCCTGCATCCGCATCAGCCAGTATCTGGCCGAGGAGCTGGGACAGCCCTGCGTCATGAACATCTGGACCGGCGACGGCTTCAAGGACATCCCCGCCGACCGTATGGGGCCCCGGATGCGCTATAAGGAGTCCATTGATGAGATTCTCTCCGAACCCTTTGACTTTGACAAAGTCAAGCCCTGCGTGGAGTCCAAGGTATTCGGCATCGGCGTGGAGGCCTGCACTGTGGGCAGCGCCGAGTTCTCCCTGAGCTACGCCGCCGCCAACCCGGGCAGGTGCATCCCCCTTATGGACAACGGACACTACCACCCCACCGAGGTGGTGAGCGACAAGATCCCCGCCCTGCTGGTGTTCTTCCCCGAGATCGCCCTCCACATCACCCGCCCCGTCCGCTGGGACAGCGACCACGTGGTCCTCTTTGACGATGAGACCCGGGAGATGGCCAAAGAGATTGTCCGCTGCGGCGGCCTGGAGGGCCGGGTGAAGATGGCCCTGGACTATTTCGACGCCTCGGTCAACCGGGTGGCGGCCTGGACTCTGGGCTTCCGCAACTGGCAGAAGGCCCTGCTCTACGCCCTGCTCACCCCCAGCGACAGTCTGAAGGCCGACCAGGACGCGGGCGACCTGACCGCCGTGCTGGTGCGCCAGGACGAGCTGAAGACCATGCCCTTCGGCGATGTGTGGGACGAGTACTGCCGCCGGTGCGGCGCGCCCCTGGACGGCACCTGGCTGGACACCGTGCTCCAGTATGAGCGGGATGTGCTCTCCAAGCGCTGAATTGAAACAATAAAACGGAAAAGATACAGGAGGAGTATTACCATGGTCAATCGTTTTGTGCTCAACGCCATCTCCTATCACGGAAAGGGCGCTATCAAGGAGATCCCCGGTCTGGTGGCCGCCAAGGGTTACAAGAAGGCCTTCATCGCCTCCGACCCCGACCTGGTCAAGTTCAACGTCACCAAGAAGGTCACCGACCTGCTGGACGAGGCCGGCATGGCCTATGAGATCTACTCCGACATCAAGCCCAACCCCACCATTGAGAACGTCCAGTCCGGCGTGGAGGCCTACAAGAAGTCTGGCGCCGACTACATGATTACCATCGGCGGCGGCTCCTCCATGGACACCGGCAAGGCCATCGGCATCATCATCAACAACCCCGAGTTCGCCGACGTCCGCTCCCTGGAGGGTGTGGCCCCCACCAAGAACCGCACCGTGTTCACCATCGCCGTGCCCACCACCGCCGGCACCGCCGCCGAGGCCACCATCAACTACGTCATTACCGACGTGGAGCGCAAGCGCAAGTTCGTCTGCGTGGACACCAACGACATCCCCGACATCGCCATTGTGGACCCCGACATGATGTCCACCATGCCCAAGGGCCTCACCGCCTCCACCGGCATGGACGCCCTGACCCACGCCATTGAGGGCTACACCACCAAGGCCGCCTGGACCTTGGCGGACTGCCTGAACCTGGAGGCCATCCGCCTCATCTCCAAGAACCTGCGGAGCGCTGTGAACAACGAGCCCGAGGGCCGGGAGGGCATGGCTCTGGGCCAGTTTGTCACCGGCATGGCCTTCTCCAACGTGGGCCTGGGCATCGCCCACTCCATGGCCCACACCCTGGGCGCTGTGTACGACACCCCCCACGGCGTGGCCTGCGCCATGATGCTCCCTATCGTGATGGAGTTCAATCAGGAGTACACCGGCGAGAAGTTCAAGGATATTGCCGAGGCCATGGGGGTGGATACCACAGGCATGGACCAGGCAGCCTACCGCAAGGCAGCCATTGACGCCGTGCGCCAGCTGTCTCAGGACGTGGGTATCCCCACCAAGCTGCCTGCCATGAAGGAGGAGGACCTGGACTTCCTGGCCCAGTCCGCCGCCGCCGATGCCTGCGCCCCCGGCAATCCCAGAGAGGCCACTGTGGAGGACTTCAAGAGTCTGTTCCGCCAGCTGATGTGAGATAGGAGAGAAGAAACGCCATGAAAGATATTCTGACCGCTCCCTTTGTGGAGGAGATGAAGAGCACCACTGCCAACATGTACCGGCTGGGGTGGGATGAGCGGAACGGCGGCAATTTGAGCTACTTACTGCCTGAAGAGGAGGTTGCCGATTATCTGGACCTGAATAAGGTGATCCGGACCATTCCCACCGGATTTGACGCCAAGCCTCTCATTGGCAAGTACTTCATCGTCACCGGCACCGGCAAGTACTTCAAGAATGTGGAGAAGGACCCGGAGACCAACCTGGGCATCATCCGCATCGCCCAGGACGGCACCACCGCCGAGCTGCTGTGGGGCTATAAGGACGGCGGCAAGTTCACCTCCGAACTGCCCGCCCACCTGATGAGCCACATGGCCCGCCTGAAGGTGGACCCGGAGAACCGGGTGGTCATGCACAGCCACCCCACCTACACCCTGGCCATGAACTATGTCCATGAGCTGGACGAGAAGAAGTTCACCCACACCCTGTGGGAGATGTGCACCGAGTGCATCGCCGTGTTCCCTGACGGCGTGGGCGTGCTGCCCTGGATGCTCTGCGGCACAAACTCCATCGGCGAGGCCACCGCGAAGAAGATGGAGGAGTTCCGGCTGGTTATCTGGGGGATGCACGGTATCTACGGTGCGGGCAAGACCCTGGACGAGACCTTCGGCCTCATTGAGACTGTGGAGAAGGCGGCTCAGATCTACATGCTCACCGCCCACCTGCCCCGGAAGAACACCATTCTGGACAGCCAGATGCAGGAGCTGGCCGAATTCTTCGGCGTCAACTACCGGAAAGATTTCCTGAACCTGGACTGACCGTTTTCACAGGCAGATAGCGCACACAGGCGCCCCGCTCTGCACGACGCAGAGCGGGGCGCCTGCGCGTCCGGGACTTGACAGATGAGGCCGCCGGACTATAATAAGCATCGATATAATAAGAAAACTTATTATCCGGGAGAACAGATATGGACGCACTGCATTACCTGCTGATGAAAACTCACACCAACCTGAACCGCTGGATTTTGAGCGAGGCGGCGGCCCTGGGCCTGTCGCCGGGACAGCCTAAAATCCTGGAGTGCCTGATGGCGCTGGGGGAGTGCAATCAGAAGAGCATCGCAGCCTTCTGTGAGATTGAACAGGCCACCGTGGGCAGCATCCTGCTCCGTATGGAGCGGGACGGCCTGGTCCGCCGGAAGCAGAGGGACGGAAACCGCCGGTCCCTCTATGTGTCCCTGACGCCGGAGGGGGAGAAGCTGGGAGCGCAGATGGCGGACATCTTCCGCCGTGCCGACGCCCGGGCGGCGGCACAGCTGACGCCGGAGGAACAAAAACAGCTGTGGGTGCTGCTGGAAAAAGTATACGCGTCGGTGTCACCTGACGGAAGGGAGAACGGGTGATGGAGACGGAACTTCAAAATAAAATCAAAGCGTATGTCAAGCGGTACATCCTGCTGTGCGTGGGCCTTGTTATCATGGCCTTCGGTGTGGCCTTTTCCATTAAGGCGGGACTGGGCACGTCGCCCATCTCCAGCCTGCCCTATGTGCTCAGCCAGTTTACGCCGCTTACTGTCGGTACTGCCACCATTGCCATGCACGTGACGCTGATTGTGCTGCAAATCCTGCTGCTGCGCAGGCAGTATGACCCTGTCCAGCTCATCCAGCTGCCCGTGGCCCTGATATTCGGCGGACTGACTGACTTCAGCGTGTGGGTTCTCCGCGGCATCGCCTGCACCTCTTACCCCACGGCCTGGGTGCTGTGCATAATCGGAATTCTGCTGGTGGGCGTGGGCGTCAGCTTTGAGGTCACTGCCGGGGTGGTCACTCTGGCCGGCGAGGGCATGGTTCTGGCCGTGTGTAAGGCCTTCCGTGTGAAGTTTGCCAATGCCAAGGTGGGCTTTGACGTAACGCTGGTGGTTCTGGCTGCCATTCTGTCCTTCCTGTTCCTGGGAAAGCTGACCGGCGTCCGGGAGGGCACGGTGGCGGCAGCCATCTGCGTGGGGCTTACAGCCAAGCAGGTCAACAAGCCCATGAAGCGGTTTGCCCAGCGGTATCTCTGAGCGGGCTTGCCCTGGCGTCCGGGCTGTGGTACAATCAGGCGCGGGACGGAGCCCCGGACCGGAGACGCAGCCGCGGGAGGAGAAAGAGATGAACGGCAGATATATCGCCTTTGACGTGGAGACCCCCAACTACGCCAACGACCGCATGAGCGCCATCGGCATTGCAGTGGTGGAGGCGGGGAAGATTGCGGGGGAGTACTACACGCTGGTGAACCCGGAGCAGCGCTTTGACCGGTTCAATATTGCCCTGACGGGTATTACCCCTGAGATGGTGGCGGACAAGCCCACTTTTCCGGAGCTGTGGCGGGAGATTGGGCCCCTGATGGACAGCGGCCTGCTCATTGCCCATAACGCCCCCTTTGATATGTCGGTGCTGGCCAAGTGCCTGCGAGACTATGGCATCCGCTGGCGCCCCACGGTGCGCTATGCCTGCACCTGTCAGATGAGCCGCCGGCTGCTGCCCCGGCTGCCCAACCACAGGCTGGACACAGTGAGCGATTATCTGGGGCTGGCACTGGACCACCACCATGCCGGCAGCGACAGCCTGGCCTGCGGGGAGATCCTGCTCCGCTATCTGGAAGTGGGGGCCAGTGTGGCGTCTTTTATCCGCACCTATGACATGGAGCGGGTTTGCACCGTTCGAGCGGGGAGCGGCCGGAGATAAGAGAAAACGGGGACAGACAGCCGGGATGCTGTCTGTCCCCGTTCGATTTTATACATAGAACTCGGCCATATCGTCCAGCCGCAGGCAGGAGAGCCGCCGGTGCTCGCTGGCGTGGCCGCAGCCGCAGTCAATATCGATGATCCCGTCCCCGTGCCAGATGGACAGGGGCTGGTCCATCCGCCCGGTGAGAAAGCAGGTGGGGGTATGGCCTACGATGGCGGTGCAGCCGTGGAGGGGGGCTGGGGTGTCCCGCTCAGGCCGTCCCCAAATCCGCCGGTGCGGGTCCTCCGACGGCATACCGTGGACCAGATGGAAGGCGCGTTCCCCTACGGTCAGCTCCATATGGTCGGGCAGGCAGGATAAAAATTTGAGAATGTCCCGCCGCTCCTGGGGGGAGCAGATGTATATCAGGTGGCGGTAAGTGCAGTTGCCGCCGTTATGCCGCCAGAGCTCCCGGCTGCCGTAGACGCTGTTGGGGCCCAGGGTGTCCAGGCACATCTGTTCATGGTTGCCCAGCAGCAGATGCATGTTATCCGCCGCCATAATCTCCTGGAGGAGGGGTACACCGCCGGGCTTCCGGTCGATGACATCCCCAATGACATACAGCGCATCCTGACCGGAGAACTGAATTTTTTCCAGCATGGCGTGAAAGCGGTCCTCTTCGCCGTGAAGGTCGGACATGCAGTAGATCATGCTTTCAGCTCCTTTCCGGATGGATTTTGCGGCGTAGGTCAGCGCTGGGATTGGACACACCGCCGCCGGGGCTTTTCTGTGTTCAATGGACCCGTATTGGCAGACGTTGTACCGCTGGGGATGCCTTCAGTATAACAGACTTTTCTCTGCAATGGAATAAAAAAGCAGCGGCAGGTGGGGAATTCCTTTCTGCCGCCGGGGCCGCTTCTGGGTGGAGCAGGTAGACAGAGCGGTGGAGGGACGGCCGTTTTTTGACCGGAGATACAGCACAAGGCCCGGCGCCTGAGATGTGCTAAAATTTTTGATGAATAAACTGTGAAATCTGTGGTTAAAGGCCGGGAAAATCAAAACATTTTGTAAACGAAATGCTTCGCGCGTTGATACTGCTCCGTCGGGAGACTATAATAGACACAGGAAAGAAACAGCGGGAAAGAAGCGGCGCACAGCTCAGAAAACATCACCCAGGAAAGGCGGGTTGAGCTTATGCGGCTGCTAGTGGCGGAGGACGATCTGAAGCTGCTGAAATCCCTCAAGCACATCTTTGAGAAAAACAGGTACATGGTGGACGCGGTGTCCACCGGGACGGACGCCCTGGCCTATGCCGAGACAGAGGAGTACGACGGCATGGTGCTGGACGTTATGATGCCCGGGCTGGACGGCATTGCAGTGCTGCGCAGCGTCCGGGGACAGGGCATCTCCACACCGGCCCTGTTTCTGACAGCCAGGACCGAGGTGGAGCAGCGGGTGGAGGGGCTGGACGCGGGGGCGGACGACTACCTGTCCAAACCCTTCTCCACCTCCGAGTTGCTGGCCCGGGTGCGGGCCATGCTGCGGCGAAAGGACAACTACGTGCCCGACCTGGTACAGGTAGGGGAGCTGACGCTCAACCGGTCCACCTACGAGCTCAGCTGCAGAGGGAAGAGTCAGACCCTCAGCGGCAGGGAGTTTCAAATTATGGAGATGCTGATCCAGCGCCCCAATTTCATTGTCGCCACTGACGAGTTCATGTCCCATGTGTGGGGGTGGGACAGCGAGGTGGATATCAGTGTGGTGTGGGTGCACATCTCAAATTTACGGAAAAAGCTGGCGGCGCTGAAAGCCCCCGTGTCCATCCGCTTGGTCCGCAACGCCGGATATATTCTGGAGCAGGAGACATGATTGACCGGCTGAGAAAGAAATTCATCCGGCTCTGCATGCTGTCTTTTGTGACGGTGTTCTTTGTGCTTTTTGCCGCCATCTATCTGTTTACCGAGGTCCAGACCAGCGCCCGGCTGGACACGCTGGCCGACCTGGTGTCAGAAAACGACGGTATTTTCCCGGACTTTGAGCAGTTCGGGCCGGAGGCGGGACAGATTCTTCCGCCGGAAGGGGTGAATCAGGAGTCCCCCTTTACCACCCGGTTCTTCACCGTGCGCTTCGACGGAGAAGGGGAGCTGCTCTCGGTGGATATCCGGGCCATCGCCAGCGTCAGTGAGGAGGAGGCCCAGGCATACGCCGCCGCTGCCCTAGAGAAGGGGAAGGAGCGGGGGTGGCTCGAGAATTTCCGTTACAAGGTGTACCCCGCAGCCGACGGCACTGCGGTGGTGTTCATCAATGGCGCGGACACCAGGGAGCCGAATCAGCGCTTCCTGCTGACTGCCTCTTCAGTGTTCATCGCGGGCAGCGTAGTGGTGCTGCTGCTGGTAATTTTGTTCTCCAAACAGGCGGTGAAGCCCGCTGTGGAGAGTTACCAGAAGCAGAAGCAGTTCATCACCGACGCAAACCACGAGCTCAAAACGCCTCTGACCCTGATTCAGACCAATCTGGACATTATGGAGTCGGAGAGCGGCCCCAATGAATGGCTCAGCGACATCCGGGAGGAGACAGGCATCATGGCCGGGCTGGTGAACCGGCTGGTGATGCTCAGCCGAATGGACGAGGACCAGAGTACCCTGGAGATGCGCCCCTTCAGTCTGAGTGAGGCGGTGAGTGAGACGGCGGCAGCCTTTGCCGGGACCATCCGGGAGAGGGGGATAACCCTGGAGCAGGACGTGCCGCCTGGGGTGAGCTGCACCGGGGACGAGGCGGCTGTCCGCCAGCTCATCTCCATCCTGATGGACAACGCAGTGAAGTACTGTGACAGGGATGGTACCATCAGGGTGGGGCTGTCCGGCGGGCGGCGACCGGTGCTGACGCTGGAAAACAGTTATGCGGCAGTGGACAGCATTCAGCTGGACCGCCTGTTTGACCGGTTCTACCGGGCCGACAAAGCCAGAACCTACGGCAGCGGCTTTGGTGTGGGGCTGTCCATTGCCAAGGCCATTGCGGAGAAGCACAGGGGTGAGATCACCGTCTCCAGTCTGGAGGGACGGGCCATCCGCTTCCGGGTCAAGCTGTAATACAAAAAACCAGGACCGCAAGAGCGATCCTGGTTTTTTGTGTTTGCAGGCAGATTAGAGGACGATGGCGTTGACCGCCTCGATGAGGTCCACCACAGAGGAGCGGGAGACCAGGGAGACAGGCTTGCCGTCCACCACGGCCAGACACTGCTCTCCGTCGAAGCGGTACAGCTGGATTCGGATCTCCGGGAAATTCTCGTTGTCCAGATGAACCGTCAGGCTGATTTCCTCCTTCTGGGCGGGGTTCTCGTCGGTGAATCTGGAGGCGGTTATTGCCTCCAGAGCGTCCTGCAGGTCGGCAATCTCAATCTCCTCACCATTGTAAGAGAAGGTTCTGCTGTCGCCGGCGCCCTCGGAGGTGATGGTATAGACCGTGTCCTCCAGGGTGATGTCCAGGCCGGTCACGTCGGAAAAGTCGGCGCAGAACACCTCCTGGTGCCGCAGATCGTTGTAGGAGGCGGCCATCAGCTCCTTGTACTGGGCACCGGTGATCTGGTAGATGATCTTAGACGCGCCGATGCGCACATAGGCGGTGATGCCGGCGGCGTCGTCCTCCTCAGTACGCTCCGCCTCCTCAGTACGCTCCGCCTCCTCAGTACGCTCCGCCTCCTCCGCTGCGCTCCGCTCCTCGGGGTCACGGCTGATACTGATGGTAAAGACCAGGGGCTCGGCGGTCTCCCCGCTGTCCTCGTCTCCCGCGGGGGTGTAGGTGACGGCCACGGTCAGTTCCGGATTGTCCAGGCCGTAGGTGGCCAGGTCCTCCTCGGCGGCGTTATAGGTCACATAGTCGGTGGGGCTCAGGCTGGTGATGCCGCTCAGGTAGCTGTCCACCAGGGAAGTGTCCAGGGGCAGGTACGTCCCGTCCTGCTCTTTGAAGTACACGTCGCCGGCACAGCAGGAGTAGCCGCTGTCCTCCTGATAAATGACCTGATAGGAGTCGCTGCCGGTGAACTGAATGGACTCCACCCGGTCAAAGCTGGGGGTCTCGTCGTTGTCGATGAGGTCGCTGAGTTCCACATCGAAGGTGTCCAGCGGGTCCTCCTGGACCAGGTATACGTTGCCGTCCCCGATGGAGACATACCGCTGGGCGTCCATGGTGCTGTAATCCCCCAGCTGGATCTCATAGCTGGTGTCCTTGGTGGTCAGGCCGATGGTGCAGACGGGGTCGTCCAGGCCGTACTGGGCGAAGTCGGTGACGTCGTGGATGATGAAGGCGGCGCCGAAGGCCTGGAAGGTCTCCAGCAGTTCGTTGATCTTCTCCCCGTCTACAGGGAAGGCCTCGTCCCCATCGTAGAGCCAGGTACCGTCCCTGTGGAAGGCCAGGGTATCTCCGTCGTAGCTCCAGGAGAGGGACTGGACCGCGCCGGAGTCCACCTCCAGGATGATATCGTCAGTGTTCTGAATAAGCTCCTGCTGCTCCTGGTACTGCATGACGGCGAAGGCGGCAATGCAAACCACTGCCAGCACGCCCAGCAGGATATAGATCCGTTTAGCCCGCTTCATTCTGAAGCCTCCTTCTTCTCAGAATCACGCCAATGCCGATGCCCAGATAGGCCAGGGGGAACACGCCGATCATCAGCACCTTCAGCAGGGAGGCGGTGGAGCTGCTGATATTCAGGTAGTTATAGTTCAGGGACTTGCTGCGGATGGCCATGGCCTCCCGCTCGCCAATGAGGGAGGACAGGGCGTTCATAGCCAGGTCGGAGTTGGCGCCGGAGGAGAAGGCGTTGTACATGTCCTCCAGGAAGGCGGAGGAGGTGAACCACACAATCTGGCCCTCGTTGCCGCAATCGATGGACACCGCCACAGCAAAGGGGCCGTCAATGTCCCCGTCTTCCTTCTCATAGGTCTCCAGGTCGTAGCCCGCGATCTTGCTGAAGGAGGCGTCGGAGGTGGTCATCAGGGTGGTGACTGAGCTGCTGGCGTTGTCCACATTCAGACCCAGTGAGATGGGCATGATGGCGTAGTAGTGCTCCTCAATGAGGGAGTCGGTGATCTCGTCGCTGTTCATGTCGGGCAGGAGAACATAGGGCTGGAGGGTGTAGTGCTCCCGGTCGGACTCCACCACGATGCCCTCGCAGGACTCCACGCCGTAGTCGGAGAGCAAGCTGTACAGGTTGTCCAGGCTGCCGTCCTCCACGGGCCCGGCCACCACCATCAGCTTGCCGCCGTTCTTGGTGTACGCAGAGAGCGTATCCTTCTCCTCAGTGGAGATGTCGGAGGAGGGGGCGTAGATCATGATGCAGCCGGCCTCCTCAGGAATCTCGTCCACCGTCAGCAGGGAGAGGGTGTTCACCTCGATGTTCTCCTTCTCCACCTGGTCGCGGAAGGTGGCGGGCAGATCCTGCTCGCCGTGTCCCTCCAGCAGGTAGAGCTGAGGCAGGTCCTCGGTGACCACATAGTCGATGGCGGAGGTGATGGCGCCCTCGCCGTCAAAGGAGGTGCTGTATGAGTAGGAGTACATGTTGGCCTCCTGGACGTAGATGTCGTTGTAGCCGATGAAGCGGCTGCGGTCACCGCACTCCACCACCAGGCTGTTGTTCTGCACTGTCTCGTCGGTGTACTGCTCGGCGAAGGTGGGGTATACGTCCGGGTTCTTCTTGACCACCGAGATGTGGTCGGACAGACTGTCATACTTGTTCAGCAGGTTCTCAATGACGGCGTCCTCCTCACCGGACTGGACGATCCAGTAGATGGTCACGTCCTCCTCCAGGGCGTTCACCACAACCTTGGTGTTGCTGGTGATGGAGTAGAGCTTGGCTGAGCTGATATCGTATTTGGTCAGAGCGGCGGGCAGGGCGGATACCAGTACATTCACTGCGATGAGAATGGCCAGCACCACCGCCGTGATAATCAGGGAGTAGGAGCCGCCCTGAAAGGCAATGCGGTTTTTTGCCGCCTGCTCCCCGTCTCCATGGAGCTTCCAGCGCTTCATCAGTTGTACCTCCGTTTCTCAAGGGACTGGACAGAAAGAAAGAGGAAAAATCCGATCACAGACAGATAGTACACGATGGCAGTCATGTCGAACACGCCGTTGACAAAGGCGCTGAACCGTTCAAAGAGGGACAACTGCTTCATAATGGCAGGCAGAAGCCCTTCAAACAGGGAGGCGTCCACAAAGCAAATCACGCACACCGCCACTGCCAGCACCAGGCTTACCCCATAGGCCAGCAGTTCGTTTCTGGTCAGATACCGGATAAGGGCGCCCAGGGCCAGGATGAGGACAGCCAGGGCGATGACTGAGCCGAAGGAGGTGGAGGATACGTACTCAGATAAGCTGACACTGTAATAGTTGAACAGAATGACCGCGATGCCGATACCGGCTGCCAGACCCTGGTTGTCGGTCAGACAGGAGATAAATACGCCCAGAGCCATCAGGGCTGCGCCCATCAGGAAAATGGCAAAGAGTGAGCCGTAGGAGGTGGGCAGGTATACCTCGCCGAACTGGGAGAAAATCAGAGGGTAGATGGAGATGACGGCCAGGGGGATGAGGTAGACCACCAGCAGGGCCAGATACTTGCCTGCGATCACCTGGGTGGTGGTAATGGGCAGGGAGTAGAGCAGCTGGTCGGTCCTCTGCCTGCGCTCCTCCGCGATGACCCGCATGGTCAGGATGGGCACAATGACCACGAACACAATGCTGCCAAAGCTGAGCACATACTCAAAGTTGCTCACCGCAGCCTGGAGATTGTACAGCATGGAGCCAATTCCCACAATGGCCAGCAGGAAGGCCCCGAACACATAGGCGGTGAAGGAGTGGAAATAGTTCCTCAGTTCATGTTTCAGTACTGCTGTCATACCTGATCTTCCTCGCTTTCCGTACCGGCGGAAGTCTCGTCCCCGGTCTGAGAGGACGATTCTGTCTGCTCTGCCGCCGTGTCTTCTGGCTGGCTCAAACCCGCCTGACCAGAGGCGCCGCCCTCGGTCAGCTCAATGAAGATGTCCTCCAGGCTGGCTTTCTTCAGGGACAGCTCCAGCAGGGCCTGCTTTTTATCTGCAAAAGCGAAGAAGAGACGGCGGGACACTGCGTAGATATCGCTGCTGTCGGTTTTCAGCTGGGCGGACACCAGTCCGTTCTCCTTCTCCTCCAGCCGCACGGCGGAGATGTGCTCCACGCCGGAGAGAATGTCCATCACCGTCTCTTCCTTCGCGTCGGTAGTAAAGACGATCTCGCTTCCGGCCAGCAGGCTCTTCTCCAGGTTGTCAGGCTCGTCAAAGGCCACCAGCCTGCCGTGGGCAATGATGAGAATTTTTTCGCAGATGGCCTGGACTTCTGAGAGAATGTGAGAGCTGAGGATAACGGTGTGCTCCTGGCCCAGCTGCTTGATGAGATCGCGGATCTCAATGATCTGAATGGGGTCCAGACCCACGGTGGGTTCATCCAGGATGATGACCCTGGGGTTGCCCAGCAGGGCCTGGGCGATGCCCACCCGCTGCTTGTAGCCTTTGGACAGGGCGGAGATGCGGCGGCCCCGCACGCCCTGAATTTTTACCTGGTCGATGACCTTGTCAATCTGTTTCTCCAACGCTCCGCCCCGCAGGCCCTTGGCCTCGCCCACAAAGCGCAGGTATTCCTCCGGCGTCTCGTTCATGTATAGGGGCGGCTGCTCAGGGAGATAGCCAATCAGCTCCTTGGCCTTGTTGGCGTCCTCGAAAATGTCGTATCCGCCCACCTCCACCTTGCCTGAGGTGGCGGAGAGACAGCCGGTCATCATGTTCATGGTTGTGGTCTTGCCTGCGCCGTTGGGGCCCAGGAAGCCGTAGACGTGCCCCTCATCAATCTCAAATGACAGGTCGTCCACCGCCAGAAAGTCGCCGTAGTACTTGGTTAAGTGCTCAACTTTTATCATTGCGGAACCTCCTCGCCTTGAATGGCGGTTTCCGGGCGGTCTGAGCCGCCCATACTTGATTTAATATAATAGACGGCCCTAAATTGGGGCTAAAGAAAACGACGAAAGGATAAAAATAAGGACGCAGGCGGCTGCTGCCTGCGTCCGAGCGGGCAAGACCGGCCTGGCCGGTCTCATCCCCGGCACCCGCGCTGTCCGCCGCCTTTGGGATAAGGTCACGGCTGCCGGGAAACCGGAAGTTGAGGAAAAAGACGTGGAAAAAGGCCCGGAAGCAGCAAAGTGCTTCCGGGCCTTGATGGGAAAGCGGGATGGGAGCCTAATTGAGAATCCAGACGCCCAGGTTCAGGTAGGCGGCAAAGGTCACCCACAGCAGATAGGGGATTTGGAGAAATCCGGCGGCTCTGTCCGCCTGGAGAAAGGTAAATAGCATCCACAAAATGAGGGCCCACAGAACCAGCAGCCAGAACAGGGCAAATCCAAAGGCCTGAAGGCAGAAAAACAGGATGCTCCAGAGAAAATTGAAGCCCAGCTGGACAAAGAAGAGCCGCAGTCCTCTGGTGCGGGCGGCGGAAGCGGGACCCAGGAATACCCGGGCTGCGCCGATGCCCATGAGGGCGAAGAGAATAGCCCACACAATAGGAAAGACCAGCGGGGGCGGAGACAGAGGCGGCTGGACAATGGACTGGCTGTAAAGTTTGACGCCGTCCCGGGTCAGCCAGCCGGACAGCCCGCCCACTGCCTCAGAGAGCAGAATCCACAGGCCGCAGACCTTCCATGTGTGTTTGATCATATGCAATCACCCGGGGATAGCATATGCAGCGGCGGCCGGAATATGTATGGTGGGGTCAGGAGGGGCTGTCCTCTTTGCCTTCGCGGCGGAAGGCACCCTTGACGCCCTTAACTGCACCGGCATAGCTGACGGGCAGGGAGACAGAGAAGGTGACCTTCACCAGCCACACAAAGAGCAGTATGACCAGAATGGGGATGACGCAGGAGGTGACCAGCATAACGGCCAGCGCTTCAATGAAGCTGTTAATCATGTCGCCTACTTTCTCGGAGATTCCAGCGGCAACATTGGTGATGCCCTCGGTAATCTTGGAGATAAGCCCCTCCAGAAAGCCTGTGTCATCCTGGGCGGCAGCGCCTTCCGTACTCTCCTCCACGTCCTCAGTGGTCTGCTTGGCGCTGTCAATGGTGGCCTCAATGGAGGCCTGGTAGGTATTTTCGATCAGGGCGGACACCTTCACACTGACCGGAATAACCAGCACAATGGCGATGCCGAAGATAAGCAGCTTTTTGGCGATGGTACGGACGGCGTCCCGGTTGAGGAACGCATTGGCGGCGTACAGCAAGCAGGAGATGGGGATAAGAAAGGTAAAGGAGACAAAGCCGGTAAGGGTCAGCAGATATTTCTCCAGGTAGATGGCGCACAGCACCACCAGGAACCCGGAGCTCAGATCGGCCAGTTTGTCTGCAATAGGGGTGGCAGTGTCGCCGGGGAGCAGGGTGAGGGCCGCAGAGGCTGCGGTGGAGGCTGCGGTCAGCTCCAGGACCGTAGTCTGCTTTTCATCCAGGGCGGCGATGGATTCGGCGTGGAACTCCGTGGAGGAGGCGATGTCGGACACGACAAATACGGAGAAAAGGGCGATGATCAGCGGCACCACCACCATCAGGATTTTGATTCGAGTGCATTCTCTCATAAGCGTTTCCTTTCGTCAAAAACGGTTGATTGAGCAGTCACTATCATATCATACCCCGGGCAGGTTGTCACGCCCGGGCGGCTGAGGCGCAACTTTTGTGAAAGCCGACGGGGAATAATTTTTTCGAAATTCGTAATAACTGCTTGACGGCCCGGAGCACAGCATCTATGATGGAGATATCCCAAAACACAGAGGAGGCTGGCGATGAGATACGAAATTGCAGGCGGCGCTTTCCCAGTTGTGATGTGTCACTTGGAAAACGGCGAAAGGATGATCACCGAGAGCGGCTCCATGGTCTGGATGTCGCCCAATATGCAGATGGAGACCAGCGGCGGTGGGCTGGGCAAGATGTTCTCCCGGGCATTCTCCGGCGAAAACATCTTCCAGAATATCTATACCGCCCGTGGGGACGGCATGATCACCTTCGGCTCCAGCTTTCCGGGGAAAATCATGCCCATTGAGATTGGGCCGGGCAGAGAAATGATTTTACAGAAGAAGTCCTTTCTGGCGGCAGAGGCAGGGGTGGAGCTGTCCATCCACTTCAACCGCAAGCTGGGAGCGGGCTTTTTTGGCGGAGAGGGGTTTATTATGCAGCGCCTGTCCGGTTGTGGCATGGCCTTTGCGGAGATTGATGGAGAACTCATCGAGTACGACCTGATGCCGGGCCAGCAGCTGGTGGTGGACACGGGGAACGTAGCGGGGTTTGAACCCACGGTGTCCATAGACATCCAGCAGGTGCCTGGACTGAAGAATATGTTTTTCGGAGGCGAGGGGATCTTCAACACTCTGCTTACCGGTCCCGGCAAGGTGTGGCTCCAGACTATGCCAATCAGCAGCGTGGCCATGGCCATCCGGCCCTTTATCCCCACGGGGAACAGCTGATACATTCTAAAGCAAAAAAAAGAGAGACGCCGTGCAGAGCAAGTGCTCTGCACGGCGTCTCTGCGCCTGAGGGGTCTCAGCGCAGACGGGCGGAGAGAGACGTACAGTCGCCTCCGTCAGGCGTAGAATAGAGTTGGCACAGATTGCCTGCCAGGCCATTTTGCGTGCACACACCGGCAGAAAAGCCTTCCCTGCGGAAGCAGCACAGGGATAAAACAAAACAGATGCCGGAATTCGCTTAGAATTCCGGCGTCTGTGGGGCGGGCTGGATGCGCCCAGACAGGGCGGATTCCAGCTCTGCGACCAGAAGCGCGGGCGCAGTACTGGCCGCATCCTGGTTTTCGGTGGCAGCCTTTTGAAGCTCACTGCGCAGGACAAGTACTTCCTTGGGAGCACAGATGCCAAGATTCACCTGTCCGTTGGACTCAATGGAGAGGACGGTAATACTGATGTGGTCGCCGATGATCAGAGATTCGCCCTCTTTGCGGCTAAGAACCAGCAACCGACTCACCTCCTCCGTTGGAGAACTCCTCCAGACGGTGGCGCATGTGGTAGTCTGTGGTGTCCAGAATAACCTGGGTGCCCCGGCGGAGCTCCGGGTTGACCACCACAGGGCAGCGCAGGTTGACCGTGCTCTCTCCCACCGGCTCCTTGGCCACGCACATCACATAGTAGCACAGCTCGCAGCTCTGGGAGACGCCCATCAGCTTGAGCTCCTCTCTGGAGAGGACCGGCCGGTAGTCGGGCTTAAGGGAAAAGGGATTCATGAGGATAAAGGCGGGGGAGGGGGCGGATACGCTCTGGAGGCAGAGCATGTTGCCCTGGCTGCCGGAAAAGGGGAGAAGGAGGAAACGCTTTTCTGATTCAAAGCCGAACAGGCCGTCGGGGAAGTCCAGCACATCCTCCGGTGCATAGGCAATCTGTCCGAAGTATTTTGTATTCAGCTGCAACGAAATCCCTCCTGCTCAGACGTTGAT
The DNA here is from genome assembly GCF_944387805.1 of uncultured Pseudoflavonifractor sp. Lineage (GTDB taxonomy): Bacteria > Bacillota > Clostridia > Oscillospirales > Oscillospiraceae > Pseudoflavonifractor. Next base: position 16,578 of record NZ_CALXGI010000005.1, on the reverse strand, counting down.
ATCCACCGGTTCATAGTCCGGGTCGGAAGAGGGGGGCACATACAGGGGACCGCCCACATACTTGATAATGACGTCAGGGCGCTGGGTCATGGTAAACTCAATATCGCCGGGGACAAAGGTGAAGCTCATCTGCTCCATACGCCAGTCGAAGTTGAGCTTGTCCATCTGGTACCGGATGCTCATTTCGCCGCCATCCCAGCTGATGTCAGGGCCCGTACTGGGCAGAAAATCAATGTTGACATTGGCCGGCTGCCCCATGGTTTCCTGCCTGGCCAGCTGAGGGATCACATCCTGGTCAATCCGGGCCTCCATCATCATTCTGCCCTCCTTTGCCAGTACGGCGGTGGCCTGGTAAGCACCCTGGACGCCGGCCTGAGCCTGCCGGCGGATTAGGGTGGCAGTGGTAGGAGTGACGGAGTTTCGGGCCTCAAAGGAGTCGATATTCACCTGGATGGGGCGGCTGCGGATACTCAGCCCCCCCTTATCCCGGGAGACTTCAACCTGAGCAGTTCCCCGGGCGTACTCCAGACGGGCCCGCGTGACCTTCATCTGAATTTCGATTGGGACTGTCTTAATTTCAATGAGCGGATACATGGCGCTGATTACTCCTTCCCTGCATAAGACGCGAACACGTATATCCTGAAACCATTCAGTTCAGATAATCCATCAGAGACTGAGGAATGACGTGAGCGCCCACCTGAAGAGCGGCGTTATAGCTGGTCTGAACGGAGGAAAGGGTGAGAATAGCCTCCACCTGATCCACCTTTTCAATGCTGTTGAGCTCGGTATTGAGGGTGCTGAACGAGCTCTCCAGCTGGGACTTGTTGGTCTCCAGATACTTGGCTTTGGTCTCCAGGGCCGAGTGCTGCGCGCTGAGGCCCTCCTGGGCCTTGGTCAGCTTGCCTGCCAGACGCTGCGCGTCCTCCTTGTCGCCTGCAGAACTCCAGGTCCCGGACTCTGTATCATATCCCCGGAAGATTTCGGACAGGCGAACCATAATGGAGACAATATTGGTGGGGTCTCCGTCCTCATCCACACCGTAGCCCCCGATAAAGTCCGTGCCTGAGATAGCAGAATCAAAAGCGGTAGAGTCAATGACTTTTCCATTTTTGTCCACCTCAAAGCCGATGCCGATGTCAACATACTGGTGCTCCTGGGACCACTTGTCCAGCATTTCGCGGTTGGTCATAGAGGTGCCGTCGTCCTTGAGGACAGGCTGATTGTTCTCATCGAGGTAGGTGTCGTCCAGGGTATCCGGGTCGTCAATCCGCACGCCGCGGTAGGTGACGTATGTCTTGTTATCCACGGTCTCCAGGGCGAAAGGGGCGTTCTGGGTGTCAGAGCCGTTAAAGAGGAAATTGCCGTCGTACTTGCTGTTGAGGCTCTGGACAATGGCCTCCGCACCGGAGAAGAGTACGTCGCCCTGCGTGTTCAGCGTGCTCAGATTGGTGTCGCTCAGACCGGACAGGGCGGGAGCCTCAGCCAGGTCCCGCACCAGCTTATCAATAATATCGTCGGCCACATCCCACGCCGTTGAGACCTTGTTGAGCACCGTAGTGTTATTGGAGTACTGGGTGTTGGTGGCATTGAGCGAGCTGTGGATCTGAAAGGCGCGGGTGGCGGCCGCCGGATCAGCGGAGTAGGAGTCAAAATTCCGCCCGCTCATAAGGGAATTCATGGCGGAGTAGAGCTGGTTGGAGGATTTCATCAGATTCTTCTGATAGGTATAAAGTGTGCTGTTGGTGGTAACACGAATCATAGATTATTCACCTCGAAAGACAGAGCGGCAAATTATACTGTGCTGTTGATGAGGGAGTCCAGCGCCTCTTCCAGCACGCTCATCAGCCGGCAGGCGGCGGTATAGGCCTTCTGGTACACCATCAGGTTTGTGGCCTCGTCGTTCAGATCGACGCCTGTGACGCCCTCGCGATCCACATAGATATCGCCGGCTGTGACTGTGTAGTTGTTGAGAATGGTGTCCGTGGTCATCTGGTCCTTGGCGAGAGTGGACTGGATCTTCAGGAGCATATCCTCAAAGGTACCCCGATAGGTGTCGCCCACAGCGTCCGCAGCAATGTGAGTGGGATCAAAGTCTACCTTCTGATCAAAGAGCGCCAGAAACTTGGCCAGATTTGAGGTGTCGCCGCTGGCAGCATGGACGTCATCAGTGGCCTGAATGGAGACGGCGCCATTTGACCAGCCCTTGGAGACGGAGATATTGGCGGCGGTAATGCCGTCGGCATTGTCCGTGTCGCTGCCGGTGCTGAACAGGTTGCCGGCGCCATTAAGACCGGTGTTATTGAGCTTGTTCATGGCGTCGGCAAATTCACGCGCCAGAGAGTCCAGCGCCTTCTGATAGTAGGGGATACCCCGTTTGGTGGCGGCGTTGGGGTCAGCGGCAACATCATTGGCAGAGGAGAACTCACCCTCCTCCGTAAGCAGTTCCCGGATAGACTGGAGGGAACCGTACAGGTCATTGTCCAGCAGCACCTGGGGGTCGGTGTCTCCGGCGTTCTGCTTTTCTCCGCTGGCATCCCGAAGGGCGTAGAGGTTGAGACGGTAGTCGTTATTCTTATCTGCCAGCAGTTGGGCAGAGTATTCACCGTCCACCAACGTGTGATTGTGGGGCGGGTCGTTGGACAGGGTGACGGTGAGCTTCTCTATCATGGTTCCAGCGCCCACGTCCTCCATGGAGTATTTAACGTCAATCTTCATATACTGGCTCAGCTCGTCCAGCAGCAGGTTGCGCTGATCCCGCAGCTCCAAACCGGGGTCCCCACGGATATCAGCGTTGCGGATGGAGAGGTTCAGATCACGAATGTTATTGAGAATATCATTGACCTGGGAGACCTGCTGGTCCAGCTTGTCCTCGTAGGTGGACTGCAGCTCGGAGAGCTTGCTGGCATAAGAGTTGAAGAGGGTGGTCAGGGCGTCGGCGGAGGAGCGGATGAGGCCGTCATAGGTATCGGTGCCATTGGCAATGGCCTGGCTGATGAGATCCCGCATATCGTTAAGCTGACTGAGGATTACGCCGTCGTCCTGCTCCAGGTCGCCCTTCCCCACCTCGTCCAGAATGGTGGCCAGGGAGTTGAGCCCCTCCAGCTTGGCGTTGGCAGAGCCCACGTCGGAAGAGGCTTTGCGGTAGGAGATATCCAGCCCTGGATCACGCAGCTGGGTTACGCCGGCTATAATGGCGCCCTGGCCGATACGGTTGGTATAGCTGGAGGAATACCGGTCGCTGACGGAGGGAACCAGGCTGACCTGATTGAGCCGCTGACGGGTATAGCCGGCAGTGTTGATGTTGGTGATATTATTGCCCGTCACATCCAGACCCTTTTGGGCGGCATAGATCCCCAGACGGACGGTGGTAAAAGAACCAAAAGTACTCATGGCAACTCCTCTCAGGCACGAAAATCAGTCTGTGGCGTATGTGGGCCGGCAAGATGCCCCTGGCGAAGCGTCTCACGGCGTTCCAGTTCCTGCTGAATATGGCGCAGGTTGGACTCCATTACAGTGCGCGCAGCATTCTGGGCGCTGGAGAGCACCTGATAACTGCGCAGAATCTGCTGGATCGTCTCAGACGCCTGAGCCCGGTGCTGGTCGGGGCAGTGGCCGGGCAGGTCCCGCAGGGACACCTGCTCCAGGCCCAGCTCCCTGAGCATAGCGGTTCGCTTCTGCTCCCGGCCGCGAAGATCCAGGGCAGCGACCTGCTCCTGCTTCATGCAGGCGTCCAGCTCTTCCAGATTTCCGGCCTGAACAGCGCTGAGCTTCCGCTGCTCCAATACGGTCAGGGAGTCCAGCGCCTGGCACAGCTCGGACAAAAATAAGAGATAATCTTTAATATCCATGGAGCTTAACCGTCCTCTCGCAGAAGAAGCATCCGGGCGGCAATCTCCCGGGGACTGGGCTGATATTCGCCTGCGGCCACCTGCTGCTGCAAATGCTCCACATCCTGGGCGGTGACCCGGGTGCGGACCTCCTGAGACAGACGGCTTACCGTTTCCTTCATGCGCTTTTCCGCCATATCCATATGGGAGGAAAACTGAACCTGATCATATTGCTGTGCAGGAGAAGCGACACTGGCGGCATCTGTTTTTTTACCATAAGCTGTCGGACCAATGACAGGATACCCCTCGCCCATATTAATCCGGAACATTACAAGGCCTCCCTCTCATTCTCATTCATAGCTTTGTGCGGAATATGGTGCACCGCATTTCTCTGTTTGATATATATATCGGCCTGCCTCGGGCATTACATAATAGGGGATGAGAAAAATCGCGAAAGAAAAATATAATCCGTATCATGATTATCTTTTTGCGTGAGCAGGTCGATATAGTAAACAGGGGAGAAAATCTCCCCGAAATACAGTGCCGCCGGCGGTAACTGACGACACGAAAAAAGGAGTGAGATTCCGTGCGATATGAAGTAACAAAGGATCTCGTCACTGGAAATACACTGATTGACTCGGAGCACCGGCAGCTGTTCGACGCCGTAAACGCGCTGATGGATGCCTGTGCCCAGGGTCAGGGCCGCACACAGCTCCAGAAGACCGTAGACTTTCTGAACTCTTATGTGGCCCGGCATTTCCGGGATGAGGAGCAGCTGCAGATCCAGAGCAAGTATCCCGGCTATCCGGCGCATAAGACCTTCCACGACGGGTACTGCCGGCAGATGAGCGAGACGTCTCAGAGTCTGATGCGAGACGGTCCCACGGTCAAGGCCCTGGGCGACCTCAACCGGGTGGTTGGCGTGCTGATTTCCCACATCCGGACGGAGGACAAGCGTCTGGCCCGCTACATTCAGGAACAGGGCAGCTGAGCCAGCCGGAGCAGCGCTTTTACACAGAACAACACAAGAGCCGGGATGTCCCTTTCTGTGGGATATCCCGGCTCTTGTGTTCTGCGATATTACGGCGCCCCCAGAGGAGTGGCCTGACCGGTGATCCGGTCCAGCGCGTATACCTGAAGGGCAGGAAGAGTGAGCAGATAACTCTTCTGGAACTGATGGGTGTCGGCCAGATAGACGTTGACGCACAGGCACTCCTGATCATCCAGCCGCACGAGGCCGTCCTGGGGGATAATGGTATACTGCGCCATACTGCTGCCGGACAGGCCCAGATAGGCGGGGGACAGCCCTTCCATATGCGCCACAGCCTCCTCCACGGTGACGGAATTCTCCGCCTCATCCGCAGTCTGAGGAATTTCATCCTTGGGAACAAGGGAGGGCGTAACAGAGCAGGAGGTCTCTTCCCACTGTACCGTCAGCCGAAAGCATTCATCAGAGCCGTCCGGAGACTGAAAAACAAGCGCCTGACCAGAGGCAGCAGAAAAATCCGGGGCAGTGAGATTGGTGTCCCCGGTGCTCACAGTACAGTTATAGTCCTCTTCGAGGGCCTTGGTATACTGCTCCGCTGTTTCCCCGCCGTTGGAGAGCTGGGAATAGACATAAGTAACGCTGTCCGGCTCATCCTCGGAGGCGGACTCCTGGAACTGGAAGCTGCTGTCCAGCGTCACCAGACTGCTGAGAGAGGGAAGGCTGTCCTCACCCAGCGCATAATCCAGCGGCGGCTCCGGGGCGGAGCTGTTGCTGCAGCCGGAAAGCAGCAGAGCGGCAGCCAGCATAGACACTGCCGCTTTTTTTGCGTGTTTCACCGAGCATTCACCTCGTCCTCATATCCGATAATCACTTGGTCGCCGGGCTTGAGCGCCTGCTGGAACAGGCAGGGCGCGCCGTTTACCCGCAGCTCCACCGGCCGCTCTGCATGCTTGAAGTCAATGCCGGAGTGCTCCAGCAGATCCATCACATAGTGGGGGGAACCGTCTGCTTTGTTTGGGAGCAGAATGGAGCGGCCATTGAGGGTGACCGTACAGGTAGTGCCGACAGGCTGACTTGTCTGAGAGGGAAGATGGGAGGGCGGGGTACTGCCCCGGACCACAACCACAAAGGAGCCGGAGGGCACAAGCATATCCGGGCCGGCAGGGGGTGCGCCGTCAATGGCAATGGCATCTGCGTTGAGGCGCTGGGCCAACTGGGCGGCTGTGAGCTGGCAGTCCTCTCCGGCCTTGGCGGGGATAAATTCTACTGCATCGCCGGCGCAGACAGGGGCGGAGGGCTGCACCTCCTTGCCGTTGATTTTTAAAACAGCGGGCTGGGCGGGCTGGCCGTGGAATACTCTCCGGCGTCCGTCTACCTGGAGCACCAGGGGCTTTCCGCTCTTACCCAGGAGATCGAAGTAGCTGTATCCATTCATCATCAGCAGGTCCATGGCGGAGAGGTCGCCGCTGCGGAAGAGCTTGGCCCTGGTCCCGTTCAGCGTGACCTGACAGCTGTCGCTGATAAGTCCCAGCCCGGCGGAGACGGCAATGCCCAGCGGCGTGGCATACTCCGGGTCCTCCAGAGCAACGGTATCAGAGCATGCGGTAGCTTTAAAGTGTCCCCCCGCCACAGCAACCCGCCTGGGGTCCATTTCCAGGGCCTCTGCAACCTTTTCCCGCAGCCCGATCAGTTTACTGCCGCCGCCAGCCAGAAATAAGGCCGAAGGGGCGGCACCGTTGAGGGACATTACACGCTGGGCAATCTCTCCGGCCAAAAGCCGGGCGGCGGGCTCCAGAGCGGCCTCCAGCTCTTGGCTGTCACAGGACTGCTCTTGGCCCAGAATATCGGTAAAGGTCACGGTGGCGGACTGGGATAGCTGGGCTTTCATCCGTTCGGCGGTGCCGTAGTCCACCAGATAGGCTTTCATCAGCGCCTCAGTGATCTCGTCTCCTGCCACAGTGGCCATGGTGTAGCCCACCACAGTCCCATCCCGGCACACGGCAATGTCTGAAGTGCCGGCGCCGATGTCCACCAGACACAGGTTGAGAAGGCGCAGATCAGCGGGGATAGCGGCGTTCAGAGCGGCGATGGGCTCCAGGGTCAGGCTCTCCACCTCCAGACCGGACTGGCGCATCACAGCGTACAGGCTGTCGATGACTCCGCCGGGCAGGAAGGTGGCCACCACGCTGGCCTCCAGTTTCCGGCCGCTGTGACCCAGCAGTGTGGCCAGGGGATAGCCGTCCAGCTGGTACTGGGTGGCAGTATAGCCCACCAGGAGCAGCTGCTGTCCGTCCTCATTTCCGGCGCGGACAGCCTGTTCGGCCTCTGCAACGGCGGAGGCCTCCAGCTGTGCAATCAGGGCAGGGCCAATGGACTCAGGCGCGGACAGCTCCCGCAGACCGTGACCCTGCTCTGTGCGCAGGGCCCGGCCAGCGGCAGCCACACAGGCCCGCTCCAGCCGGCAGCCGGCGGTGTGCTCCAGCCGTGCGGTTACGTCCCGCACGGCGGAGGCCACCTGTGCAATGTCCTCAATCTGCCCATCCATCATGGCGCGGTGGGCATGGAGCTGCTTTTCCATAGCCAGAATGCGGACTCTGCCGTCCTCTCTTGTGCCCAAAAGCCCGATAACACTTCTCGTTCCAATGTCCAGGGCATAGATAAGCCCCTGATCCTGGTGGGGAAGGGCGGAGGATTCAGCCGTCTCTGACATTTACAGACAACTCCTTTCCTGAAAGCCGGGCGCGGCTTGGAATCAATACTTGCTGAAGCGGTTTTCCCCCGCAGCGTGCTCGGCGCTCATGCCGGAGGTCATGTCCAGATGCTCGGGTTCGAAGGAGAGCTGGGCGCCAGACTTCAGATGGAAGCGCTGGACCATCTGCTTCATCATTACGGCCTGGGAGGAGAGCTCCTCGCTGGCGGCGGCGGACTCCTCGCTGGTGGCGGAGTTGGTCTGGACCACAGAAGAGATCTGATCCACACCGGTGGTCAGCTGGGCAATGGCCTCAGCCTCGGAGATGGTGCTCTCAGCCAGCTTGTCCATGTACTCAATGGCCGCGCCGGCGCACTCCACAGTCTTCTGCATATTGGCGTCCACATCTTCGACCAGCGTGTCGCCGCGCTCCACGGCGGCCATGGAAGACTCAATGAGCTTCTTGGTTTGCTTGGCGGCGTGATCGGACTTGGAGGCCAGATTGCGGACCTCGTCAGCCACCACAGCAAAGCCCTTTCCGGCGCTGCCGGCCCGGGCGGCCTCCACGGCGGCGTTCAGAGCCAGAATGTTGGTCTGGAAGGCAATGTTCTCAATGGTCTCAATGATCTTGCCAATGTCCTTCTGGCCGGTGAGAATATCGCCCATGGCCTTGCGCATCTCCTGCATGCGCTCATTGCTGATGCGGACCTGATCGGCGGCCTGGTCGGCCTTTTCCTTGGCGGTCTGGGCGGTCTTGCGGTTCTCCTGGGCGGAGTTGTCCAGGTCGTTGATGGTGGCGGACAGCTCCTCCACAGCGCTGGCCTGCTCCGTGGAGCCCTGAGCCAGGGCCTGAGAGCCGGTGGATACCTGGTCGGCTCCGGCGGCCACCTGGTCGGCGGCCTGGAGGATGCTGCTCATGGTGTCATTGAGCTGCTCCAGCAGATACTCAATGTTCTCCTTAATGGGGGCCAGCTCGCCAGGGTACTGCTGGGTCACAACACAGGTGAGATCTCCGCCTGCCAGACGCTTGGTGACGGACACGATATCCTCAATGGTGCCGTGGAGGATCTGCTGAGAGGTGCGGACAGCATCACAGATGCCGCCGATTTCATCTTTGGACTCGTAATCCAGCGCATAGGACAGGTCGCCATGGCTGAAGGCCACCACAGCGTCCTCAGCTTTGCGCAGGGGGAGGACGATGGAGCGCACGGTGTACAGATTAAAGGCCAGGCCCACGATAATGCTGATGACCACGATAATGGCCAGGATAACAATGTCACGGATAATCTGACCGTTCAGAGCGTCTGTAAGCTGATTGCTGGTTTCCTCCAGCTGATCAATCAGGGACTGGCCAGTCGCGACAGCCAGGTTGAGCTTGGGCGTGCACTGGTTCTGGATCAGGTCGTTAACCTTGGCAGAGTCCTGCGTCTGCAGCGCGTCAGAGACTTCGCCAAAGATAGATTCCCAGTCCTGCACCTGCTGCACATACTGGGCGGCCAGGTCGCTCTTGTTGGAGCTGATGATCTTTAAGGTCTCAGAGATGTCAGAGATAGAGGCGTTGATCTCGCCGATGGTGGACTCATTGTAGCCGAACAGGGCCATATCGCGCAGCTGGCGGGCAACGGAGTTGACCTCCATCTCGCTCTGCAGCACAGCGTCCGTCACGGTGGCCTGATTGTTGAGAATATCGTTGTAGCCGCTGTTGGTGCGGATGATGGTGCTGACAGCGATGCCGATCATAAGCAGTGTGAGCACCAGGGTGATGCCGAGCGAAATCAGCATTTTGGTCCCGACTTTTGTGTTCTTCATGGTGTGGTTCCTCCCGATTTTTATACTTTACTTTTCTTTATGGAACATAAAATCCTGGTCCGAGGCATGCAGACAGGATGCTGGGGGACTATACAATATCGCCGTACCGGCCTTTCTGTACGTCGCCGAAAACCAGACCATCCACCAGGGTAATGACCCGGCGGCGCATCAGGTTGACAAAGTTTTTGGCGTGGGTGGCCATGATGACAGTGATTCCGTGGTGGTTGAGCTCGGACAGGAAGAGAAACATATCCCATGCGGTATCCTCGTCCAGATTTGCAGTAAGTTCATCCAGAACAAGGATCTCAGGATTGTTGATAATGGCGCGGGCAAGCTCCACCCGGCGGCTCTCTCCCAGTGAGAGTTCTACCGGATAGCATCCGGCAGCGCCGCTCAGGCCAACCAGACTTAAGGCCTTGCGGACGGATTCAGCAGGAGTGCGCTGTCCCCGCCCGCGGCCCAGCAGGGCCACGGCAGAGAGGTTTTCCTCCACGGTCCGCTTTCGGGCCAGTGTGGAGATCTGGGGTACATAGCCAAAGCACAGACGTTTGCGGGCCCGATGGCGCTGGGTCATACGGGTGACGTTCACGCCGTCCAGATAGACGGCGCCGTGGGTGGGACGGAGATCGCAGGCGATCATCTGCAACAGCGTACTCTTGCCGGCGCCGCTGCTGCCTGTTATGAACACAAACTCCCCCTGTTCAATGGTTAAATCCACAGAGCGGATTGCGTGCACCACCCGTTTTTCATTTTCCACGGGGAAATCCTTCCCGATGCCTTCCAAACGAATCTGCGGCATAAGCGGCTCCTTCTATACAAAGACAAATAAATTTGCTATAATCACTTTCACATCAGGAAAAGGTGGCGTAGAGAGCTTGGATGAGAAAAAGAAACGGAGAAAAGTCCTGCGTGTGCTGGGTGCGGCCGCACTGGCGCTGGCCTGCATTGCCGGAATGGAGTTGGCAGTCTGCAGTGTGGCAGCGCCTGACCTGTTCCAAAGGATCACCCAGCCTGTGGCGGGACTGGTCCAAGCGGTCTGGGCACGCGGAAAGACGCTGGCAGAGACAGTGCTGAGCGCCGGAGAAGCGGCGGAAGAAGAGCCGCCCCAGACCCAGCCGGTCAGCCAGGAGATACAGGAGCCGCAGGACGACCAGTCAGAGCTGTGGCAGGACCCAAAGGCCACCCAGTTTGCCGTGCGCAATGGTCAGGAAGTCCTGACCGGCGGAACGGTGGAGCTCATCTACTTCAACCAGGGGGAAGCTCCCTGGGCGGACGCTCGCTTTGGCCCCGACCCCATCAGCGGCTTTGGCTGCGGGCCCACTGCCATGTCCATGGTGGTGTCCACCCTGGGGAATGAGATTGTGGACCCGGCGCAGATGGCCCAGACGGCCTATGAGCAGGGGTACTGCGCGCCGGGCAGCGGCTCATACCTCTCGATTGTAGAGGGACTTGGCCGGCTGTTTGGGCTGGAGGCTCAGTCCTGCGGAGATATCACCGCAGAGGAACTGTGCCAGCTGCTGGCGTCTGGGCATTTGATGGTGGCACTGATGGGCCCCGGACATTTTACAGACGGCGGGCATTTTATTGTCCTGCGGGGTCTTACGCTGACAGGGGAGATCCTGGTGGCCGACCCCAACAGCAGGGAACGCAGCCTGGCCCTGTGGGACCCGCAGCTTATTCTGGACGAGCTGTCAGCCAGCCAGACGGACGGGGCGCCGCTGTGGTGCTTCTCCACGCTGGAGAGCTGAAGAGAGCGGGTGGGGACCCTGCCGGAAAAAGCCGGCAGGGTCCCTTTTTATTGCGCGGTACAGGGCAAGAAGCGACGGCATTTTATGTCCGGCGCTGTTTTGCGTTTTCAGCGTTTTTACTGTAAAAGGACCTGCGTCCCCCAAGCCGGAGACTGACAGCCTGATCTGCCTGACAGATTCGCTCCAGAAGGGAGCGGTTCATCTTGACCTGCCGCAGCAGCGCCGCCTTGCCGGGCGAGTCGGGGACAGAACCGTCATTACCGGAGAGCAGCTGCTGCAGGGCAGCGGAATCGTCTCCGGGGAGTTGGGCGCATTGGAGGTTCAGGGCAGCCCTGTGCGCCAGAAGATGGTCCAGTTCTTCCCGCCGCATGGAGAGAAACAGACGCACGGACACCTGGTCCTGCCGGCTCAAGGCCTGGGACAGCTGGTCAGTGAGCTCAGAGATCTCGGTGAGAGAGGCGTATATTCTGCGCTGCAGGCAGGCGATATCCATCAGTGTCTGATCGGTCAGCATTTCGGCGCTCCTAACGGGCGGAAGAGCTTTTTTCCGCTGTGCGGAAGCTCTCGCGCAGTTCGCTGGCCATGCGCTTGACCCGCTCCAGTTCTGTTTTGTTCCGTCCGCTTTTTACGCGGCTGAGTTCATAGCAGAAGTACTCATAGAGTCGGGTGAGCTGGGCGCTGATGGGGTACTGATGATCCAGCGTATCGTCCAGATAGTGAATAATAGCAACAGAGCGGTCCACTGCGGCCTCAAAGGTGGGGTAATCCTCCTGGGAGAGGGACAGCTCCGCCTGAGTCAGCCGCTTGACCAGCTCATCATAGAGCAGGAGCAGCAGCTCGCCGGGGGTCATGGTGTTCACAGCCTGTTCCCGGTAATACTGATAACCGTGCATATCCATAGGCCGTATTCCTTTCCTGAGAGATAATTAGCCGCCCAGAAGGCCGGAAAGCGCGGAGCTCTGGGAGTTCATCTCGTTCATAAGCACTTCCAGCTGGGTAAATTTATTGGTGTAGTAGTCCACCTTGTCGGACATCTTGTCCTGCCACTTGGAGATCTCCTCCTCCAGGGCCTGCATCTGGCTGAGCATGGTGTTGTTCAGCGCGGCGGTAGGGGAATACTTGGAGCCGGCCTTTTCAATGAGGATGCCTTTGGGATCTCCGGTGGTGGAGGCGTAACGGTCAATGATTTTTTGGATGGAGGTCATCAGACCGTCAGTGGCCGCGCCGCTGTCTTTGGACTTGGTAAAGGCCTCCTGCACCTTATCCGGGTCGCTGTCCAGCGCCTGACGGAATGCCTGCTCATCAAAGGTTAGGGTGGTCAGCCCGTCGGAGTAGGAGGTGGAGATGCCAATGGAGCGCAGCGCGGTGCCGTCTGCGCCGCTGGCGGAGATGGCGTTGCGCAGCTGATTATAGAGGGAGGACAGGTCGCTGTCCATAAACAGAATACCGGTCTTGACCTTCTCCTCGTAGGCCTTAATGGCCGAGTCGCTCATATCTGCCATGTCGTCGTCGGAGAGCGGCTCGTACCGGGAGCCGTTGGACTGCTGAAGCGGCATGTCGGAGTAGGCGCTCTTGACCTCCTTGATAATGGCGTTGAAGTCATCCACCATTTTTTTGACTGCGTCCACAATGGTGTCGGCGTCGGTCTTGCTGGTGAAGGTCACCTTACTGGTCGCGTCCAGCTTATCGGCTTTGATGTCATCTTCGGTGACGTCCTCGTTAAAGGTGCCGCTGAGGTTGACAGACATGCCATCCAGATCCACGGCGTTGGAGGAGCGGACCAGTTCCATGTTCACCCCGTTGATGGTGACATTGAGCAGGGCATCCTTTCCCTCGGAGTAGCTGTCGTTCAGCGTGCCCAGGCGGGTGCCGCCGGAATCGACCGTGGCGCCGAAGAGCGCGGCGCCCAGGCTGCCGGATTCGATGTCCACGCGGCCGCTCGAGCCGGTATCCTTCGCAGTAAAGATGAACTGTCCAGAGGTTCTGGAGTAATCGACCTTTACGCCGGCCTCGGTATTGGCGTTGATGTTGTTGATGACGGTGTTCATCTCGGTGTCCCGGGTATAAGTGCCGATCTTTACGCCGTTGATGACAAGGTCATAGCCATACAGCACTTTGCCGTCCTTGCCCAGGCGCTCGTTGTTTGCATTGACGGCATTGCCGTCGGCATCCACATAGCCGATGACTTTTCCGCTCTCATCGGTCTGTTCAATGGCCTTGTCGCCGCTGCCCATCACAATGGTGCCCTTTGTCCAGTCGAAGCCTGCGCCCAGATTCAACTCCCCCAGGGTCTTGCTTGTGTCCAGATAGCTGGTCAGGCCGGAGCCGATGCCCAGCACATCGCCCACGTCAGAGCTGGAGGCGGTTACGGCAAAGGTGGAGTTTTTGACGGAGGGGTCCATGGTAAAGGAGATGCCGTTTTTATCGAGCGTGGCGCTGACCTTGTTGACCTTGCCGCTGCCGGTGTCCACTGTGCCGAAGGCGTTTTTCAGCTCCTCGTTGAGGGCGGACTGAAACGCATCCAGATCGGAGATGCTCTTGAACTTGTCCAGACTGATGGTCTTGCTTTTGCCGTCCATGGAGACGGTCAGGCTCTGACCGGAGACAAATTCGCCCAGGGTGAGTTTTTTGGTAAAGCTGCTGGAGTCCCCCAGGGAGACAGAAGCCTTGCCGTCGCCCAGCTCGCCCACCAGCTCGCCCAGGCTGCCGGTGGCGCCGGTAATGGACACACTGTTGCTGGCGTTCTTCTTGTCGGTGACAGAGATGGAGATGGTTCCGTCGTCGGTGGACTTGACCTCCACACCGATGTACTTATCTGCAGAGCCGGAGCCGCCGCTGGTGGAGATCTGCTGCTGGCTGAGCTTTTCTGTGATGGCATCCTGCAGCTTCTGGGCGCTGAAGTTGCCGTCTTCATCCGTAAAGAACTCCCGCTGCCCCAGATTTATCGAGACCGTCCTGCTGCCGTAGGTAAAGGTCAGGGAGCCGGACAGATTGCTCACATCGACGGTATCGTCGTCATTGACGGCGATAGCGCCGCCGGCAATGGTCTTGCTGCCGGTGCTGCTGTCGGCAGACACACTGGCGTTTAGGCTGTTGCCGGACACGCTGTACCGGGCGGCGGTAGCCAGCTGGCGCACTGCGTTGATCACCACGTCGCTGCTGGTTTTACCGGAGGCGGTGATAAGTGCGGCGTTGGCGCCGTTGGTGGTAATATTTACCGCGTTGTTGAAAAAGCTGGAACTGAGCAGGTTGGTGCTGGAGTACGCATACGAGGTGTAATTCCGTGAAAACTCCACCAGCTTATCCGAGATACTCTGGTAAGCCTCCTGCTTCCACTCCAGGGAGGTGTGGTCCTTCTGGAGCGACTGGATTTTCTGCTGGTAACTCTGGACCACACCGGAGATCAGCTCTTCCGTATCCATACCGCTGGCCAGGCCGGAGATAATGTTATAAGTGCGGTTTCCATAGATACTGGAGGAAGAACTAGAACTGGATAGGCTGCTGACCGATGCCATCATTTACACTCCCTTTTCTCAGGATTGAAAAAGAGAACCAATTTGGTTAATTTTAAGCAGTACTGCGCGGGATTTTCGGCTGGTTGACAAGGAAAAGTCTTTTGAGTACAATAGCCTTGAAAGTGTTTACATGTTCTCTCATCATTCTATATCGTCCGCTGCGGCAAAAGATTAAGTGTTGCTTCACATTTTTTCTCTAAAATTCAGCAAAAAATTGTAACCGTCCTGCGCAGCGGGACAGAATTGGAGTGAGACAATATGTCAGCTTCTATCATAGCAGTTACCAACCAGAAGGGCGGCGTGGGAAAGACCACGACGGCGGCCGCGCTGCTGGCCAGCCTGAGCCGCCGGGGGGCGCGCGTGCTGGGGGTGGATATGGACCCCCAGGGCAGTCTGGGCTTCAGCCTGGGGCTGGACATTGAACAGTGCGCTACGTGTTATGAGGTGTTCCGGGGGGACATGGAGCCCGCCGACGCCATTGCCGCCGCGGAGAGCTGCGATCTGCTGCCGGCGAACATTCTGCTGGCGGGCGCGGAGCTGGAATTCAACCGGCCCGGAAGGGAATTCATGCTGAAGACGGCGCTGTCCAAGGTGGAGGAACGGTATGACTACATCATCGTGGACACCCCTCCCGCCCTCAACCTGCTGACCGTCAACGCCTATGTGGCGTCGGACAGCCTGATCATTCCCATGGCGCCCGAGGTGCTCAGCCTGCTGGGCGTGTCACAGATTAAAGAGACCATCGAGAGCGTGCGGGAGTACTACAATCCCCACCTGAAGGTGCTGGGCATTTTGCTCAACCGGTACAATCCCAGGCTGAATCTGAACCGGGAGGTGCTGGAACTGGCCGGGCAGATTGCCCGGCAGCTGGATACCGTGGTGTTTGAGACCAAGATCCGCACCAGCGTCTCTGTGGCGGAGGCCCCGGCGCATGGGCAGAGCGTAGTGGACTATGCCCCCTCCGCCAAGCCCGCCCAGGACTTTGAGCAGCTGTGCGACCAGATAGCGGACGCCCGCTTTCCCCGCAGAGAGAAGAAAGGAGGGCGCTGATGGCAGGCAGAAAAGGCAGCCGCAGCAGCAAGACCGACCATGTTTTGAATCTGCTCTCCGGCGGAGCCAAAAAAGAGGAGACTCCGGCGGCGCCGGAGCAGGAGAAAAGAGTCCGGGAGGAGACGGCCGGCGGGCAGCCGCCCCAGGTAGAGCAGCAGCCCGCACCGGCAGAGGGCGGCCTGGCGCGCCGGAACGGCGAGCGGCTGGGCCCTCCCATTCTGCAGGTGGCCCGCACAAATAATGAAGCCCTGTCCCAGACCATCCGGGACGCCCTGACCCAGACGCTGGAGGAGGAGCTGGCCCAGGGGGGCGGGGCGGGGCCTTCTGAAGCCGGGCCGGAGCCTCAGCCGGAGCCCCAGCCGGAGCAGGCTGGGCCGGAGTCGGAGCAGGAACCGGAATCGGAGCCGGGCGGGACGCCCGCCCAGGAGGCGGAGCCGGAGGCCGCGCCGGAAGCGGCAGAAGAAGAGGCCCCTGCGCCGCCCGGACAGCCCGGAGAGGAGGGGAAAGCGGAGCCCGCCGGACCCTTCCTTCCCCGCGAGACCCGCCTGCCGGACAGCGCGGTGTGCGTCAATGTGATGGAGCTGCTGGTGGATGAGCGGCTGGACCGGTATGTGCGGATGTTTGGACTGTGCACCTGTCCCCGCTGCCTGGCAGATGTCCGGGCCCTGTCCCTGACCCGCCTGCCGCCGAAGTATGTTGTGCTGCCCGGCGCTTACGCAGCGCCCATGATCAGCCTGTACCGGGCGAAATTTGAGTCCCAGGTTATCGCACAGGTGATTCAGGCCTGCAAGACGGTGATGGAGCACCCACGGCACGGGGCGTAAAAACAGAACAGGCTGCGGGCCGCTTCCGGAGTGTTCCGGAAGCGGCCCGTTCTTTTGCTTAAAGAACCACTGGGTCTGCCAGTGGATAAAGAGCTTATAGCTATGGACAAAAAAAGGACTCCCCGATA
>NZ_CALXGI010000004.1 GCF_944387805.1 uncultured Pseudoflavonifractor sp. | reverse complement strand
ATCGGGGAGTCCTTTTTTTGTCCATAGCTATAAGCTCTTTATCCACTGGCAGAGCCAGTGGTTCTTTAAGCAACAGCAAAGCGGCCCGCTGTCTTGGACAGCGGGCCGCTTTTTGCCGTTTATATGACCTGGGTCAGGAAGGTATCCCGGTAGGATGCCGACAGTTCTTCCCAGGCAGTGTGGGCGGCGGCGGGATCGCGGAACAGGCCAAACACGGTGGGGCCGGTGCCGCTCATGCAGGCGCCCAGAGCGCCGAACTGGATGAGCGCATTGCGGATAGAGGCAATTTCAGCGGCCTTCCGCTCGGGAAGCACGTCCTCAAACACGTTGTAGAGCCGCCGGGCCACCCCCTCCAGATCCCTGTGCTCCAGGGCCTCCAGCATGCCCGCCGTGTCGGGGCGGCAGCGGAGCTTTACGCTGTCGATGCGGCCGAAGAGCTCAGGGGTGGACACCGGAAACGGCGGCTTGCACAGCACCGCATAGCACTCCGGCAGCGGGGGCAGCGGGGTGAGCCGCTCTCCCCTGCCCTCGGCCAGGGCGGTGCCGCCCAGGACGCAGTAGGGCACGTCGGACCCCACCCGCTGGCCAATCTCCGCCAGCCGGTCCGCCGGCAGATTGGCCCCCGTCATCTCATTCAGCGCCCGGAGCACCGCGGCGGCGTCGGTGCTGCCGCCGGCCATGCCGGCGCACACGGGGATGCGCTTTTCAATCCGCAGGGACAGCCCCCCCAGGTCCGTGCCGGTGGCCTCGCAGAACCGGAGTGCGGCGGCGGCGGCCAGATTCCGCTCATCAGTGGGAAGAAACTCCTTGTCCGTCTCTACCGTCAGCCCCCGGCCGGTGCCCGTCTCCAGAGTGATGGTATCATGGAGGGATACGGACTGCATCACCATCCGCAGCTCGTGGTATCCGTCCGGCCGGGCTCCCAGCACGTCCAGGGTCAGATTCAGCTTGGCAAAGGCGCTCACTTCCATTGTGGCCATACAGCTCTCCTCCGGCACAGGGCGCGGACGGCAGCCGCCCGCGCCCCATGTGCCTTTTATCTGATTTTCCGCGCTTCCAGATAGAAGCGCTTCTCATTTGCCTCTCCCATGGAGAAAGTCTTTCGGGGCAGCACACCGTCGTGCAGAATGATGGAAAACAGCCGTCTTTTGTCCAGAGCGGGCATCAGGAAGGCCAGATTTCCCGGCCGGGCGGCAAGCTCCCGGGCCACGTCGGCTCCATTGATGTAGTCCATGCGGCAGCGGTGGGCGATGACATAGTCGTCCAGAAAAGGCTGAAGGGTTCCCGCCGGCAGGCGGGAGGTGGGATGGGGCACCGTCACCACGCCGGCGCCGTCCCGGTGGACAAAGGACAGGGCGTGTCCCTCCCCCGGCCCCAGGTGGGCCCCGGGAAAGGCCGCCAGGAGCTGGCGGAGCACGTCATCCGGGTCCACGCCGAAGAGCACCCGGTGGATGGGGCGGAACTCCAGGGACTGGTCGTGGAGGTTGACCAGCTCGCACAGGGCATACCGGGCGGGCAGCGCAGCCCACCGCTCCGGGGGCGTGATCCGCTTCTGCCGCTCGTAGCACTCCTTGGCGGTGGCCAGAGAGTGGTTCCCGTCTCCCACAGCGAAGAGCAGCGGCGCGCCGCTGTCCCTGCCGTACCGCAGTCGGAAGGCGGCGGGGTCAGCCAGCGCACGGAGGGCGGAGGCCACGGCGGCCTTCTCCCTGTCTCCCAGCAGCCAGCCCTTCAGGTGTCCCCCCTGCTCCATCAGTTCAAAGTCGTACAGCACCTCCAGCTCGTCCCTGGCGGTGGTAAGCGGGTCCATAATGGTGCAGTCCGGGTCGTCGGCCAGCAGCATGGCATGGGGCAGCTCAATAGGCGCGTTTTTCCGTACCGCCACCCGAGGCGGAATACGGCTGAGCACAGTGCCCTCCGTCCCCCGAATCAGGGCGCCGGAGCCCGGCTCATAGTCGTACTGCTCCAGGTCCGCCATGCCCAGCAGCCCCCGGCGGGTCCGTCCGCCGGGCAGGGTCCGCTCCACGTAGATCATGGCGTCGGGCAGGGTGCGGAACCGTCCCTCCCGCAGGTAGCGGGTCATGGTGTTGTTCACGTCCATGATATCGGTCTCCACATCCGGGCCCTCCAGGCAGCTCTCAGGCAGGATGAGCCGCAGGGCGGAGGGGGCGGCGCCCACGTACTCCTCCACCCGCTGCCAGTACTCCGGCTGGGAGGTATACTGGTCGCATGGGGCCACCGCCCACTTG
Organism: uncultured Pseudoflavonifractor sp.; assembly: GCF_944387805.1. Lineage (GTDB taxonomy): Bacteria > Bacillota > Clostridia > Oscillospirales > Oscillospiraceae > Pseudoflavonifractor. Next base: position 100,373 of record NZ_CALXGI010000004.1, on the reverse strand, counting down.
GAATATTCACAGTTCTGGGGCAGCAGAATGTCAGCCGGACCAAAGGGCAGTCCGTCAAAGCATCTCTCCATGTCTATCACTCACTTTCCGCCGGCGTTCCGGCTGGTCAGTTCATGGCGCTGCGGATGGCTGCAAGCAGATCGCCAAATTCCTCGCAGGCGGGAATCTGGGGATAGTCGGCCTTGATCTGCTCCGTGCTGCGGAACAGGAAGCCCGCCTTGCTGGCCTGGATCATGCCCAGGTCGTTGAAGCTGTCGCCCGAGGCGATGGTGTCGTAGCCGATGGACTGGAGAGCCTTGACCGTGGTCAGCTTGGACTGGGGGCAGCGCATTTTGAAGCCGGTGATCATGCCGTCGGGAGCCACCTCCAGGGTGTTGCAGAACAGGGTGGGCCAGCCCAGCTTCTTCATCAGCGGCTGGGCAAACTGCTCAAAGGTGTCGCTGAGGATGATCACCTGGGTGAAGCTGCGCAGCTCGTCCAGAAATTCCTTTGCCCCGGGCAGCGGGTCGATGGAGGCGATGGTCTCCTGAATCTCCTTCAGGCCCAGGCCGTGCTCCTTCAGCACGCCCAGCCGCCAGTTCATCAGCTTGTCGTAGTCGGGCTCGTCCCGGGTGGTGCGCTTGAGCTCAGGAATACCGCTGGCCTCGGCAAAGGCAATCCAGATCTCCGGCACCAGCACGCCCTCCATATCCAGGCAGGTAATGTACATCTCTGCGTCCCCTTTCTCTGGGCTGATAGATGCCGCGCTCAGTTCCCGGCGGCGCGGGCCTGCTTCTTGCGCAGGTTGGTGAGGAAGTTGTCCATGCGGGTCAGTGCCTCGGCGATGTCCTTCATGGAGGTGGCGTAGCAGCAGCGGATGAAGCCTTCGCCGCCGGGGCCGAAAGCGGTGCCCGAGATGACGGCCACCTTCTCCTCCATCAGGAACCGCTCACAGAAGTCGTCAGAGCTCAGCCCGGTGGAGCGGATATCAGGGAACACATAGAAGGCGCCCTTGGGCTCAAAGCAGGGCAGGCCGATGCGGCGCAGGCCCTCCACCAGGTAGCGGCGGCGGCCGTCGTACTCCTCCCGCATGCGCTCAATGTCCCGGTCGCCGTTGCGCATGGCCTCCACAGCGGCGTACTGGCTGACGGTGGGGGCGGACATGATGCCGAACTGGTGGAGCTTGAGCAGCTGCTTGATGATGTCCTTGGGGCCGCAGACGTAGCCCATGCGCCAGCCGGTCATGGCGTGGCTCTTGGAGAAGCCGTTGATAACGATGGTGCGCTCATACATATCGGGGATGTTGGCGATGGAGGTGTGGTGCATGCCGTAGGTCAGCTCGGAGTAGATCTCGTCGGAGATGACCATGATGTCGGTGCCCCGCAGCACCTCGGCAATGGCCTCCAGGTCGGACCGCTCCATCACCGCGCCGGTGGGGTTGTTGGGGTAGGGCAGCACCAGGGCCTTGGTCCTGGGGGTGATGGCCTTCTTCAGCAGCTCAGGCGTGAGGCGGAATTCATCCTCCGCCCGGGTTTCCAGCAGCACGGGGGTGCCCCCGGCCATGGTAGTCAGGGGCCCGTAGCACACAAAGGAGGGCACGGGGATGATGACCTCATCTCCCGGATTGACCAGGCAGCGCAGCGCCAGGTCAATGCCCTCGCTGCCGCCCACGGTCACCACAATTTGGCTGGCAAAGTCGTACTTCAGGTCAAAGCGGCGCTCCAGATAGGAGGCAATCTCCCGCCGGAGCTCGGCCAGGCCCGCGTTGGAGGTATAGCGGGTGCGTCCCTTCTCCAGGGAGTAGATTCCCGCGTCCCGAATGTGCCAGGGGGTGACGAAGTCGGGCTCGCCCACGCCCAGGGAGATGGCATCCTTCATCTCTTCCAGAATATCGAAGAACCGGCGGATGCCGGAGGGCTGGACCTCCTGAATCCGCTGGGACATGATCTGCTGGTAATTCATACGAAAATAAACTCCCTTTCTCCCGGCGCCTGCTTCTCAAAGATCAGGTGCTTCTCTTTGTATTTTTTCAGAATGAAGTGGGTGGCCGTGCTGGTAACCCCCTCCAGCGGGGCCAGACGGTCGCTGACAAAAGAGGCCACCTCCCGCAGGGTTCGGCCCGAGATAATCACAGTGAAGTCAAAGGCGCCGCTCATCAGGTACAGAGCCTCCACCTCATCATACTGATAGATGCGCTCGGCGATGCGGTCAAAGCCCTCTTCCCGCTGGGGGATGACCTTCACCTCGATGAGGGCGGTTACATCCTCCCGGTCCGTGGTGTTCCAGTCCACAATGGCCTGGTAGCCCAGGATGACCTTGTCCTCTTCATATTTCTTAATGGCGGCATCCACTTCCTCCACCGTCATATTTGCCATCGCGGCCAGCTGCTCATGGGTAAGGGTGCAGTCCTCTTCCAAGAGCTGGAGCAGCTTTGTCATGCAGATCTCCTCCTGTCGTTGTGTTTCGCCTGCCATCCGGCGGCGGGCACGGAGCCGTTCTCCGCTTAATATTCCTATTATAATGCGCCGGGAACAAAGCCGCAAGGGGCAGCAGCGCTTTTTCTTCTGCCGTTCCCCCCTGAAAGGATATGTTTTATCCTCTGCCGCTCCAAATCTTTATCCCGTGTTGAACCGCCCCTCCAGCCTGTGCTGTTGAGAGGCAAAACGCCCTTCCGCAGAGCTTTTTCACACATTTTCCAGCTTGTCCAACCATTTCTTTTCCCGCGTCTCCCTATTTGCCGAATGACAGAATACTTCGCGCTGCGGAGCTTAAAATTTTGTCTATTTTCCAGTGGAAATTCCTGATGCAAAGTGCTATGATGAGGTGTAATTGATGCATAGCTAATTATTTGCGCGTTTTCTGTACCACTTGGGAAACGCACCCGGAGGTGACAATACAGTATGGAAACGGAATACATTGAGCTGGTTAACAGAATCATTGCCGCAGAGCACACCGCCCAGGAGATTGCCCGCGAGGCCCAGGAAAAGCAGCAGTCTCTGGACTCCGACCTGAAGCGGGATATCTCCCAGATGCGGGAGGACTATTTCGCCCGCGCCAAGCACCGGATTGAAGCGGTGGAAAAAGCCGAGCGGAAGGGCGCTGAGGAGGATATTGCAAAGCTGGACAAGCGTCTCAAGGACGCCATGGACAAAGTGGAGCAGGCCTATCAGCAAAACAAAGACCAGTGGGTGGACACGCTCTTTCTCAGAATTGTGGGCGGCCAGTCCTGATGCGCCCGGCACCTCTATCCTATGGGCGCAGAAAGGAGTGGTCGTGACATGATCGACAGCTATATGCGATACGGTGCCCTTGCCGCCAAGGTAAAGGCGCTGTACGGCAAGCGCCTTCGTTTTTCTGACTTTGAGCACATGGCGGGTCTGTCCAGCGAGCAGAGCATCCTGGATTATCTCCGCGGTCAGCCCGGCTGGTCCGCTGCGGTATCCGCCGCTCTGTCCGCCATGAATTCCTCCGGCTACGTTGGCCGCATGGAGCTGGAGGATGCCCTTCGCCTTCAGATCTGGCGGGAGTACGAGGGACTTAACCACTTTGTCCCCCGTCCTGACAAGAATCTGGTGGCATTTCCCCTGCGGCAGGCGGAGCTGCTGGCCATCCTGGCCACCCTGCGCCGCCTCAAGTCCCACGGACGGGTCCGGGACGGCGTTCTCGCCATGCCCAACCTGCCCTTCAAGGTAAATCGGAAGGCTCTCATCGCCTGTAAGGACTACAACGGACTTCTCGCTGCGGTTCAGGGCAGCATCTATTACGAGCCTCTCCTCCACATCCGGCCTGACAACCCGGACGTGCTGCCCGATTACACCACCACGGAGGCTCTCCTCCGCTCCACCTACTTCTCCTATATCTACCGCATTATCTATAAGTCCTACACCGGCGAGACCAAGTCGCTGCTGCTGCGGGGCATGGGAGAACGGGTGGACCTGCTCAACATTATCCATATTCTCCGGCTTAAGGCCTACTTCCCCGGCGATGACCAGTACTACTCGGCCCTTTTCCCCATGAATTACAAGCTCAAGCCGGAGAAAATCAAGGCCATGTGCGACGCTTCCGACGTCTCTCAGGTATTCGCAGTACTGCAGGATACCCCTTATGCCGGGCGCTTTACCGCTCAGGACGTAGCCAGTGTGGAGGACTGCTACCGCCGTTCCTTCTATACCTTTAATAAACGGCAGCTGGTCTCCGGCCCGCCCTCCATCTACACTGCTGTTTCCTACCTGAATGTGAAGTCCACCGAACTGAAGGCTCTGGTGAACGTCATTGAGTCAGTCAAATATGGTGCCCATTACGATGAGGACTTCGCCCGTCTTGTAGGCGAATAGCCCCCCACCCGTAAAGTCTGAAAGAAAAGGGAGATGGTCTGTTTGTCAGTCATCCCGATGAAGTTACTCACCATTGCGGGACCCCTGGATCAGTTTGACACAGTGGTGCGTGAGTGCGTCATCAATCAGGAGTTCCACCCGGAAAACACCCTTCAGACCATGAAGGATGTCAAAGGGCTTCGTCCCTTTGAGCTGAATAACCCCTATACCACCCTCCTCCGCCGGGCCGAACAGGTGGCGGACGAGGCCGGTATCCCCCTGGAGTATGAGCCCTTTGAGTCCGCTCTGGGGGATGACCCCGCCAACTTTGCCGACTACTTCGACACCCTGGAGAAGCGAGTCAACGATCTGACCCAGAAGCGTGAGGACCTCCTTCAGGAGGCCAAGAACGACCGCAACCTGGTGCTCCAGCTGCAGAAGCTGAAGGGCGTCGCCGCCAACCTTGAGGACCTCTGGAACCTGGACTTCTCCCGGTTCCGGTTTGGTTACCTGCCCCGTGAGACCTACGACAGTTTCCAGCAGGCCCTCAACGAGGACGACAACATCCTCTTCTTCCCCACCAGCATTGAGTCCAAGCTGGTCTACGGCGTGTATTTCACCACCAAGGCCGCCCACGAAAAGGTGGACGCCCTCTTCAACTCCCTCCACTTTGTCCGGCTTCACATCGATGCCCACGCCCGCGGCTCCGCCGATCAGGCTATTATCGAGCTGACCGCCGAGGCAGAGGCCGCGGAGAAGGCCGCCGAGCAGGCCAAGCAGGACATCTTCGGCCTCAAGCCTGCCGAGCACGACCGGCTGCTGGCCGACTACTGCTACCTGCGCTACATGAACGACGCCTACGACATGCGCCGCTTCGCCGCCCACTCCCGCGAGACCTTTTACCTCATGGGCTGGGTGCCCAGCGACAAGCTTGAGGAGATTCAGACCAAGCTGAACAAGTTTGACCGGCTCTCCTGTGTGGTGGACAATGCGGGTGATCTGCCCGACATGACCCCTCCCACCAAACTGAAGAACTCCTTCCTGGGCCGGGTCTTCCAGCCCTTCCTGGAGATGTACGGTCTGCCCGCCTATAACGAGATTGACCCCTCCGTCTTTATGGCCATCACCTACTGCCTGTTCTTCGGCATTATGTTCGGTGACCTGGGCCAGGGGCTGTGTCTGGCTGTGATCGGCTTTGTGCTGGCCAAGTGGAAGAAGATGTGGCTGGGCAATATCATCACCTGCTGCGGCCTGTCCGGCGCCATATTCGGCTGCATTTACGGCAGCGTATTCGGCCTGGAAGAAATTCTCCCCGGCTTTAAGATTATGGAGGAGAGCGTTCTCTCCGGTATGGGCGAGGTCAGCAACGTTCTGCTGCTGCTGGTCATGTCCATTGTCCTGGGTGTGATTATGCTGGCCTTTGTCATGGTGCTCAACATCATCAACGGCATCCGCCAGCACAATTTCGAGAAGATTCTCTTCGGGCCCAACGGCGTGGCCGGCATGGTGTTCTACCTGGGCCTCATCGGCGCTGCCGTATCCACCCTGCTCTTCGGTGTGAACCTGTTCGTTCCCGCCTATGTCCTGCCCGTCATCGTGCTGCCCCTGGTGGTCATCCTCTTCAAGGAGCCTCTCTCCCTTATGCTGGAGGGCAATCCTGAGTGGAAGGAGATCAAAATCGGCGGTCTGATTGTCACCGGCTTCTTTGAGCTGTTTGAAACCTGCCTGTCCTTCCTCACCAACACCCTGTCCTTCATGCGTGTAGGCGCCTACGCCATCACCCACGTGGGATTGATGCTGGTGGTCCAAATGCTGGCCAACATGGCCGGCGGCCTGGCCAGCCCGGGCGGCATTATCGTCATGGTCCTGGGCAACCTGTTCGTCATGGGCTTTGAGGGCCTGCTGGTGGGCATTCAGGTGCTCCGTCTTGAGTTCTATGAGCTGTTCGGCCGCTTCTATGACGACGGCGGCGTGGCCTATGAGCCCAAGATCATCGACTACGCATCCCGCAGCGCGGCTTGAGCGCCGTTTTCGGGATAATCAGCATCTTTTATTCTGCCCAACGGGCTGAATATAGGTTCCAAGTGATTTTAGGAGGTCAATAACAATGAAATACGTGGTTCTTCTTCTGGCTACCTTTGCCGTTTTCTGCCCCCTGTTCCTGATTGGCGTGCGCAAGTACACCGGCAAGCGCGCCAAGAACGCCCTGATGGCCAATGTCTGTTCCTTCTTCGGCTGCCTGGTGCTGTGCACCGTGGTGGGTATCGGCGGCGCCGCCGGCGCTGCCGACGTGTCCGTTGAGGCCGCTACCGCCTCTGCCAACGGCATCATGATGGGCCTGAAGTACATCGGCGCCGCTCTGGCCGTGGGTCTGTCCGGCATCGGCGGCGGTATCGCCGTGGCTTCCTCCGCCTCCGCCGCTCTGGGCGCCATCTCCGAGAACGACAAGGCCTTTGGTAAGGCTCTGATCTTCGTCGGCCTGGCTGAAGGCGTCGCCCTGTACGGCCTGATTGTGGCCCTGCTCCTCCTGTTCACCTAATACGACAGGCGACTGTTCCCCCTGGCCGGCCCGTCCCGATGGGCGGCGCCGGCCAAAACCTCCCCTGCGCGGGAGCCGGCACAGTCTCTCTGGCCCGGCTTCCGCCGCTGTCTGCCCCCGGGCGGACAGCGGCGGGGTCCTCCATCCGCCGGAGGTTTTATTCCTGACTGCGCGCCGAAAGGCGCATGGAGGTCTATATGAAGTATTTTGTTATCACTGACAGCACCGATACCCAGGTGGGCCTGCGTCTGGCGGGTATCGAGGGCGTGGTGGTCCGGGAGGTTCCCGAGGCCCGCAAGGCCATTCAGGCCGCTGCGGAAGATCCTGACATCGCCGTCCTCCTGGTGACGGAGAACCTGGCGTCCAAGTGCTCCGACCTGCTGGAGCCCCTGAAAATGAGCTGCCATATCCCTCTGGTGGTAGAAATTCCGGACCGTCACAGCACCGGCCGTGCCTCCGACTCCATCACCCGTTATATCCGTGAGGCCATCGGGGTCAAACTTTGACCTGTGTCCTCCTCTTTGTAACCAAAGGAGGTTTTCTCTCATGTCTGAACTGAACAAAAAGCTGGACCACTTTACGTCCACGCTTCTGGCTGAGGCCACCGCTGAGACCGACCGGCTCCTCAGCGAAGTCAAGACCCAGCACGATAATTCCTACTCCGCCGCCGAGGACAAAATCCTGGCGGAGACTTACCATTATATCCGCACCGAGGTGTCCCGCATCCGCAGCGAGGAGGGCCGCAAGGTCTCCCGCCACATGCTGGACAACAAAAAGGCCCTCTATCTCCGCCGTGAGGCCATTGCAAAAGAGGTCTTTGAGGCGGTGCGGGACCGCATCGTCGCGTACAGCGCCACCCCCGAATACCGCAAGCGGCTGACCGAGGTGGCCTGCCAAGCCGTGGATACTCTGAAGCACGCCGATGACATTGTCATCCACCTGCGTGCCGAGGATATGGACCAGTCCGACGCCATTGCCGCCGCTCTGGGCAAGGTCAAAGTGACGTTTCAGGCCGACCCCGCCGTCCTGCTGGGCGGCCTGACCGCCGTGTCCCCCTCCCTGGGCCGCCGGGTGGACGCCACCTTCGGCACCGCCATGGCCGAGCTGAACGGACACTTTGCCGAGATTTTCGGCCTGTCCCTGTCCGACGATCTGACCGAGGAGTAAGACCGCGTCCCCGGTCCCTGATTACCTGTTTGTTGTGAGGATGATACTATGAGCCAATATGTTATCAAGGGCGTCAACGGCCCTGTTGTCACCGTCGTCGGCGGCCAGGGTCTGGCCATGATGGACATGGTGCACGTGGGTAATGAGGGTCTGATTGGCGAGGTCGTAGGCGTGAGCGGCGGCGTGACCACCGTGCAGGTCTACGAGGACACCGCCGGTCTGGCCCCCGGTCAGCCCGTCACTACCACCGGCGCGCCTATGTCCGTCAAGCTGGGCCCCGGACTGCTGAGCAATATCTTCGACGGCATTGCCCGCCCCCTGAACGTAATTCAGGAGAAGGCCGGCCCCTTCATTACCCGCGGCATCAACATCTCCGCCCTGGACGAGGAGAAGCTGTGGGACGCCACCGTCACCGTTAAGGTGGGCGACACCATCCGCCCCGGCACTCAGTACGCCTACTGCCAGGAGACCTCCCTCATCCAGCACCGCTGCCTGGCCCCCGCCGGCGTGGAGGGCAAGGTGACCCGTGCCCTCCCCAGCGGCAGCTACAACGTCAACCAGGTTCTGGTGGAGGTCACCGACCTGTACGGCAAGGTGCACAAGCTCTGCCTGTCTCAGGACTGCCGTATCCGCACCCCCCGGCCCATGGCCGAGCGTCTGCCCATTTCCCGCCCCCTGATCACCGGTCAGCGGATTATCGACACCCTCTTCCCCATCGGCAAGGGCGGCGCCGCCGCCATCCCCGGCCCCTTCGGCGCCGGAAAGACCATGACCCAGCACCAGCTGGCCAAGTGGTCTGACGCCGACATTATTGTCTATCTGGGCTGCGGCGAGCGCGGCAACGAGATGACCCAGGCCCTGGAGGAGTTCTCCGAGCTGCTGGACCCCAAGAGCCACCAGCCCCTGATGAACCGCACTATTCTGATTGCCAACACCTCCAACATGCCTGTGGCCGCCCGTGAGGCCTCCGTTTACACCGGCATGACCATCGCCGAGTACTACCGCGACATGGGCTACCATGTGGCCCTGATGGCCGACTCCACCTCCCGCTGGGCTGAGGCTCTGCGTGAGATCTCCGGCCGTCTGGAGGAGATGCCCGCCGAGGAAGGCTTCCCCGCTTATCTGGCCTCCCGTCTGGCCGAGTTCTACGAGCGCGCCGGCTATGTAAAGACCCTGGAGGGCAAGGAGGGCAGCGTCACCGTTATCGGCGCCGTCTCCCCCCAGGGCGGCGACTTTTCCGAGCCCGTCACCCAGAACACCAAGCGCTATGTCCGTACCTTCTGGGGCCTGGACCGCGCTCTGGCCTATGCCCGTCACTTCCCCTCCATCAACTGGCTGACCTCCTACTCGGAGTACACCACCGACCTGAAGCCCTGGTATGACGCCAACGTGGGCACCGACTTTGTCCCCTGCCGCAACAAGATCGCCAACCTCCTTCAGGAAGAGGCCTCGCTGATGGAGATCGTCAAGCTGATCGGCGCGGACGTGCTGCCCGAGGACCAGAAGCTGGTCATTGAGACCGCCAAGCTCATCCGCGTAGGCTTCCTGCAGCAGAACTCCTATAACGCCATCGATACTTACGTCCCCCTGGAGAAGCAGCTGAAGATGATGCAGGTCATTCTGCGCCTGTACAACGGCGCCAAGACCCTCATCGCCCGCTCCATCCCCCTCTCTCAGCTCAAGGCCACCGGCATTTTCGAAACCCTGGCCAAGATCAAGTACGAGGTCACCAACGACCAGATGGAGAAGTTCGCCGACTATGAGAAGCAGGTGGACGAAGCTCTGGACAAGGTGGACAAAGCCAACCGCTGAGATGAGATTTTTGAGGTGATTTTATGCGCATGGAATATATCGGCCTGTCCGAGCTGTCCGGTTCTCTGATTGCCCTTCAGGGCGTTGAGGACGTGGCCTACGACGAGATGGCCGAAATCACCCTGGAGAACGGCGAGCGCCGCTACGGCCGTGTCATCACGGTTGACGGCGACAAGGCCATCCTCCAGGTCTTTGAGGGCACCAAGGGTATCTCCCTGGAAAATGCCCGCACCCACTTTACCGGCAAGCCCATGGATATCGCCCTCTCCCATGAGATGCTGGGCCGTATCTTTGACGGCGCCGGCCGGCCCATTGACGGCCTGGGCGAGCTCTACCCCGAGCAGCGCCGGAACATCAACGGCTCTGCCATCAACCCGGTTTCCCGCCAGTATCCCCGTTCCTGTATCTACACTGGCATCTCCGCCATTGACGGCTGCTCTACGCTGATCCGGGGCCAGAAGCTGCCTATCTTCTCCGGCGCCGGTATGAAGCACAACGAGCTGGCGGCCCAGATCGTCCGCCAGGCCCGGGTCGCCGATCAGGACGGCGAGTTTGCCATCGTGTTCGCCGCCATGGGCGTCAAGAACGATACCGCCGAGTTCTTCCGCCGCAACTTTGAGGAGGCCGGCGCCCTCCAGCGGGTGGTCATGTTCATGAACCTGGCCTCCGACCCCATCATCGAGCGCATCCTGACCCCCCGCTGCGCCCTCACCGCCGCTGAGTATCTGGCCTTTGACCTTGGCTACCACGTGCTGGTCATCATGACCGATATGACCTCCTACTGCGAGGCTGTCCGTGAGTTCTCCTCCTCCAAGGGCGAGATTCCCTCCCGTAAGGGCTTCCCCTCCTACCTGTACTCCGACCTGGCTTCCCTTTACGAGCGTGCCGGCATGATCAAGGGCCGCCCCGGCTCCGTAACTCAGGTGCCCGTTCTGACCATGCCCAACGACGATATTACCCACCCCATCCCCGACCTGACCGGCTACATCACCGAGGGGCAGATCGTGCTGGACCGCGACATGGACCAGAAGGGCATCTATCCCCCCATCTCCATTCTGCCCTCCCTTTCCCGTCTGATGAAGGACGGCATTGGCAAGGGCTTCACCCGGGACGACCACCCCGATGTGTCCAATCAGCTCTTCGCCTCCTACTCCAAGGTGCAGGACGCCCGGAGCCTGGCCAGCGTCATCGGTGAGGATGAGCTGTCCGACATCGACAAGAAATACCTGGAGTTCGGCAAAGCCTTTGAGGCCCTGTTCATCAACCAGGACATGGGTGACAACCGGACTATTGATCAGACTCTGGACCTGGGCTGGAAGCTGCTGAGCATCCTGCCCAAGAGCGAGCTGGACCGTATGAGCAGCGCCACCATCGAGGCCCACTATGTGGAGGGCGCTTACAAGACCATTCTGAACCCCGAATCCGCTGGCGGAGACGGGAAGCTCAACTAATCTGAGAGGAGGCCCGTAAATGGCTGCTGTCCTACCAACCAAAGGCAACCTGATGGCCACCAAGCGCTCCCGGGCCCTGGCTCAGACGGGCTATGAGCTGATGGACCGGAAGCGGAACATCCTCATCCGGGAGATGATGTCCCTGATGGAGACCGCCAAACAGGTCCAGGACCAGATTGACACCGTCTTTACGGAGGCCTACGCCTCCCTTCAGACCGCCAACATCAAGCTGGGCATCTGCGACCGTATCGCCGAGGCCGTGGACGTGGACGAAAGTCTGGAGGTGCAGTACCGCTCGGTTATGGGCGTGGAGCTGCCCCATATCCCCGACCGGTCCGCCCCGGTCCGGCCGGAGTACGGCTTTGCCTCCACCAGCTCTGAACTGGACGAGTGCTACCTCAAGTTCCACCAGGTAAAGGAGCTGGTGCGCCAGCTGGCGGAGGTGGAGACCTCCATCTACCGCCTGGCCAACGCCATCAAGAAAACACAGAAGCGGGCCAACGCCCTGAAGAACATCGTCATTCCCGGCTTCAACAGCACCATCCGCTTCATCACCGAAGCGCTGGAAGAGAAGGAGCGGGAGGAGTTCACCCGCCTGAAGGTCATCAAGTCCTTCCAGGCCAAGAAGCGCGCCCGTACAAGCGCCTGATAAAAATCCGCCCGCTGTCCAGGGACAGCGGGCGGATTTTGTTCTTTTTCACTTCATTTCTCTTCCTCACGGGACCAGTCTGAAATCATATGCAGCTCTCCTGAGTCCAGGTCCATTGCCATGTGGTCGTCCATCCGCATCAGCAGGTCCCCATCGGAATCAATTGCCATGCGGTCTGAGATGGCGTATGCAAAGTCCCCGTCGTCATAGTCAAAGAAATGCTTTTCCATGGAATACCATTCTCCTTTCTCTTGCGTCTCCGCTGTCAAAGCATGATGCGGAATCCGCTTTGAAGCTGCTGCCATGAACATACGCTCTGCAGTCTTATCTGCTGATTTAGCTGATTACACACATTGTTTACGGCCTCAATATAGCAGACAAAGGACGGAAGGTTCACATACGTATTTCCCGGACAGACAGTATGGCTGCTGCGGCGCAGGTATTCGTTTTTGATTTTCAGATACTCCTCGCGCAGCTGCATCCATTTTCCGTGTTCCTTAATGTAGTCTTCCTTTTTCCTGAGTCCCGCTGAGTTCCGTACAATATTCCAGTAATACCGATCGTAAGCGGCGATCCCTGTTTTTTCATGGATCAGCCTGTGGTAGCAGTCCGCTTCATCCCGTCTTGTGATACACACATCAATGGAAAATTCCGTTTTGTTCCCTCTCGTAAAATATATCCTTGGGCTTGCCAGGCAGGAGGTGGAGTCCTGGCAGTCACCGAATCTATGTTCATTCAGCACCTCATTGAACGCCTTTCTGACGCCCTCCTTGAGTTCCCGGCCGTTATTGATGTCCTGGTATCTGAGAATTTCCAGATTGTAGTCCAAATCCACCGGCTCGTCAGCGTTCTGCAAGATGATATTGCTCCTGCCGCTGCCCACCAGCTTGGGAATTGCCCCAATGTCATACTCGACCTTCAAGCGATGGCACAGGCTCTGCATGATTTCTCCCGCCATGCCCCGCATTCTGTGCTCAAATTCCCTGTCGTCCAAATAGTGGTACATATACCTTCTCCTTTCTTTTCCCCAACCGACCATTCAGACTTGGAATCTAAATCATTGTATTGTATCCGTGCTGGATATGATTGTCAATCCTTTTCCAGGATTTATTTGCTTATATAGAAAAAATTCTCCTGCTGTCCCAAGGGACAGCAGGAGAATTTTTCTTATCACTCAATAGGTTCTGGTGCATATTTCCTTGATTTTAGCCTGGAGAGACTTCAGGTCCTCAAAGGCGGCGGGACGCCAGCCCGGGTTGCGCAGGAGGGCCGCCGGGTGGTACATGGCGGTCATGTGCACGCCCGCCTTCTCCACCCACTGGCCGTGCTCCCTGGTGATTTTGAAGTCCTCTTTGATCAGCTTCATGGCGGCGATCCGGCCCAGACAGACGATAATCCTGGGCCGGATGACAGCCACCTGGTTGCGCAGATAGCCGATGCAGGCCTCCTGCTCCACGTTGAGGGGGTCCCGGTTCTGAGGGGGACGGCATTTGACCATGTTGGTGATATAGATTTTGCTCCGGTCCAGGTCGATGATCTCCAGCATGTCGTCCAGCAGCTTGCCCGCCCGTCCCACAAAGGCCTCTCCCTTCAGGTCCTCCTGCTCGCCGGGACCTTCGCCGATGAACATGACCTCGGCGTTGGGGTTGCCTGAGCCGAACACCACGTTGTTCCGGGTCTCGGCAAGGGCGCACTTCCGGCAGGCCATACACTCGGCCCTGAGGGCTTCCCAGTTCTTCATGCCTTCTCCTCCCCATTCTCTGTTCCGTATACTTCCCTGGCGTAGCGGACGGTGGCCATGGCGTCCCTGGCGTAGCAGTCGGCGCCGATGCTGCCGGCATACTCCTCTGTGAGCACCGCGCCGCCCACCACCACCCTGACGCCGCTGCCGCTCTCCCGCAGGGCCTTGATGGTCTCCTCCATACTGACCACCGTGGTGGTCATAAGGGCGCTCAAACCCACCAGCCGGATATCAGGGGCAGCGGCCGCCGCCACAATCTTCTCCGGGGCCACGTCCTTGCCCAGGTCCACCACCTCAAAGCCGTAGTTCTCCAGCAGGACCTTGACGATGTTCTTGCCGATATCGTGGATGTCCCCCTTGACGGTGGCCAGCACCACCTTGCCCTGCTTCTCCTGGGGCTCACTGGCCATGGCGGCTTTGACCACCTCGAAGGCGGCCTTTGCCGCCTCGGCGCTCATAAGCAGCTGGGGCAGGAAGAGGATCTTTTTCTCAAAGTCCTGGCCCACCCTGTCCAGAGCGGGGATGAGGGCGCTGTTGACCAGCTCCAGGGGCTGTGCGCCCTTGTCCAGCGCCCCACGGGCGGCCTGGGCCGCGCCCTCCTGCATGCCCCGCATCACACACTCCTCCAGAGACAGCTCCGTCCCGGAAGCGGGGGCGGCAGGAGCGGCAGTCTGACCGCTGTACGCCCCGATATAGCCGCTGCACTGGCTGTCCAGCCCGGCCAGGGCGCAGTAGGACCGCCAGGCCCCCATCATGCCCTCGGCCAGAGGGTTGATGATGGCGCAGGACAGCCCGGCCTCCAGGGCCATGGCGAAGAAATTGGCGTTGATGATGTCCCGCCGGGGCAGACCGAAGGACACGTTGGACACGCCCAGGATGGTGTGGCCGCCCAGCTCGTCCCGCACCCGCCGGAGGGTCTCCAGGGTGACCACAGCCGCCTTGGGCTCAGAGGAGACAGTGAGTGTCAGGCCGTCGATCACGATGTCCTCCGGGGGGATGCCGTACTCAGCGGCGGTGCTGTAAATCTTCCGGGCCACCGCCAGGCGGCCCTCGGCGGTGTCGGGGATGCCGCCCTCGTCCAGGGCAAGGCCCACCACCACGCCGCCGTACCTGCGCACCAGGGGGAACACCGCCGCCATGCTCTCCGCCTTGCCGCTGACCGAGTTGATCATGGGCTTGCCGTTGTAGCGGCGCATGGCGCGGGCCATGGCCTCGGTGTCAGAGGTGTCAATCTGCAGGGGCAGGGAGATGACGCTCTGGAGGGCGCACACCGCCTCCTCCAGCATGGCGGGCTCGTCAATCTCGGGCAGGCCCACGTTTACGTCCAGAATGTGGGCCCCCGCCTCCTCCTGGGCAAAGCCTTCATTCAGAATATACTCCAGGTCGTGGCTGCGCAGGGCCTCCTTGAAGCGCTTCTTGCCGGTGGGGTTGATGCGCTCACCGATGATGACGGGCATAGGGCCAATCTCCACCGCCTGGGAGAAGGAGGACACCACGGTCCGCCCCTTACGCTGCGGCGGGGTGACGGGAATGTCCCGGCAGGCGGCGGTAAGGGCGCGGATATGGTCGGGGGTGGTGCCGCAGCAGCCGCCCAGGCCCCACACGCCCAGCTTGGCGATGCGCTCCATGACAGCGGCGAACCGCTCCGGGTCCACGTCGAACACAGTCCTGTCCCCCTCCCGCCGGGGCAGGCCGGCATTGGGGTTGACCACCACGGGCACAGAGGACAGCCTCACCAGCTCCTCAGCCAGAGGGAGCATCTGCTCCGGGCCCATGCCGCAGTTGACGCCCAGGGCGTCCACCCGCAGGCCCTCCAGCAGGGCCACGGTGGAGGCGATGGTGCCGCCGGTGAGCATCTTGCCGTTCTCGTCGTACACCGTGGTCACCACCACGGGCAGGTCGCTGTTCTCCTTGGCCGCCAGCACAGCCGCCTTGGCCTCGTAGCCGTCGCTCATGGTCTCGATGAGCACCAGGTCGGCACCTGCCGCAGCGCCCACCCGGACCACCCGGGCAAACAGCGCTACCGCGTCCTCAAAGTCCAGGTCCCCCATGGGCCGCAGCAGCCGCCCGGTGGGGCCCAGATCCAGAGCGATGTAGGCGTCGGCCTCCCGGCCCGTCTCCGCTCTGGCCTTCTTGGCATTGTCCATAGCGGCCCGGACAATCTCGTCCAGATCCCACTCCCCGCCGTCGGGGAACTTCAGGGCGTTGGCCCCAAAGGTGTTGGTGCAGATGACGTGGCTTCCCGCCTCCAGATAGGCCTTGTGCACGGCCTGAATCCGCTCGGGGTAGCGCAGGTTCCAGGTCTCGGGCAGCTCGCCCCCCTTCAGGCCCTGGGCCTGAAGCAAGGTGCCGGTGCCGCCGTCAAAAAAGAGGCGCTCACGCCCCAGTTTCTCCAAAAAACTCATAGGTTCCTCCTGTTATCTGCGAAAGGCGCAGTCGGTCTTGCCGCAGGCCTCGCAGCCCTGCCGGTGACAGGGCGCCGCCTGGCGGGACATGCCGATCACCGCGGTGACCGACTTCATGGGGGCCAGCAGCATCTGCTCCGTCACCGTCAGTCCGATTCTGGCCGGGGTCTGGAGCAAAGCTGTGATATCCCGCTGGTGGGCGATGGAGAAGTCCCCGTAGCCGGGGCTGAACCGGGGCCGGAGATACCAGCCCTCCTCCTCCGCTTTGACGCGCAGCTCCTCACAGGCCTCGTCGCAGCACACCTCGATGAGGGAGGCCGCCGCGGCCTGGAGGATCACCGCCTCGCTCATCCGCACGGCGGCGGCTCTCGCGATGAGCCGGTCGGCCTCCACCCCCAGGGTGGCGGCGAAGAAAATCACCCGCTCGCAGCCCTTCAGGTTGCGGGACAGGCTCTTGCTCTCCACCCGGACCTCCCCCAGCTCCAACGTCCCGTCGGGCAGGCGGGTGAGGGGGAATTCCCGGCTCACCCACCGGGGGGTGACCGCCTGCTCCAGCCGCCGGGCGCAGGCACGGATGGTCTGCTCCATGGCGCTGTCCGGGGGTGTGTCCCTCCGGTAGCCCAGGTACCGGCAGATCTCGCCGTAGTCCGCCTCCAGGATCACTTCAGGACCTCCGACAGGCTCTCCTGAATGCCAGCGGCAATCTCCGGCTTGTTCATGGAGTAGATGTGAATGTGGTTGACGCCGTTGGCGATGAGGTCGATGATCTGTCCGGCGGCGTAGGCCACGCCGGCCTGGCGCATGGCGGCAGGGTTGTCTCCGAATTTGTCCACAATGGCCTTGAATTTTTCGGGCAGATAGGTGCCGGACAGCTTGCAGATGCGGGCAATCTGCTTGCCGTTGGTCACCGGCATGATGCCCGCCACCACGGGGACGGTGATTCCCTTCTCCCGGATGCGGTAGAGGAAATTGTAGAGGATGTTGTTGTCAAAGAACATCTGGGTGGTGAGGAACTCACAGCCCGCCTCCACCTTGGCCTTCAGATAGTCGATGTCGCTGGCCTTGTTGGGGGACTCGGGGTGGCCCTCGGGGTAGCAGGCGCCGCCCACACAGAAGTCGCCGCTGGCCTTGATCTCCCGCACCAGCTCGGCGGCGTGGTGGTAGTCATGGGCCGGAGCGCCCCCTTCCGGGATGTCTCCCCGCAGGGCCAGCACATTGCTGATGCCGCTCGCCTTCAGCTTGCTCAGCACCTGCTGGACGCGCTCCCGGGTGGAGGAGGCGCAGGTCAGGTGGGCCAGAGGCTCCACGCCGTACTTGTCCCGGATGCCCGCGGCAATGCCCACGGTGTAGTCGCTGGTGCCGCCGCCGGCTCCGTAGGTCACGCTCATGAAGTCGGGCTTGAGGGCCGCAATCTCCTGCGTGGCCTTTGCCACAGACTCGTAGGAGTCGCTGGTCTTGGGCGGGAATACCTCGAAGGACAGGGTGACCTTGTCCTGGCTGAGAATGTCAATAATTTTCATGGCTGGGTTCTCTCCTTTGGGTGTGCTCAGCGCCAGGGGGCCGGACAGCCCCTGCGGCAGCTGATTCAATTCTGTTCATTATAGCACATTCCATCGGCAAAGATCACCTTTTTTCTTTCATGGAAAAATATTGAAGAAAAATAACCGTTGACAAATGTCCTTCTGCGGGCGTATAATGCCTCCAACATCACAAAGGCAACGAGAAAGACCGCCCCTCGGGCATCCGACAGAGAACGCGGGCCACCGACTGAGAGCCCGCCCCGGAGAGAAGAGACGGCGCAACACTTTTGAGCCGGCGTGCCGAGCCTCCAGCCGGAGGGGTAGGTTCGCCCGTCCCCCTCCGCGTTAAGGAGTATAAGAGGTCGCGTCAATGAGGACGCCGCAACTTTGGGTGGTACCGCGGAACAGGTATGTTTCGCCCCGAAACTGCTTTGGCAGTCTCGGGGCTTTTTTCGTTTTTTGTGGTGGAATTTTTTTACTCTTTCAAAAGGATGTGAACGGTCATGATCACAGCGACAGCTCTTACCCCAGTCAAGCAGCCCGCCATAGACGACATTATCGGAGGTGCCCTGGCCAATCAGGCCGTCTCCGTCCGTGGTATGGTCCATGCCCTGCGGGACATGGGCGGCCTCACCTTCCTGCTCCTGCGCAAGGGAGACGGGGTGCTCCAGTGCGTGTGCCCGCCGGAGGTGGAGCTGGACGGCGTCACCGAGGAGTGCGCCGTGGAGGTGCTGGGCACGGTGCGCCCGGAGGAGCGGGCTCCCGGCGGGGCTGAGCTGGCCGCGGCTGCGGTGCGGGTGCTCTCCCGTCCTGCCGCACCAACGCCGGTGCCTGTCTCCAAGTGGAAGCTGAACCTGACCCTGGATTCCCGGCTCTCCCTCCGCCCTGTGGTGCTGCGCAGCCTGCGGGAGCGCAGTGTATTCCGCATCCAGGCAGGCATCTGCCGGGCCTTCCGTGAGTACCTCCAGAGCCAAGACTTTACCGAAATCCACACCCCCAAGATTGTCCACGCCGGGGCGGAAGGCGGCAGCAACATCTTCCGGCTGGACTACTTCGGCCGCAAGGCCTTCCTCACCCAGTCCCCCCAGTTCTACAAGCAGACCATGGTGCCCGTCTTTGAGCGGGTGTTCGAGGTGGGCCCCGTGTTCCGGGCGGAGAAGCACAGCACCACCCGCCACCTGAACGAGTACACCTCCATGGATTTTGAGATGGGGTATATCGACAGCTTCTACGACATCATCGCCGTGGAGACCGGCTTCCTCCAGTACTGCTTCCGCCTGCTGAGCGAGGAGTACGCCGGCGACCTGGCCCGGCTGGGTGTTACCCTCCCGGAAATGAAGGATATCCCCTGCGTCCGGTTTGACGAGGCCAAACGGCTGGCGGCGGAGAGGTACGGCTACGCCATCCGCAACCCCTACGACCTGGAGCCCGAGGAGGAGCACGCCATCGGCCGGTACGCCAGGGAGGTATGGGGCAGCGACCTGGTCTTTGTCACCCACTACCCGGCCAAAAAGCGGCCCTTCTACGCCATGGACGACCCGGAGGACCCCAAGTACACCCTGTCCTTTGACCTGCTGTTCCGGGGCATGGAGGTGACCACCGGCGGCCAGCGCATTCACGACTACGACCAGCAGGTGGCCAAGATGGAGCGGCTTGGCATGGACCCCAAAGAGTTCGAGTCCTACCTCATGCTCCACAAGTACGGCGCGCCCCCCCACGGCGGCCTGGGCATCGGCCTGGAGCGGCTGACCATGCAGCTGTGCGGCCTGGACAATGTGCGCCTGGCCACCCTCTTCCCCCGGGACCGCACCCGGCTGGAACCTTAAAGGGCGCATCGATTTTCTGCGGAAAATCTCTGCCGCGCTGCGGCAGGATATGCGCCCTCCAGGGGGAACCAGTTCCCCCTAGATACGCACCTGCGGCGCGATACCCCCTCCGCTCTCCGAGGGGATTGGACGAAAGGATGCTGCTGTTATGAAAATTACCGAAGAGCTGGTGGACTACGTCTCCACCCTGTCCCGGCTCCGCCTCCCCCAGGAGGAGAAGGCCAAAATGGCCGGTGAGCTGGAACAGATCGTCACCTATATGGACACCCTCAACACCCTGGACACCGACGGCGTGGAGCCCATGAGCCACACCTTCCCCCTGAAAAACGTGCTCCGTGCTGACGAGGTGGTCCCCTCGGCAGACCGGGAGGTTCTGCTGTCCGGCGCGCCGGACAGAGACGAGGAGACCTTCCGGGTGCCCAAGGCTGTGGAATAAGGAGGGTTTACTGTGAAAGAACTGCTGGAACTGAGCGCCCTGGAGCTGGGCGCGGCCATCAGGGCTGGGGACGTGTCCATCGCTGAGGCCACCCAGACCGCCCTGGACGCGATGGCGGAGCGGGAGCCCTCCCTCAACTGCTTTATCACCGCCGCCGGTGAGCAGGCCATGGCCCGCGCCCAGGCCCTCCAGGCCGGGGTGAAAGAGGCAAAAAGCCCCCTGTACGGCGTGCCCATGGCCATCAAGGACAACATCTGCACCAAGGGCGTCAAGACCTGCTGCGCCTCCAAAATCCTGGGGGACTTCGCGCCACCCTACGATGCCGCCGTGACAGAGCGGATGGCAGAGGCCGGAGCCGTCTCCCTGGGCAAGCTGAACATGGACGAGTTCGCCATGGGCTCCACCACCGAGACCTCCTTCTACGGCCCCACCCGCAACCCCTGGGACACTTCCCGGGTGCCCGGCGGCTCCTCCGGCGGCGCGGCAGCTGCTGTGGCCGCCCGGGCGTGCTGGTTCGCCCTGGGCTCCGACACCGGCGGCTCCATCCGCCAGCCCGCCTCCTTCTGCGGCGTCACCGGCATCAAGCCCACCTACGGCTCGGTCAGCCGGTACGGCCTCATCGCCTACGCCTCCTCTCTGGACCAGATTGGCCCCCTGGCCCGCACCGCCGCCGACTGCGCCGCCGTGCTGGACGCCATCCAGGGCAGGGACAGGCGGGATGCCACCTCCCTGGACGTGCCCGCGGGGAGCCTGCTCTCCAGGCTGACCGGGGACATCCGGGGCATGAAGATCGGCCTGCCCAGCCAGTGTTTTGGCGAAGGTCTGGAGCCCCAGGTGGCCGATGCCGTCAAGGCCACTGCCGCCGTGCTGGAGGCAAGAGGGGCCAGAGTGGAGACCTTCTCCTTCCCCCTGATGAAATATATGGTGCCTACCTATTATATTATTGCCTGCGCCGAGGCCAGCAGCAACCTGTCCCGGTATGACGGCGTGAAGTACGGCTGGCGTGCGCCCGAGTACGAGGACCTGACCGACCTCTACTGCCGCACCCGCACCGAGGGCTTCGGCTCCGAGGTGAAGCGGCGCATTCTGCTGGGCACCTTTGTCCTCTCCTCCGGCTACTACGACGCCTACTACAAAAAAGCCCTCCAGGTCAAGGCCCTCATCAAGGAGGCCTTTGACAGGGCCTTTGAGCAGTACGACCTGCTGCTCACCCCTGTCTCCCCCACCACCGCCCCTAAACTGGGTGAGAGCCTCAGCGAAGCGCTGAAGATGTATCTGAGCGACATCTACACCGTGCCCGCCAATCTGGCGGGTCTGCCTGCCCTGTCCATGCCCTGCGGCTTTGACGGCGGCGTACCTATCGGCGCCCAGCTCATCGGCCCGGCCCTGGGTGAGGCGGCCGTTCTCAACGCCGCCCACGCCTTCCAGCTGGACACCGATTACCACAGACGTTCCCCCTATGGGAAGGAGGTCAAATAATATGACCTGGGAAACCGTCATCGGTCTGGAGACCCATGTGGAGCTCTCCACAGCCACCAAAATCTTCTGCTCCTGCACCACTGCCTTCGGCGGCGCGCCCAACACCCACTGCTGCCCGGTGTGCACCGGCATGCCGGGCGCCCTGCCCGTGCTCAACGAGAAGGTGCTGGAGTTCGCCGTCAAGGCCGGGCTGGCCCTGGGGTGTGAGATCACCAAGAAGAGCCGCTTTGACCGGAAGAACTACTTCTACCCCGACCTGCCCAAGGCCTATCAGATCTCCCAGCTCTACCTGCCCATCGCCCGGAACGGCAGGGTGGACATCGGCGGCGGCAAGACGGTGGGTATTCACGAGCTGCACATGGAGGAGGACGCGGGCAAGCTGGTCCACGACCCCTGGACCGACCAGACCTGCTGCGACTATAACCGCTGCGGCGTACCCCTCATCGAGATTGTCACCGAGCCCGACTTCCGCACCGCCGAGGAGGTCATCGCCTACCTGGAGCAGCTGCGCTCCACCCTCCAGTACCTGGGCGTGTCCGACTGCAAGATGCAGGAGGGCTCCCTCCGGTGCGACGTGAACCTGTCGGTACGCCCCGCAGGCTCCACGGAGCTGGGCACCCGCACTGAGATGAAGAACCTCAACTCCTTCAAGGCCATTTCCCGGGCCATCCAGTATGAGAGCCGGCGGCAGATTGAGCTGCTGGAGGAGGGCAAGCGGGTGGTTCAGGAGACCCGCCGCTGGGATGAGAACAAGGACGCCACCTACGCCATGCGCTCCAAAGAGAACGCCCAGGACTACCGCTACTTCCCCGACCCCGACCTGCCCCCGGTGGAGCTGTCCCAGGAGTACCTGTACCGCCTGCTCGCCGCCCAGCCCGAGATGGCCCCGGCCAGAATGGAGCGGTATCAGCGCCAGTTCGGCCTGCCCGCCTACGACACCGAGATGATCACCTCCCAGAAGGCGCTGTCCGACTTCTTTGAGGCAGTGGTTGACCTGGGCGCCCCTGCCAAACAGGCGTCCAACTGGATTATGGGCGAGGTGTTGCGCGCCCTGTCCGCCCGGGGCATGGAGGCGGCGGATATGCCCCTCTCCCCCGCCACTCTGGCCCGTCTCATCGCCCTGGTGGCGGAGGGTAGGCTCAACCGCAACACCGCCGTCACCGTGTTTGAGGCAGTGTTCGACAGCGACGGCGACGTGGATGCCTATGTGGCGGAGCACGGACTGGAGCAGATTCAGGACGGCAGCCTGGTGGAGGCCGCTGTGGACAAGGCCTTTGCCGACAACCCCAAGTCGGTGGCCGACTACCGCGCCGGCAAGGAGAAGGCCTTCGGCTTCCTGGTGGGCCAGGTCATGCGCCAGCTCAAGGGCAAGGCCGACCCCAAGGCCGTCAATGAGGCCGTCCGCCGGAAGCTGACAGAACAGTAACGGCACAAAAAGCACCGCCGGACAGCTGTCCGGCGGTGCTTTTTGATGATATCACCCCAGCGTGTTCAGGTAATTGATGATACCCTGGGCAATGCCCTGGGCCAGCTTGTCCTGATAGGAGCTGGTGTTGAGCTTCATCAGCTCGTCGTGGTTGGTCATGAAGCCGGTCTCCACCAGCACAGCGCACATGTCGGTCTCCCGCAGGACCACAAAGTCTGCCGAGGCAATGCTCCGGTCCTTAGCGCCGGTGGCCTGGCAGGCGGGCGTCTGGATGGCCTGGGCCAGCCGCCTGCCCCGCCCGCTGGAGGGGTGGTAGTAGGTGATAAGGCCGTTGACCGAGGGGTCGTCAAAGGCGTTGGCGTGAATGGAGACAAAGATATCCGCGTCCACGCTGTTGGCGATATCCGCCCGCTCGTAGAGGCCCACATAGACGTCGGTGGACCGGGTCATCACCACGTTGTACCCCGCCGCCTTCAGAAGAGCCTCCAGCTTCAGGGAGATGGGCAGGGTCAGGTCCTTCTCCAGGATGCCCTCGTACGCCGCGCCGCTGCTGGTGCCGCCGTGGCCCGGGTCAATGACAATGGTCCGCCGGGCGGGATCGATGGGGTTGGAGGGATTCACCGGGTCAGTGGGCTTCTCCGCCGGGGTATCCGGCACAACCGGCTCGTCCTCCGGGGCCCGGAATGCGGTGATGAGGATGCCGTCGTCCTGCTGCTCTACAGTCAGGTTCTTCTCCCGGCTGACTCCGTCGGCCAGAATCAGCTCCACCCGGACTACATGGTCATAGCCATCATACAGATCCGTCCCATGCTGAGCGTAGCGGACTGTATCAATAAAGTCGTTGTCCACTGCAATGGTGCCGGGGAAGCCCGCCGACAGCTCCGCGCCCAGAATGTCCAGCGTCACCCTGTTGCCGCTGTCTGTGATGCGGTACTCCAGCTTCTGGTCCATTCCGATAAACACGGTCTGCATATCGTAGTTGGCCTGGATGCGGGTGATGTAGGCTGCATCATTCTCCCCGCTGACGATTTTGGCGGTAAAGGTCTCCTGTTCCCAGTCCACCTGGGCCCCCAGCCGTTCGGACACAAACCGCAGCGGCACCATGGTCCGCTCCACGCCCTGGCACTTCACCACGCAGGCGGGCACGCCGTCAGGCAGAGGCGCCACCTGGCCGTTGACCACCGCATTAGCCGCGCCCAGAGTGAGGACAATGGTGTCCGTCCCCTTGCGGAGAATCACCTGGTTGCTGCCCTGGGGCCAAAGCACCGTTGCGCCCAGCGCCTCGGCCACTGTGCGGATGGGCACCATGGTGCGACTGCCCAGCGCCAGGCCGGGCACATCTCCTGTCAGGTCGAGAACCGTCCCGTCCAGGCTGATGTTTATCTTTTCCGCCTGCTGGGGTTCGTAGCGCCCTGTGGCTTCGTTATGTACCTCAATATTCAGCAGCCCGTTGGGTCCCGCCGCCTGCACCGGCAGGAAGGACACCAGCAGGGCCAGCATCAGCAGAAATACAGCCGCTCTCTTTGTCTGTCTCATGGGGGAACTCCTTTTATCCTTTGTAAGCCTCACTCACGGGGCCTCAGCCGCCCCGGCAAACGTTCCCTAATATTCTACCGAATCCCCCTCTCTCCGTCAATGGATTTGGGCCAAAAAGGTTAACATAAATTTTTACAATTTTTTATGCGTCCCGGCGGTGTAATGGGAAATCTGCATTTTCCCACCCCTTCCGCTTGCACTTTCCCCGCCGCTTTGGTATGATAATATTTATCAAATCAGCGAACTGATGTCCCACAAGGTCTCGGTTCCCCGAGCGCAAAATGATTTCAAAATCCACAAGATATTGGAGGTACGTCCATGAGCATCAAAATGACTCTCTCCGGCGTCTACTATCGGGACGGCGGCTTCCTCTCTGAGGCCGAGGGTGCGGCCGCAGGTCTGCCTGCGCCCCAGCTGGCCAAGTCCGGCACCATGGCTTACAGCATCCTCAAGGCCCACAACACCGCCGGCAACATGGCTGAGCTGAAGCTGAAATTCGACGCCATGGCCTCCCATGATATTACCTACGTGGGCATCATCCAGACCGCCCGTGCCTCGGGCATGAAAGAGTTCCCCCTGCCCTATGTGCTCACCAACTGCCACAACTCCCTGTGCGCCGTGGGCGGCACCATCAACGAGGATGACCACGTGTTTGGTCTCTCCGCCGCCAAGAAGTACGGCGGCGAGTTCGTCCCCGCCCACCAGGCCGTCATCCACTCCTACATGCGGGAGCGGTACGCCGCCCCCGGCCGGATGATTCTGGGCTCCGACTCCCACACCCGCTACGGCGCCTACGGCTGCATGGCCATCGGTGAGGGCGGCCCTGAGCTGGCCCGCCAGCTGCTGTGCAAGACCTACGACATCGCCTACCCCAAGGTCATCGCCATCCACCTCACCGGCGCGCCCCGCCCCGGCGTGGGTCCTCAGGACGTGGCCCTGGCCCTTATCGGCGCCACCTTCAAGATTGGCGCGGTGAAGAACGCGGTGATGGAGTTCTTCGGCCCCGGCGTGAAGAATCTGTCCATGGACTACCGCTCCGGCATCGACGTGATGACCACCGAGACCGCCTGCCTGTCCTCCGTGTGGAGCACCGACGACACCGTGAAGGAGCACCTGGCCGTGCTGGGCCGGGGCGACTCCTACCAGGCCCAGGCCCCCGCCGACGGCGCCTGGTACGACGGCCTCATCGAAGTGGATCTGTCTGCCGTGGAGCCCATGATCGCCCTGCCCTTCCACCCCTCCAACGCCTTCACCATCCGGGAGTTCAAGTCCAACATGGCCGACCTGCTCCACCAGGTTGAGGAGGACGCGGTGCGCCAACTGGAGCTGAAGAACGGCGCTCCCTCCCTTACCAAGAAGATTCAGAACGGCCAGTTCCACGTGGACCAGGGCGTCATCGCCGGCTGCTCCGGCGGCACCTATCAGAACCTGGTCCGGGCCGCCCAGATCCTCAAGGGTCACACCATCGGCTCCGATGCCTTCTGGCTCTCCTGCTACCCCGGCTCCATGCCCATCAACCTGGAGCTGACCAAGCAGGGTTACATTGCCGACCTGATGGCCGCCGGTGCGTCCATCCGCTCCTGCTTCTGCGGCCCCTGCTTCGGCGCGGGCGACGTGCCCGCCAATGGCGCCTTCTCCATCCGCCACTCTACCCGCAACTTCCCCAACCGGGAGGGCTCCAAGCCCGCAGACGGCCAGGTGGCCTATGTGGCCCTGATGGACGCCCGCTCCATCGCGGCCACCGCCCTCAACGGCGGCGTGCTCACCGCCGCCACCGAGCTGCCCGACGTCCCTGCCGACGCCGCCAACGAGCCCTATCACTACGACGACTCGGCCTATAAGGCCCGGGTGTACTTCGGCGTGGGCCACCCCCACCCCGAGACCGAGCTGGTCTTTGGCCCCAACATCGCCGACTGGCCCGAGCAGATCCCCATGCCGGAGAATCTGCTCCTCACCGCCGCTGCCGCCATCTACGATCCGGTGACCACCACCGACGAGCTCATCCCCTCCGGCGAGACCTCCTCCTACCGCTCCAACCCCATCAAGCTCTCCCAGTTCGCTCTGAGCCGCAAGGACCCCCAGTACGTTCCCCGCGCCAAGGCGGTCCAGGAGGTAGAGCTGCTGCGGCGCAAGGACCCGGAGAACCCCGCCGTTGTGGAGGCCCTGGGCGGTCGGGACGGCCGCACCACCGGCCTGGGCACCTTTGTCATGGCCCTCAAGCCCGGCGACGGCTCCGCCCGTGAGCAGGCCGCCTCCTGCCAGCGTGTGCTGGGCGGCTGCGCCAACCTGGCCGCTGAGTACGCCACCAAGCGCTACCGCTCCAATGTGGTCAACTGGGGTATGCTGCCCTTT
This sequence comes from uncultured Pseudoflavonifractor sp., assembly GCF_944387805.1. Lineage (GTDB taxonomy): Bacteria > Bacillota > Clostridia > Oscillospirales > Oscillospiraceae > Pseudoflavonifractor. Next base: position 73,742 of record NZ_CALXGI010000004.1, on the reverse strand, counting down.
GTGGCCGACGGCGTGAAGGACTGGAACATCCAGCCCGGGGACCAGCTGTGGCTGCCCGGCATCCGGAAGGCGCTGGAGTCCATGGACGAGACCGTGGAAGCCACCCTCATCCAGAACGGCCAGGAGCGCACCGTCACCCTCCGCCTGCCCGGCATGACCCGCGAGGAGCGGGATATCGTGCTGGCCGGCTGTCTCATCAACTACTACGCCAAGTAAGAGATCCCGCTCCTCGCCGCCGCCCCTGCGGCGTCCCAAGCGTTTTTCCTGCGGAAAAACCTTGATGCCGGGCGGATTTACTCCGCCCGTGCAAATCCAATCTCGCCCGGGGCGCCCCGCAGGACCTGTCCTGCGGGGCGTACGGGATATCGTGCCGGCCGGCTGCCTCATTAACGACTGCGCCAAGTGATAAAACAGCAATGCCCTTTTTTCAGGCCGCAATAGAACCGCCCCAGCGGGTCCGGACAATCCGGTTCCGCTGGGGCGGCTTCTCTTTGCAGACTTTGTCTTACACGCCGGCCAGGGCCTTCTTCACGTCGGCCAGGATGTCGGCGGGGTCCTCAATACCCACGGACAGGCGCACCAGGTCGGGAGACACACCGGCGGCGGCCAGCTCGGCATCGTTCATCTGCCGGTGGGTGGTGGAGGCGGGGTGGAGCACGCAGGTCTTGGCGTCGGCCACATGGGTGGCAATGGAGGCCAGTTCCAGCCCGGCCATGAACTTGGAGGCTGCCGCACGGCCGCCCTTCACGCCGAAGGACACCACGCCGCAGGTGCCATTGGGCATGTACTTGGCGGCCATGGCGTGGTACTGGTCCCCCTCCAGACCGGGGTACTTGACCCAGGCCACCTTCTCATGGCCCTGGAGATACTGGGCCACGGCCAGAGCGTTGGAGCAGTGCTGCTTCATCCGCAGAGGCAGGGTCTCAAGGCCGATGTTCAGGTAGTAGCAGTTCTGGGGAGAGGGGATGGAGCCCAGGTCCCGCATGAGCTGGACGGTGGCCTTGGTGATGTAGGCGCCGGCCAGGCCGAAGCGCTCGGTGTAGGTCACGCCGTGGTAGCTCTCGTCGGGGGTGGTCAGGCCGGGGAACTTGTCGGAGTGGGCATTCCAGTCGAACTTGCCGGAGTCCACAATGGCGCCGCCCACCGCGTTGGCGTGGCCGTCCATGTACTTGGTGGTGGAGTGGGTGACGATATCAGCGCCCCACTCGAAGGGACGGCAGTTCACAGGGGTGGGGAAGGTGTTGTCCACGATGAGGGGCACGCCGTGGGCGTGGGCCGCCTTGGCGAACTTCTCGATGTCCAGCACAGTGAGGGCGGGGTTGGCGATGGTCTCGCCGAACACGGCCTTGGTGTTGGGCCGGAAAGCGGCCTCCAGCTCAGCCTCAGAGCAGTCCGGGTCCACAAAGGTGAACTCAATGCCCATCCGCTTCATGGTGACGGCGAAGAGGTTGAAGGTGCCGCCGTAGATGGCGGAGGAGGCCACCACATGGTCGCCGCAGGAGGCGATGTTGAACACGGCATAGAAGTTGGCCGCCTGGCCGGAGGAGGTGAGCATGGCCGCCGTGCCGCCCTCCAGGGCGCAGATTTTGGCCGCCACGTGGTCATTGGTGGGGTTCTGGAGGCGGGTGTAGAAATAGCCGCTGGCCTCCAGGTCAAAGAGGGCGCCCATCTGCTCGCCGGTAGCGTACCGGAAGGTGGTGGACTGGACAATGGGAATATTCCGGGGCTCCCCGTTTCCGGGGCGGTAGCCGGCGTGGATGCAGTTGGTGCTCATACGGTAGTCACTCATGGTCATGCTCTCCTTTTTCTTGGGTAAGCCGTCTGTCCGGCGGCAGGCCTGGTCCCAGGCCCTGAACTGGTCAAATTTCTCTTTTTATGGCAAGTAATATCCTACACGCCAGGTGGGACGCTGTCAAGACTCCAGCAGCGTCCAGTCCGGCTCCAGGGGCACGGAGGCGGGCACACCGCCAATGGACTCCACACTCCGGCCTTCGGAGAGAAGCTGCACCGCGTCAATGGACAGCTCCTCCTGCATGCACAGGGTGTTGACAATGGAGTACAGCAGCAGCCGGGCCGCCTGCTCCTCCTCCGGCACGCCGGCCAGGAACTCGGGCGACAGGTTCACCGTGCACACACCGCCCTCCACCAGAATGCTCCGCAGCTTGGTGCCCTCGGGCATCAGACTGGTCAGCTCCGGATAGCCGGGCCCCTCCAGCAGGGCGGTGAACACCGCGCTGGCCAGGGTCTCACTCTCGTTCTGCACCACGTCCCGGTACTCCACGCCCAGGCCGCCGCCTTCAGCCCTGGGGAAGCACAGGCCCACCGATACGGTAAGCGTCCCCTTCCCCGTCCCGGGCAGCAGCACGTCGTCCTTCCCCATGGTGCGCATGGTCTGGTAGGGCAGGGGCTCCCCCTCCACGGTGATGTATACCTCTTCCACCCCCTCCAGCTGGCAGAGGGTGAGGGTGAGGCAGGAATTGGCCACGGTCAAATCCACGCCGGACAGGCCGCCGTACTGCTCGGACAGGTCCAGCCGCAGCTGTCCCTCCTCCTGCTGGCAGGAGAGCAGCCGGGTACCGGAGGGCGCGGGCGAGGCCAGCCCGGCCGTCTCAGGCTGGGAGAGCACCAGCTCCGCCAGGGCGGAGGCGGTGTCCTCGCCGGAGGGGATGCGGTACTCCCAGTCCACCACCTGCACCGTGGACTGCTCCCCGGTCACCGCGTAGTAGACCCGATAGGCGCCCTCGGGAGGCGATTCCTCGCCGCCCTCCAGCAGGGCGCAGGCAGAGAGGAGCAGCAGCCCGGTCAGAACCAGCAGCAGTCCGCCGCTCCGGTATTGGCGCAAATCACACCGTCTCACAGCTTGCTCCCCCCTTCCGGCCCGCAGAGCGGAAACACAACCTCAAAGCAGGTGCCCGGGTCCGGGTCGCGGCGGCGGACGGTGACGCTGCCGCCGTGCTGCCGGGCGGTGTCCCGCACGATGGACAGCCCCAGGCCGGTGCCGCCCGCCTCTCGGGAGCGGGCCTTGTCCACCCGGTAAAACCGGTCGAACACCTTGGGCAGATCCTCCTTCGGGATGCCTACGCCGGTGTCCTCCACCCGGAGCATTACACTTCCGCCCCGGACAAACAGCTTCACGGTCACGGTACCCTGGGGCAGATTGTACTTGATGGCGTTTTCCATCAGGTTAAAGGCAATCTGATAGATATCGTCCTGGGTGGCCCGGACAAAACAGCCCTCATCCAGCTGGCAGAGCAGAGCCACGTCCACCGCCTTGGCCAGGGGGGAGAGCATATGCTCCACCTTCTCCACCACGTACTTCACGTCCACCGGCTCGGTGTGGACCGGGGCGGCGTTGTCCATGCGGGTGAGGGTGAGGAGCTTTTCGGTGATACGGGTGAGCCGCTCGGCCTCCTCGCCGATGTCGCTGACAAACTCCTTGCTGGTCTCCGGGTCGATGTGGTCGGACTGGAGAATGGAGTCGGTGAGCAGGCGGATGGAGGCCAGCGGGGTTTTCAGCTCGTGGGAGGCGTCGGACACGAAGCGGCGCCGCACCTCCTCGGTGGTCTGGAGGCGGCCGGTGAGCTGGTCGAACTCGTCTGCCAGCAGGGCCAGCTCGTCGTGGCCCCCCAGCTGGACCCGGTGGCTGTACTCGCCCTCCCGCACAATGCGGATGGCCTTGAGCAGGGTGCCCATCCGCCGGGTGAGCGCCCGGGAGAACACCACACTCAGCAGCAGGGCCACCAGGCAGATGACCGCCGAGATTCTGCCCAGATTCCGCTGGACGCCGGAGAGCAGAGCCCCCTGGTCGGCATCGTACTCATAAAGGCACACCGCGCCGATGATGGACCCCCGGTAGACCACCGGCGCGGCCGCCCGGTTGCGGAACACGCCGTCCCGGTACTGGCAGGTGAACACGTCGTAGCCCTGGCCCTTGAGGGCCGTGACCACCTCGCCTATCAGGGCGTACCGGCCGATGGTGGCGCCGGTGTCCCCGGTGTCATAGATAATCATGCCCGAGGCGTCGGTCACCAGAATGCGGATGCGGGCCAGGTCCACGTTGTCCTGAAGCCGCAGCTCCTGAAAGACGCCGTCTGCGCCGTCATAGGTCATGGTCCGCAGGCTGGACAGGGCGGACGAAATCAGGGATGCCTGGCTCTGGAGGGCGGTCTGCTTGGAGGTCTCCACCAGTTCCCGTGAGGCCAGGAGAGGATAGGTATTGAGCAGCACCAGCACCGACGCGATGACTGCAATATAGGTCAGGGCAAATTTTGTCTGGAGGGAGCTCCAGAGGTGGACCTTCCGGGGCGCGGAACGCTCAGGGTGCTTTTCCTTTTTTCGGTTCAAGTCCTCCGCCTCCTCTCGTCTCCGGCGGTGATGTCAGGCCCGGCGGCCCCGCAGCAGGAAGGTGACGGCAAAGAAGGCCGCCAGATACAGCGTAATGGACGCGCCGGCAGAGGTGCCCGCATAGTAGGAGGTCATCAGCCCGGCGATGCCGGCCACAATGGCCCCCAGGATGGAAAACAGGTGGTACTGCCGCATATTGCGGGCCAGGTTCCGGGCCGCTGCGGCGGGGAGCACCAGCAGGGAGTTGATGACCAGCAGGCCCACCCAGGTCATGGACACGGTGACCACCACGGCAATGGCCGCGGAGAACACCGCCTCCTGCCAGAACACCCTGATGCCCCGGCTGTCCGCCAGAGCGGGATGGATGGAGGAGAGCATCAGCTGGTTGAAGGACATCAGCCACAGCACAATCACCAGCAGCAAAATCAGAGCCAGCAGGCCAATCTTGCCCGGCTCCACGCTGAGAATGTCGCCGATAAGCAGGTTGTTGAACTTGGTAAAGCTCTTGCCCCCCAGGGTGGCCAGGAAGATGCCCAGGGCCACCGCCGTGGAGGAAAAGACGCCGATAACCGTGTCGCTGGCCATGTGGGTCCGGTGGCGCACCAGAGTGAAGAGCAGGGAGAAGGCGATGGCAAAGACCACCGCGCACCACATGGGGTCCACAAAGCCGAAGATGGCGCCGATGGCCATGCCGGTAAAGGCGGAGTGGCCCAGGGCGTCGGAGAAGAAGGACATCCGGTTGGTGACCACCATGGTGGACAGCAGTCCGAACAGGGGCGAGATGACCAGCACCGCCAGCAGGGCGTTCTTCATGAAGTAGAGCCCGTCGGGCCCGGCCCAGTCAAAGGGCAGGACGGACACAATCTGATACCACAGCTCCATTACGTCCCCGCCCCCTTTCCCAGGTCCAGGTGAAACACGGATTTGAACTCATCGGAGGAGAGGACCTCTCCGGGGGCGCCCACCTTCAGCACCGTGGACTTGAGGAGAATCACCTGGTCGGCGTACTCCTCCAGGGTGGCGAAGTCGTGGGTGGACAGCAGAATGGACAGGTCGTACTGATTGCAGATCTCGTCCAGCATGTCCAGCAGCTGCCGCTCGCCGTCGATGTCCACGCCGGAGAGGGGCTCATCCAGAATCAGGATGTGTGGCAGGGGCTCCAGAGCCATGGCCATGAGCACACGCTGGAGCTCGCCGCCCGACAGGGCGCCCATGCGCTTGTCGATAAGGTCGGCCCCGTGGACCCGCTCCAGGCAGGAGAGCACCCGCCTGCGCAGGCTTTTGGGCGTGGGCAGAAACACCGGCCAGGAGGAGATGGCGGCAGAGAAGAAGTCGAACACGCTCACCGGGTCCCCCCGGTCAAAGGCGGGGGACTGGGGCACGTAGCCGATAAGGGGTCGGGTGTGCTTTCCCCCCGCCTTCTGAAACTCGATGGTGCCGCTGTGGGGAATCTGGCCCAGCACCGCCTTGAACAGGGAGCTCTTTCCCGCGCCGTTGGGGCCGATGAGGGCCACAATCTGGCCGCAGTGGAGGTGGAAGCTCACGTCCCGAAGGATGTCCGCTCCCCCCATGTCCACCCCCAGGTGCTCCACCCGGAGGCAGCAGGCGCCTGCACAGCCGGCGCCCTGGATTTCATGCTTTGGTTTTCTCATTCATAGGCCTCCAGGATTGCGTTGACATTCTGCTCCAGCCCGGCCCGGTAGGGGTCGGCGCTGTCCGCGGGCACCGCCTCGGCGCTCATCAGCATGGTCAGCTGCTCCACCCTGACCCCTGTCTCCCGGGACACCGCGTTGGCGGTGGCGTCGGAGCCGTTGGCCTCGGTAAAGATGGCGGGCAGCCGGTATTCCTCAATCAGATCCACAATTTCCACCAGCTCCTTGGCGCTGGCCTCGCTGCCCGCCTCCTCCTCAATGGCCTTGACCACCGTCAGGCCCATGGCGTCGGCAAAGTAGCCGAAGCCCTCGTGGAAGGTGATGAGCTCCCTGGGCTCCAGGCCGGAGAGTCTGTCCCGCAGCTCATCCTTCAGAGCGGTCAGCTCGGCGGCGTAGGCCGCGGCGTTGTCCGCGTACAGCTGGGCGTTGTCCGGGTCGGCCTGGGACAGGGCGGCGGCGATGTTCTCCACCATTACGGCGGCCCGGGCCGGGTCCATCCAGATGTGGGGGTCGTACTCGCCGTGGTCGTGTCCGTCGTGGTCCTCCCCGCCGTCGTGCTCTGCGTGCTCCTCAGCGCTCTCGCCGTAGTGGAGGAGGGACACGCCCTCCGAGCAGTCCACTGTGGGCACGCCGCTGGACTCAATGGCAGCGGACATGGCGTCCTCCAGGCCCACGCCGTTGAGCAGCAGCAAATCTGCGCCCTGGATAGCCTTCATATCGTTGACGCTCAGGGTGTAGTCGTGGAGACAGCTCATGGGCTGGTTGATGACAGCCTGGGTCTCCACCCCTTCCGCGCCCTCAATTACCCGGCTGGTGAAGAGATAAATGGGGTAGGTCATGGCCGCCACAGTCAGGGTGTTGTCCTCCTCCGCCGGGGCGGAGGCCGGGCCGCAGCCGGACAGCAGCAGTGCCAGGCTCAGGAACAGGGGGATGAGTTTCTTCATAAAATACCTCGCCAATAAAATACCTGCCGGACCGCGCTTTTCCGCAAGTCCGGCAGGCTTTATTATACCGCTGTTTGCACATTTTGTAAAATAGTTTCCTACTTGTCAGGTGGATTTTCCCCCGAACAAGGTCTCGCACTGTTCCAGATTGGCCTTCAGGCGCCCCAGGTCTGCCTGAATCCGGTCCAGCTCCTCCCCGGCAAATCCCTGGCAGAGCAGTTCGTCCACCTTATCGAAGCCCCGCTGTACCTGTACGGCCTTCTCCCGTCCGGCATCAGTCAGCCGGACCAGATAGGAGCGGCGGCTGCCCGGATTCTCCACCCGGCGGATAAGTCCCGTCTCCTCCAGCCGGTCCAGGGCCCGGGAGAGAGTGGCTGCGTCCAGGGTGCAGGCGTCGGCCAGTTCCCGCTGTGTCAGGCCGTCCCCCTGAAGAAGGCGGGCGAGAATCCGCGGCTGCCCCTGGCCCAGGGTGAGCCCCAGGCCGGAAAACCAGGGCTGGAGCAGCCTCCGGCGGTCCAGCTCCAGCTGGAACAGCACCGCCCGAAGTTCATGCTTTTCCATTGGCCTTTTCCCCCTTTATTCCAGCTCGAACTGGCCGGTGTAGAGCTGATAATACCGCCCCTTCTGGGCCAACAGCCCCTCATGACTGCCCCGCTCGATGATCCGTCCCTGCTCCAGCACCAGGATGGCCTGGGCATTTCGGACGGTGGAGAGCCGGTGGGCAATGACGAACACGGTGCGCCCCTCCATGAGTTGGTCCATGCCCTGCTCGATGAGCTGCTCAGTGCGGGTATCCACCGAACTGGTGGCCTCATCCAGCACCAGCACCGGCGGCTGGGCCACGGCAGCCCGGGCGATGGTGAGCAGCTGGCGCTGGCCCTGGGACAGGTTGGCGCCGTCAGAGGTGAGCATGGTATCGTACCCGTCGGGCAGGCGGCGGATGAAGGAGTCGGCGTTGGCCAGCCTGGCCGCCTCCTTCACCTCCTCGTCGGTGGCGTCCAGCCTGCCGTACCTGATGTTCTCCAGAATGGTGCCGGTGAAGAGGTGGGCGTCCTGAATGACCATGGCCATAGAGCGCCGCAGATCGTCCTTGCGGATGTCCCGCAGGTCGATGCCGTCGTAGGTAATGGTGCCCTCGCTGAGCTCATAGAACCGGTTGATCAGGTTGATGATGGTGGTCTTGCCCGCTCCGGTGGAGCCCACAAAGGCGATCTTCTGTCCTGGCTTGGCGAAGAGATCAATGCCGTGGAGGATCGTCTTTTTGCTGTTGTAACCGAACACCACGTTGTGGAACCGCACGTCTCCCCGGAGGGGCACCAGTTTGGCGGTACCATCAGTCTGGGGCACCCGCCAGGCGTAGATTCCGGCGGAGTCCTCGGTGAAGGTTCCGTCCCTGTTCTCCCGGGCGCGGCACAGGGTTACCTTGCCCTCGTCCACCTCGGGCTGCTCCTCCATCATCTCAAAAATCCGTTCCGCGCCGGACAGGGCAGCCATGATAAAGTTGACCTGCTGGGTAAACTGGTTCATGGGCATAGCGCTCTGCCGGACGTACACCAGATAGGCCGACAGACTGCCCAGATCCATCAGGCCGGACAGGACGAACATGCCTCCCACGCAGGCGGACACGGCGTAGTTGAAATAGGACAGGCTCACCACTGTGGGCACGGTCATGCCCGCGTAGTTGACGGCCTTGGTGGCCGCCTTCCGCAGGTCCTCGTTCTTGCGGCAGAAGGTCTCAAAGTCCTGGGGCTCATGGTTGAACACCTTCTCCACCTTCTGGCCGGACACCATCTCCTCAATGAAGCCGTTCAGGTCGCCCAGCCGGGCCTGCTGCTCGTTGTAATACCGGCGGCTGCGCTTGCCGTTCCACCGGATAAACAGGGCCATGGCCGCCAGAAAGGCCACCACGATAAGGGACAGCCAAACATTGAGCACCAGCAGCATGGTAATCGTGCCCACCACCATGATAGCGCTCTGAATCAGCATGGCAAAGGAGTTGTTGAGCATGTTGGTGAGGGTATCCACGTCGTTGGTAAAACGGCTCATGAGCTCGCCGTGGGTGTGGGTGTCAAAGTACCGCAGGGGCAGGGTCTGGACATGCGCAAACAGATCGGAGCGGATCTCCGCCACCACCTGCTGGGCAGTGTGAGCCATGAGCTGGTTGTATCCCCAGGTGGCGGCGGCCCCCGACAGGTACATCAGCCCCATGAGCAGCAGCATCACCATCAGGCCCTGCACGTCCCCGGGCAGCACATACTGGTTGATGACCGGCTTGAGCAGATAGGTACCAAAGATATTGGCGCCGCTTCCGATAAATACCATTACGGCAACGGCAACAAGGGCCAGCTTGTGCCGTCCCAGGTAGCGCACGAGCTGGAGCACGGTCTTTTTGGTGTCCTTGGGCCCCCGGCCTCTTATCATTGCAGCCATTATTCCAGCGCTCCTTTCTGTTGAGACTGATAGAGCCCCTGGTAGAAGGGGTTGGAGGCCATCAGGCTCTCATGGGTGCCTACGGCGCTGATCTTCCCGTCCTCCAGGATGAGGATTTGGTCTGCCTCCTGGACAGAGGTCACCCGCTGGGCGATGATAATCTTGGTGGCGCCGGGCAGGCCCTGGGAGAGGCCCTGGCGGATTTTGGCCTCAGTGGCTGTGTCCACAGCGGAGGTGGAGTCATCCAAAATGAGCACCCTGGGCTTTTTCAAAATGGCCCGGGCGATGCACAGCCGCTGCTTCTGCCCGCCGGACACGTTGACTCCGCCCTGACCCAGTTCTGTGTCATACCCATTCTGGAGCCTGTCGATAAACTCGTCTACGCAGGCGATGCGGCAGGCCTCGTCAATTTCCCCGTCGGTGGCGTGTTCGTTGCCCCAGCGGAGGTTGTCCTTCACCGTGCCGGAGAAGAGGGTGTTCTTCTGGAGCACCATGGCGATGGCGTCCCTCAGGTGCTCCAGGGGGTACTCCTTCACGTTCCTGCCATCCACATATACCGCGCCGCCGGTGACATCATACAGCCGGGGGATGAGCTGGACCAGGGTGGACTTGGCCGATCCGGTCTGGCCCAGAATGCCCACCGTCTGCCCCGCCTTGATGTGGAAGGACACATGGTCCAGCACATTCTCCCCCGCCCCCGCCCGGTAGCGGAAGGACACGTCGTCAAACACAATATCGCCCCGCTCAACCCTGGCGTTTGGATCGGTGACGCCAGGGGTCTCGGTGATATCGATTTTCTCGTCCATAACCTCCAGAATCCGGCGGCAGGAGGCCAGAGACCGGGTGAGCATGAGGAACACGGACGAGAGCATCATCAGAGAGTTGAGCACCTGGAGCACATAGCTGAGAAAACCGGTCAGGTCGCCCACCTCCATGCCCCCCACCATGGTCAGCTGCCCGCCGAACCAGAGGATGGCCAGGATGGTGCCGTACATAATGAGCTGCATGGCAGGCATGTTCAGGGCCGCCAGCCGGAAGGCGTGCTCAGAGGTGTCCCGCAGGTTCTTGTTGACCTCCTCGAACTTCTCCACCTCGTACTCCCCACGGACGCAGGCCTTCACCACCCGGATGGCGGTCAGGTTCTCCTGGATAATCCGGTTGACCTGGTCCAGAGCGCCCTGCATCTTGCCGTACATGGGCCGCACCCGCTTGATAATCTGCCACAGCAGGATAGCCAGCAGGGGCGCCGCCACAAGGAACACCACCGCAAGCCTGGGGCTCATGGTAAAGGACAATCCCAGGGCCATAATCATCATAATGGGAGATCGGACAGCAGGCCGCAGGCCGGTGGCTACTGCGTTCTGCACGGCGGTCACGTCGCTGGTAAGCCGTGTAACCAGGGAAGAGGTCTGGAACCGGTCCGTATTTGCAAAGGAAAAAGCCTGAATTTTGCGGTACTCCTCCTTCCGCAGCTCTGCGCCCAAGCCCTGTCCGCAAACGGCGGAAAAACGGGCGCTGCCCGCGCCGAACATCAGCGCCAGCAGGGCGCAGACTGCCATCATGACGCCCCGGGCGAAAATGTACGCAGTATCCCCATTTTTGACGCCTACATCTACAATGTCCGCCATCAGGAAGGGGATGATCAGCTCAAAGGCCGCCTCCACCGCAATGCAGAGTATTGCCAGTATGGTGTGTTTCCGGTAGGGCTTCAGATAGGAAAAAATCCGCAGAAGCACGTGCCGTCGCCTCCTCAGTTGCAGTTCTTATTGTTGTGCGCGCAACTATTGTATGCGCATCACATATGGATGTCAACCTTTCGCAGGCGGATTTCTTAAAACAGCGCTCCGCCCTCCACGCAGGCCGCCCCATGCGGGGCCGGCCAAAGAGGACCGCCGCCCGGATGGGCAGCGGTCCTCTTTGGAAGGCAGCTCTTATAACAGGAAGGTCAGCGTTGTCCCTTGTCGTAGGGGATACCCTCAGCCTTGGGCGCCCGGGACTTGCCGGAGGTGAAGGCCAGGATGACCAGAGAGATGATATAGGGCAGCATGTTGTACACACCGCTGGGCAGATTGAGGGCAGCCAGGAAGTCGAAGCCGGTGTACACGTTGCCCAGGGCGCGGAACAGGCCGAACACCAGAGCGGCCAGGGCAATGCGGGTGGGTTTCCACTGGCCGAAGATCATAACGGCCAGAGCCAGGAAGCCGAAGCCGGCCACGCCGTTTTCAAACTTCCACTCGCTGACGCCGGCAGTGATATAGACGATGCCGCCCAGGCCGCCCAGCACGCCGGAGATGAGCACGCCGGCATAGCGCATCTTGTACACATTGATGCCCACGGAGTCGGCCGCCTGGGGGTGCTCGCCGCAGGCGCAAAGCCGCAGGCCAAAGCGAGTCTTGTACAGGGTTACATAGGCCAGTACCAGAGCAATGACAGCCAGGAGCATGAACCAGTTGAACTCAAACCCGGCGATATTGACGATAAAGGCCTTCTTGGGCTCAATATACTGGATGGTGGAGGAGACGTTGTTCACGTTCTCCGCAGTATTCATGGCCTTGACGAACACAGTGGCGGCGGCGGTGCCCAGCAGGTTCATAGCTGTGCCCACCAGGGTCTGGTCCGCCTTGAAGTTGATGGCGGCCACGGCCAGCAGCAGGGAGTACACCAGGCCCAGGCCCATGGCGGCCACCACCACGGCCAGAATGATCACCGGCGCAGGGGTGCCGGCAGGCAGGAACTTCATCATCAGCGCGCCGCCCAGGGCGCCCATAACCATGATGCCCTCCAGGCCGATGTTGATAACGCCGGAGTGCTCCGAGAAGCAGCCGCCCAGCGCCACCAGGATCAGGACGGAGGCAAAAATCAGCGTATACTGAATGAGCAGTACCATTACTTGTCCCCTCCTTCCCCGTTTTCAGCGGCCCGCTTGGCCGCCAGAGCCTTGGCCTCCGCCTTGCGGTCGGCCCGCTTGTCCATGAAGCTCTTGAAGAACAGCACGAAGCCGCACAGATAGATGATCAGGGCGGAGATAAAATCGGCAATCTGAGCGGAGTACATGGTCTTGTCCACATAGGCGCCGCCGTTGGTGATATGCTGGATAAAGTAGGAGGAGAAAATGGCGCCGATGGGGTTCAGGCCACCCAGGAAGGCGGCGGCGATGCCGTTGAAGCCCATGGCAGGCACCGCGGAGGCGGTGGTCTGCCACTGCTCGAAGCCGGTGAGGTAGAACATACCCGCGCCCATGGCAGCCAGTCCGCCGGCGATCACCATGGTCAGGATAATGTTCCGCTTCTCCTTCATGCCGCAGTACTTGGCGGCAAATTTGTTGAAGCCGGTGGCCTTCAGCTCATAGCCGAACATGGTCTTTTCCAGCACCACCCACACCACGATGGAGATAATCACTGCCAGGGGGATGGCGATGGTCACATACTGGTTGTTGCTGAAGAACTGCCCCAGACCCAGGCTGGGCAGAATAGCGTCCTTATTAGTGCTGGCCAGAGTCAGGGTGTAGGGGCTGGCGACCTCCTTCACGCCGGCCAGCAGCATGTTGACCGCATAGAGGCTGATCCAGTTGAGCATGATGCAGGAGATAACCTCGTTGACGTTGCAGTAGGCCTTCAGGGCGCCGGAGATGCCGCCCAGAACGCAGCCGGCAACAATGGCGGCGATGAGGCACACATACCAGGGCATCCCCAGGGCCAGGGCGCAATAGAGACTGGCGCCCGCGCCCACCACATACTGTCCGGCGGCGCCGATGTTGAACAGGCCCACCTTATAAGCAAACAGGATGGACAGGGAGCACATAATCAGGGGCACGGTCTTGACCAGGGTGTTGCCCAGATACTTCAGCCGCGCCGCGGCGCTGGGATAGTAGAGGAAGTTCTCCACAATGGTCTTGATGGCTTCCGTCGCGCCGGCAGGATTGATAATAAGCAGGACGATATAGCCCACCAGCAGTCCAATCAGGATGCACAGCAGCGAGGCGGTCAGCGACTGAACGCCTTTGTTCTTCCAGATGGAACCGGACTTTTTTCCTTGCTTCATCCTTTATTTCCCCTCCCTCTTGGCGCCCGACATATACAGGCCCATTTCTTCCACCGTAGTGGTCTTGGGGTCCAGTTCGCCCACGATCTCGCCCTCATACATGACCAGAATCCGGTCGCTGAGGGACATGACCTCATCCAGCTCCAGGCTGACCAGAAGGACAGCCTTGCCGGCGTCCCGCTGGGCCACGATCTGGCTGTGGATGTGCTCGATGGCGCCCACGTCCAGGCCGCGGGTGGGCTGAACGGCGATGAGCAAATCGGGATTTTTGTCGATCTCACGGGCCACGATGGCCTTCTGCTGGTTGCCGCCGGACATGCTGCGGGCGATGGTGACAGGCCCCTGTCCGGAACGGATATCGTATTCCTCAATAAGCCGCTCGGCGTAGTCCCGGATGGCCTTCCGCTTCATGAAGCCCGCCTGAACAAACTCCGGCTCAAAGTACCGCTGGAGCACCATGTTGTCCTCCAGAGTATAGTCCAGCACCAGGCCGTACTTGTGCCGGTCCTCGGGGATATGGCTGATGCCGGAGACCGACCTTTTGCGGATGGGGGCATGGGTGATGTCCTGCCCCTTAAGGGTGATGGCGCCGGACACAACAGGCTCGATGCCGGTCAGGCCGTACACCAGCTCGCTCTGGCCGTTGCCGTCAATGCCGGCGATACAGACAATTTCCCCTGCCCGCACCTGGAAGGATACGTTCTTCACAGCATTATTCTTGTGGATCTTGGATGCTACGGTCAGGTCCTTCACATCCAGCACCACATCGCCGGGCTTGGCGGGCTCCTTGTGGACCACGAATTCCACATCACGGCCCACCATCATCTTGGACAGCTCCTCCTTGGTGGTGTGGGCCACGTCCACGGTGCCGATGTACCTGCCCTTGCGCAGGACGGTACAGCGGTCGGCCACTGCCATAATCTCATTGAGCTTGTGGGTGATGAACAGGATGCTCTTTCCCTCCGCCCGCAGGCCCCGCATGATCTCCATCAGCTCTTCAATCTCCTGAGGGGTGAGCACCGCGGTGGGCTCGTCGAAGATGAGGATTTCGTTGTCCCGGTAGAGCATTTTCAGGATCTCGGTGCGCTGCTGCATGCCAACAGTGATGTCCTCCACCATGGCGTCCGGGTCCACCTTCAGCCCGTACTTCTCGCTGAGGGCCACCACTTTTTTCCTGGCTGCGTCCTTCTTCAGAAAGGGCCCCTTGGTGGGCTCCACGCCCAGGATGATGTTGTCCAGAACGGAGAACACCTCCACCAGCTTGAAGTGCTGGTGCACCATGCCGATGCCCAGGTCATTGGCGTCGTTGGGGTTCTTGATGGAGACCACCTTGCCGTCCTTTTTGATGGTGCCCTCCTCCGGCTGATAAAGCCCGAAGAGCACGCTCATCAGGGTGGACTTGCCCGCGCCGTTCTCGCCCAGAAGGGCGTGGATTTCTCCTTTTTTTAACTGAAGCGTAATGTTGTCGTTTGCGATGATGCCGGGAAACTTCTTGGTGATGTTCAGCATTTCAATAGCATATGCTTGTTCCAAGCCGACGACCTCCCCCTCATATATAGTTCCGCGCCGGCCCTCTGCCGGAGGGCAAAGCCGCCTTGCGCTTAATTGACATTACCATTATACAATATCCATCGGTTTCTTCCAAGGAAATTTGACGGATTTTCTGGAAAAATTCGCAACCCCTTTGTGCACAGTGGCCTGCTTAAAAAAAGAGGGCGGGACCTGGCCCGCCCTCTTTTCAGGATCTGTTTCTTACTTGATGTTGCCGTAGCTGTTGACGGTGATGGTGGTAGCATTGGCCGCAGGCTCCATGGTCACGTCGTTGGAGACGGTGATCTCGCCGTCGAACATGGCCTTCACCAGGGCCTTGTAGTCATCCTGGGTAAAGCCGTCGCCCCACTGAGTGGAGTCCATGGGCAGCTGGACATAGTTGGCGGTGGGATCGTCGCCGGACACCAGGCCCAGGGTCTCGATCTTGCCGCCGTAGTTGGCGAAGTTGCCGTTGACAACCTCATCCAGCAGGTGCTGGGTGGTGTTGGCCAGGCCCTTCATGGCGGAGGTGACGGTCATGCCCTCGCCGTACTTGTCGATGATGGCAGCCTGATCCACGTCAACGCCGATGACCTTGCCGCCGGCCTTGGCAGCGGCCTCGGCAGCGGAGGTATAGATGCCGCCGCCGCTGGCGAACACAACCTCAACGCCCAGGGACTGATACCAGTTGTCCATGTAAGCGGTGATGTCGGCGTCGCCGAAGAACTGGTTGCCGTAGACATACTCCAGGGTGACGGAAGCGCCGGTCTCAGCAGCGGCGGCGTCAGCGCCCTGGATGTAGCCGTAGCCGTAACGCTGGACAGCGGGCACGGCCATGCCGCCCAGGAAGCCCAGGTGGGTGTAGCCCAGCTTCACAGCGGCGTAGCCGGCCATGTAGCCGCACAGCTCCTCCTGGTACACGGCGCAGTACACATTGGAGGGAACCACGTAGGGATCAGCGGGAGGATTGCCGTTCTCGTCCAGAGGATTCAGATCGGTCTCGCCCACGTCCAGGGCGATGAAGGTGGTCTCGGGGTACGTGTCGGCGGTCTCCTTGATGGCCTCGGCGAAAGCGTAACCGGGCATCACGATGACGTTGTAGCCGTCGGCCACAGCGGCGTCGATCATGGCCACGCGCTCGGGGGTGGAGTCGCCGTTGGGCTTATAGTACTCAAAGGGGATGCCGGCGGGATCGCAGTAGGCCTTGCAGGCCTCATAGGTGGTCTGGTTGAAGGACTGGTCGGTGATGTCGCCGTAGTCGGTGATCATAGCCACCTTGATGTCGGTGGCGGTAGGCGTGTCGCCGCCGGGCTCGGTAGCCGGGGTCTGGCTGTCCTCAACAGGCTGGCTGCCGGAGGGCGCGGGAGTGTTGGTGTCTCCGCCGGCCGGCTGGTTGCCGCAGGCGGCCAGTGCAAAGACCATCGCCAGGGACAGAATGAGAGCCAGGAGCTTACGAGACTTCTTCAATGTGATCTACCTTCCTTTCAAGAAACAGATGGCCCAGTTTGGCAACAGACGCTTTCTCCGTTCCTCCCTGGGCTTACAGGCCTATTATACCGCACTCCTTTACAAAGAGCAATCGCCATTTGACTATTTAATCCGAATTTTTTACAAGTTCCATGTAATATTCCATTGTCACGACAGACATTTTAAACAAATAGACCAGTGCTTTTCCCTCTTTTGACCATTTTTCCCGCAACTGCCCTGACAAATATTTTTTTATCAGTTTTTGCTTGACCTGGGCGGAATTATATGATATAGTATCTCAGCACAATAAAGCAGGAACGGTACCGCCGTCCTCACCTCCAGCCAAAGGCAAAGAGGTCAACATGGTTCAGCGCGCGCTGCTCTTCGGGATGCGGCGGGTGCTGTTGTGTTGGACGCGGGTACCGGTTGGTAGCCGCTTTTTTGCGGTTTCAGCCAGGTGCAGGCTTGGCTTGCTTAACGAATTGGAGGTGCTTTCCTATCAGCAAACAGGGTCATCAGCTTAACGAGGAGATTCGGGACAGGGAGGTCCGCCTGGTGGGCGCCGACGGCGCACAGCTGGGCATCATGTCCGCCAGAGACGCTCTGGAGAAGGCCATGGAGCAGGGTCTGGACCTGGTCAAAATCTCTCCCACCGCGGTTCCCCCGGTCTGCAAGCTCATGGACTACGGCAAGTTCAAGTTCGAGCAGCAGAAGCGGGAGAAGGAGGCGCGGAAGAACCAGCGCGTGGTGGAAATTAAGGAAGTGCGCATGTCTCCCGGCATTGACGTCAACGACTTCAATGTGAAGGTCCGCAATGCACAGAAGTTCCTGGCCGACGGCGACCGGGTCAAGGTGACGGTCCGCTTCCGCGGCCGCGAAATGGCTCATACCGAGATCGGCAAGGATCTGCTGCTCAAGTTTGCCGAGCAGTGCGCCGAGGTGGCCACGCTGGACAAGGACCCCAAGCTGGACGGACGGCACATGTCCATCTTTCTGTCCTCCAAGGTCGGTAAGGACGCCAAGAAGTAAAACCGCCGTCCCGGCGGCTGTCCCAGGTATTTAACAGTAAAGGAGATCACGAAAATGCCTAAGCTCAAAACCCACAGCGGCGCCAAGAAGCGCTTCAACCTCACCAAGAGCGGCAAGGTCAAGCGCGCCCACGCCTTCAAGTCCCACCTGCTCAACGGCCACGGTAAGGACACCAAGCGCAAGAGAGGCCTCCGCGCCGGCGCTTACGCGGACAAGACCAACGAGTCCGCCATCAAGCGCATGATTCCCTACAAATAAGAATACTACCTTTTACTCATAACATAGGAGGCTTTTAACAAATGGCTAGAGTTAAGGGCGCGATGATGACGCGCAAGAGAAGAAATAAGGTCCTCAAGCTGGCCAAGGGCTACTGGGGCGCCAAGAGCAAGCACTTCAAGATGGCCAAAGAGCAGGTCATGAAGTCCCTGAAGTACGCCTACACCGGCCGCCGGCTGAAGAAGCGCGACTTCCGTCAGCTGTGGATCACCCGTATCAGCGCCGCCTGCAAGATGAACGGCATGAACTACTCCACCTTCATGAACGGCCTGAAGAAGGCCGGCGTGGAGATTAACCGCAAGATGCTCGCCGAGCTGGCCGTCAACGACAAGGCCGCCTTCACCGCCCTCACCGAGATGGCGAAGGCTCAGCTGGGCTAAGTCCTGAAATCCAGCCCGATACAGAGCGGGGCATGGCAGACGCCATGCCCCGCTTTTCTTAACTTCCGGCGGATTTTCCGCCCCTTCTCCAAGCAAGAGTCCCACTCCGCAGGCAGGCTGTATCTCACCCGCGCTTCATGCACTTCTCCAGCGTCTGGTAGAGCAGCGCCACGTCGATGGGCTTGGAGATGTGTCCGTTCATGCCCGCCTTGGTGGTCTTGTCAATGTCCTCGGCAAAGGCGTTGGCTGTGACGGCGATGATGGGCACTGTGGCCGCGTCCGGCTTGTCCAGCGCCCGGATGGCTTTGGCCGCCTCGCAGCCGTCCATCTCCGGCATCTGCATGTCCATCAGGATGGCGTCAATGGAGTAAGGGGCCGCCGCCTGGAAGATGCGCACTGCCTCCGCGCCGTTGAATGCCTGGAGCACCTCCATGCCGTTCATGGTGAGGATCTCGGTGGCAATCTCCATATTCAGTTCGTTGTCCTCTGCCAGAAGGATCTTCCGCCCGGCCAGCTGGAAGGAGACGTTTGTTTCCGGTTCCTTCCGCTCCCCGGCGCTCTCCTCGCCGGAAACTGCCTCCAGCGGCAGGGTGACGGTGAATTTGCTCCCCTTCCCCAGGGTGCTCTCCACAGAAATTTCACCGCTCATCTGCTGCACCAGGCTCTTGACAATGGGCATGCCCAGGCCGGTGCCCACGGTGGCGGCGCTGGTAAAGCGGGTCTCCCGGGAGTAGGGGTCAAACAGATGCTCCAGAAAGTGTTCCGACATGCCAATCCCCGTGTCCTCCACCACGATCTGGTATTTGCTGTGCCGCTGGAAGTCGAACTGCCGGACCTCCAGCCGGATGTCCGCCCCGGGATTGCTGTACTTCAGCGAGTTGGAGAGAAGGTTGTTGAGGATCTGGCCGATTTTGAATTCATCGCCTACCACAACCTCGTTGTGGAGATCCAGCTCAACGGAAAAGTGCTTGTCCTGCCGCTCCGCCTGGTCCCGGAAAATGCCCGCTGCGTCTTCTACGTACCGCTTCAGGTTGAAGCGCTTATTGTTGAGGGCGTTCTTCCCTGCCTCCATCTTGGACAGCTCCAGAATGTCGTTGATCAGCGCCAGCAGCTGCCGCCCGGAAAATTCTATTTTCTGCATATACTCCCGCATTTTACAGCAGTCCTCCTGGCTGTTCTGGGCCAGCTGGGAGAATCCGATGATGGCGTTGAGCGGAGTGCGCATGTCATGGGACATGCTGCTGAAGAAATCGGATTTGGCCTTTGTACTCTTCTTTGCCGCCTCCAGAGCCTCCTGGAGGATAATGGTGTGCTGGAGCTGCTGCCGCTTTTCAATGTCCACATCCCGGAAGCAGAGGATTACCTCGTCAGGGGCCAGCTTGGCATCGTACAGCGTGCGGATATTCACCCATCTGTACGTCTCTCCAAAGCGCCGGCGGTAGTCGCCGCCATAGTCGGCAATGTGCTCGTTGACCCGCTGGCGGATGCTGTCCAGGGAGAAGTTCAGCTCAAACTCCTGATACGTTCCCGACTCCACCACTTGCTTTACTGTGGCCAGCAGGAAGTCATACCCGCCCGTCTGCGGCGTCTGGGCCTTCAGATCCTTCGACATTTTGAGGGCCTCATAGGTCCCTTCGCGGAAATTCACCCGGTAGACGGCGTAGAAGGAGTCGCTGAGGATTTGAATGGTATTGCCCGCCTTCTTGATCCGCTTATTCTGCTGCAAATCACGTATCACCATAGCGGTCAGCACGCCGAAGAGCAGCACGCCCACGCCGGCCAGCACATTGAGCGCCGTATTGCGGTCCCCCATCAGGATGTCCCGGATGGGAATGGTCATAATCACAGTCCAGCCGTTGCTCATGACCGAGTAATAGGCCCCCCGCTCCACCCCCTCCATGTCCTCAAAGGAGGCATCGTAGGCGGACAGGGACCCGTCCTGAATGCCAGTCAGCAGGTAGTCGAGATAGGTCTGAAGAGTCTCCTCATCTGCCTCCCACTGGGTCACGGAGTAGAGCAGGGTGCCGGCGGTGTCGCAGAGAAAATAGGAGCTGTCCTCCGGCAGGGTCTGGGCCGTGTTATGCAGCCCCTGATTGCGGATATAGACGTCCATGGCCAGCACATCGCCGCTGCGGGCCAGCGCCTTGGAGATGGTAAAAACCGGCTCGCCTGTAATGACGTCGGTGTACACGTCGCTGAACACCACCGCGCCGCCGGCCTCCACCGCGCTGCGGTACCAATCCGTGGTCTGGTATTGGTAGTCCGAATCCCCCGCCCACGGATTGGCCGCCACAATTTTGCCGTCAATCACCGCGTATGGGTCCACTGTGCTCTCGCCCAGTATGGCGGTCAGCTTGGAAAAGTAGCCGCTGAGCCAGTCCTGAACCTGGTCCCCGTTCCCATTGTCAATCTCATCCACATACTGGGCGGCCAGATTGATGAGCTGCCGGAAGCTGTCCAGGTGCATCTCCTCTTCCACTGCGTAGCTCTTGGCCAGCGCCATGCCCAGATTCTGCGTATTCTCCAGCAGCTTGACCCGGACCAGAAGGACGCTGAATATGAGCAGGATGGCCACCAGAGCCAGCATGAGCATGCTCAGCGCCGTGTTGGATGAGACAGAACTCTTTTTCGCTTTCAAGGCTAGTCCTCCCTGCATATCCCGGACAGGCTCCGGGGCGATTGGCCGTTACAGCAGCGGTGCGAACAGCCGCAGCAGGCACTGCCACACCCGCAGCGCGGCGGAACGGCCGGAGCTGTACTGTTCCGTGACCTCCCGGCACTGGGGAAAGGTGTTTTGGAAGTCCTCCTCCACCTGCTTTACCGCGGCGCAGCCGTGAAAAAGTACCGCGTTCTCAAAGTGCAGGTACAGGCTGCGGTAGTCCATGTTGATGGTGCCCACCACAGCGGTCTCCCCGTCGGCCACGCACTGCTTGGCGTGGATAAAGCCGGGGGTATACTCATAAATCCGCACGCCGCTGCGGGCCAGCCCGGCGTAGTAGGACCGGGTCACGCTGTACACCAGCTTTTTGTCCGGGATGCCGGGGGTAATAATGCGCACATCCACCCCGCGCCGGGCCGCCAGGCCCAGCACCCGGGTCATCTCGTCGCTGATAATGAGGTAGGGCGTGGTAAACCACACTCGCTCTCTGGCTCCCTCAGCCATGCTCAGGTACACATTTTCCCCCACAAATTCCTGGTCCAGGGGGCTGTCCGCATAGGGCTGGACAAAGCCGTCCTCCCTGCTCTGATAGGGCACCGCCGCCAGGTAAGCGCTCATGTCGCCGTCCGTGGGACGGATGGCGTTCCACATCTCCAGAAACTGGGCTGTCAGGCTGGTCACCGCATCCCCCTCCAGCCGGATGCCGGTGTCCTTCCACCGTCCGAAGGGGTGGGTCAGATTGAAGTACTCGTCGGCCAGGTTGTAGCCGCCGGTGAATCCCACCGCGCCGTCAATGACCGTAATCTTTCGGTGGTCCCGGTTGTTCAGAAACACGTTGAACACCGGGATGACCGGGTTGAACACCCGGCACTGCACCCCCACCTGCTCCATCCGGCGGATAAAATCCCGGTTGATGAAGCCGATGCTGCCGATGTCGTCATAGATAAAGCGGACCTCCACGCCCTGGGCCGCCTTTTGGGCCAGGACATCCTTCAGCCTTCTGAAGGCCGCGCCCTCCTGCACGGCGTGGTACTCCATAAAAATAAACCGCTCCGCCCGCTCCAAATCCCGGAGCTGGGCCTCCAGCCCGTCGGCCGCCTCGGCATAGAAGGCCACATCCGTATTCCGGCACAGGGGGAACCCTCCGTACCGCTGCAAATAGCTGGCCAGATTGCCTGCCGGACCGCCCCGGGCCTTCAGGTCCTCCACCGCATCCGGCCGGCTGGGTACGGACCGCGCCAGGGTCTGGTCCACTTTTTCAAACCGCCGGGCCATCCGACGGGTTGTCCCGGAGCGGCCCATCAGCAGGTAGAGGCACACACCCAGTACCGGAAATGCCAGCAAAAGCAGCATCCACGGCATTTTAAAGGCCGCGTTGGTGTGCTTTCCGTACAGCTTCAGTACAATTACCAGGGCCGCCAGACGTGTGACGGCACTGAGGACGGCGGAATACTCATTGAGCCTGATATAGAGCAGGACAACCCAAAGCACCTCCAGCAGGATGCACAGTCCCACAAATACCAGGCGGCCAATGCTGTTTTGAACGCTGGTCCTCTGCTCTGTCGTCATAGAGCTCCTCCCCTGTTCTCTTTTTGTTTTATTCTGATCAATTATATCAAAGTTCCATCTCTCTGTTAAGCCCAGGCGGGAAAAAAGCGCCCACTTCCGTACAAAACAGCCCCCAGCTTCCATGCAGGAAGCCGGAGGCTGCGTGCAGGTTCCTTTTAATCCTCCACCAAAATGGCGTTGGGATAGACTCTGGCGATCCGCTCGTCGGGGTAGTGTCGGTCCAAAAAGTCGGAGAGGACGGTAGCGGGCGCGTCGGGATCAGTCTGACGCTGGTTGTACCGGGCCAGGGCCAGGGCGGACAACGCCATATTGCACACCATGAACACCACCAGCACCCAGGTGCCGATGCGGCCGATTTTGGGCGGAATCCGCTCAATCAGGCCGGAGAGCCTGGGGTAGATGCCCTTGAGCCACACCACAGCCGCAATGCCCCAGAAAAAGCAGTAGAGCAGGTTGATGCGTCCCCCCAGGTTGAAGGGGATATGGCTGTAATCCCAAAACACGGTGCCGAATACCAGCTCAGTAAACACACTGCACCCATACTCATAGGCGCCGCCCAGGATGGTTCCCGCCAAAAAGATGTAACGGTCGCTGCGGTCCTTATACTTGTAGAGCACGGCAGTGAACATTACCGCGCCCAGACCCCACACCACACTGAAGGCGCCATAGATCAGGCTGCTCCGGCTCATCCATACTCCCGCCGTCACCCGGCAGAACAGCGTCTCGATGACGTCGCCCAGGAAGGCGGCAATGACAAAGAGCCACACCAGCTTGTGAAAGCAGCAGCCCTCGGCAAAGACGCCGCTCTTCTCCGGCGTCTCCTCCTGGGCCTCCAGCAGCTTTTCCGCCTCCAGGTTGTGGGCGCTCAGGACCCGGCGCTGGACCCGGCGGGTGATGGCGTTGCCGAACAGGTTGGACAGATCGCGGAAGTCCTCCGACAGCCTGGACAGCCGCTTCAGGCGGAACCGGAGCTGGAGCATGGACACCAGGGAGACCACAAAGTCGGCCGCAATCAGCCCCAGGCAGACCAGCAGGGCAATGAGTCCTGCCAGTCTGGGAATTCGGTCCAGCAGCCCGGCCAGCATAGGGTCCAGAAACCGGATAGACGCCAGGGCCAGCAGTCCCCACACCAGCAGCAGCGGGAAGGAGATATACCCCTCAAACTGAAATCGCTGCCTGGTATAATCCCACCAGCGGCGGTGAAAGATGCGCTCCAGCAGGAAGCCGGTGACAAAGGTGACTGCCGCGGCGATGACTGCGCCTCCCAGCACCAGGAAAAAGGGGTGATCGGCCAGTTCAGGCAGAAAGATGGCAAAGAGTACCGCGCCGAAGCCATAGGACGGTTTGAGCGGCAGATTGAGAAAGCCGCTGTTGACAAAGGTGTGCCGCCGTACCGCAGCAGCCGCTACGCTGACGCACCACCCTGCCAGGGAGTAGACCAGGAAAAACCAGGCCAGCTGATAGAGGGTGTAGTCCATAACGTCTCTCCTTCCGGGGTGCGGGCCTCCCCGCGCTCTTACGTGGCTATTCTGCCATACTTTTCCCCATATTGCAACCCATGCGCCTGCGTCATCTCCTCAAAATTCTCCTTGAAATGGCGCTGAATTTCCTGTATAATATGGAGCAACGCATAGAAGCAGGCAGCTGCTTTCTTCTTTATACGCCGGTGTGATGAAATTGGTAGACGTAGCGGACTCAAAATCCGCCGCTGGCAACAGCGTACCGGTTCGAGTCCGGTCACCGGCACCACGTCGGAGCAAAGTCCGCTTTGCTCCGATGTCTTTTTATGCCCGAGGCAAAAAAAGACGTCATCCGCCCGCTCCCTTGCTCCTCCTTTCCAACTGCGACCCGCTGCGCTGGGCTCGCAGTTGGTAGGCCGCCTTGCAGGCGGCATTTTTCTCCATTCAGAAATATCGATTTTAACCGCCCCTTCCAAAACAAAAGGCAGCTGCTTTTGCTGTCGCCTTTTGTTTTGGGTTCTGCCGCCCGGAGGGCGGCTCCCCCCTCCGGCATTGCAATGCCTGGCAGCAGCAAATTCTTCCTGGGAGGTGCAGCTCTGTGCAGATCCAATACAAAAATATTATTCTTCGGGATCCGATCGCTTCCGACATTGAGGACTATGTACGTTGGTTCACCACTGAAACCGAGTGGTCCCATACGGACGCTCCGTGGGAGCCTCTCGAATCGGACGCGGAGAAGGAGCGCGCCGCTTGGCGCAAGTATTATGAGTCCGTGAAGGGCCTTCCCGAAAACGCCCGCCGCTGGAAGTTTGAAATCGAGTGGAACGGCCGGCACATTGGCTGGGTAAGCTCCTATCTCATAGACGAGCACTACAACAGCCTTGGCAAGGTCAAAGACGGTCAGACCGTCCACCGCGCGGTCGGCATTTCTATTTGCGAGTCCGACCTCTGGGGAAACGGCATTGGAACAAACGCTCTCCGCGCCTTTATGGACTACTTCTTTGAAAACGGCGCGGAGGAGCTTTATACGCAAACTTGGTCAGGCAATGTCCGTATGCTTCGCTGCGCGGCAAAGCTCGGCTTTGTAGAGTGCAACCGCAATGTGGGTTCCCGTGAGGTCGGCGGACAGAAATACGATGGACTGACCTTTCGCGTGACAAAATAAACCGGCCGCTCTTCCCACGTCACAGGCAGACGCGCCGAAAGAGCCCCGGGAACCATGGCTCAGGCTTTCGGCGCATGGATTTCTCCGCCGCCGAGCGCGCAGTTTCACCGGCGCGTGCGGCACGACCTGCCCCCATAAACACTTCAGCATCCCGGAACAAAGCAGGGCCGGAGGCACGCCGCTGTGTCCTCCGGCCCTGTTTGTTTTTCCCGTCTTACTGCTTCACCATCTGGGTGGCTACAGGGGTGGCGTTTTCGTCCCCCAGAACGCCGGTGTAGGTCACCTCCACCCGGTCGCCCTCGGCAAAGCCGCTGGTATCCAGCCCCTTGGCAAAGTCAAAAATCTGGTAGCTGTCGTTGTCCAGCAGCAGCACCAAAAAATTGTCCATCCGGTTGATAACGCCTGAGACCGTGGCCGTCTTGGTCTCCACTGTCCCGCTCTCGCTGGGCGCGGGGGAGGCGGACTGCCTGCCGGGGAGACCCAGCTTGGAGCAGGAGGCCAGGGAGAGCACCAGGGCGGCGCCCAGAATCATGGTAGCAATTCGTTTCATATCAGACTTTCCTTTCAAACTAATTCATTTTGTCGTCCCCCTGCCTGGGGGCCAGTGCTCCCACATTATAGCCCTGAATTGTGTAAAATCCATATAGGCTCTCTTAGCATTTGTTAAGGTTATCTTCACATTCGGGCGGATACGCTCTGTGAGTCCTGACGGCCCGCCGGACTCTCTTTGTCCGGTTCAGAGCCCCTGGAAAAAGCGGCAGCCCGCTGCACCGCGCATACTGTGCGCCGCAGCGGGCTGCCGTATTTTTCGTTTCAGCTGTCTGCATCCTCATAGAATTGGAACCGGTTCTTTCCCTGCCGCTTGCTCTTGTACAGCGCCAGGTCGGCCCGTTTCAGATAGCCGTCATAGTCGAAGTCCAGGCAGGAGACATAGGTCAGGCCCACACTGCCTGTCAGTATGGGGCCCGCCGTCTGCTCCAGGCTGGCCATCAGGCTCTCCAGACGCCGTTCCAGCTGCTCCCTCCGGAGGGCTCCCCTGATAAAGACCAGGAACTCGTCGCCGCCCAGACGCCCCACAATATCCTCGTGCCGGAAGGTGGCGGTCAGCGCCCGGGCCACGGTCTGGAGCGCCTTGTCCCCCTCCAGATGCCCCATCTTATCGTTGATCTGCTTGAAGTTGTCAATGTCTAATATCAGCAGCACGCCGCAGGGGGACCGATTGCACTCGCTCACGCACCGGACCACCTCCCGCTCGAAAGCGGTGCGGTTGTACAGGCCGGTCAGCGGGTCCCGGTCGGCCGCCTTGGCCTGGGCAAACTCCCGCTCCTTCTCCGCGTTGATATCCTTCAGATAAATAAGGGTGTACATATTGTGGGTGATATCCTCCCGGAACAGGTAGGTAGTCAGCTCCACCCAGTGGAGGGCGTCTCCCACCGGCCGGCGGTAGCAGAACCGGCTGCTGGTCTCCCCCCGCGCCAGCATCTCTTTCCACGCAGCCGGGTCCCGGTATCGTCTGAGCCGCTCCAGCTCCTCGTCAGAGATTATATGGGACAGCTGCTGTTCCAGTACCTCAATGAAGTGC
Source organism: uncultured Pseudoflavonifractor sp. (assembly GCF_944387805.1). Taxonomy (GTDB): domain Bacteria; phylum Bacillota; class Clostridia; order Oscillospirales; family Oscillospiraceae; genus Pseudoflavonifractor. The sequence goes on along the minus strand of NZ_CALXGI010000004.1, from coordinate 47,214 downwards.
CGGGAGCTCTGGCGGTAGTCCTGTTTGTAGGCCTGCCACAGCCCGCCCACGGACTTAATCTGTCCGCTCTCCAGGTCCACCTCCGCATAGGCGATGGCCTCGGACAGCAGCGTGTGGTAGAGTTTGCGCATCCGCATGTACTCCAGCTCCATGCCCCGGTCCGCGCCGATGGGCTCCAGCACGGCGATGACCGCCTCCTGTCCCTGCTCCTCCCGGTCCAGCCGCTGGGTTGTCAGCTTGAACCACTCATATGTCCCGCTCTTGGATTTGAGCAGCAGCTCCCGGCGCGCCTTCCCCGCTCCTCCGTGCAGCCCCGGGAAGGCGCTGCGGAATTGCGCTACAAAATGGGGATGGACAATTTCACTGTCAATCCAGCACTGGGGGAAGTCAGACTCGCGGGCCTCCTCTCCCAGCAGCAGCGTGCGCTCCGTGTGGAAGAACATGGTCTTTTCCGCCGCGTTGTACTCGAAGATGTCCCGCACGCAGGCCTCCGGCACCAGATTGGGCCGCTCCATGTCGTTAACAATGCGGTGATACCCCTTCAGGCAGAGCATGCCGTTCTCGTCCTGGAAGCGCATGCCGGTGCAGCGCACCAGCACATTCCCCCGCCGGGGGTGCCGCCAGCTGTACTCCATCTGAACGGGCCGCTTCGATCGGATCATCGTCTGCATTGACTCGTCCACATAGCGCCGGTAGCCGTCGTTGACCCTGCCGTACCAGAACTGGTAGCACTCCTCGGCGCTGGGCACGCCGGAGACGCCCAGAATGTGGAGCATCGCGTCGCTGGCCACCATTTCATGGCGGCCCTTCTCCCGGTCAAGACGGATAATCCACAGGCCCAGGCCCAGCATCTCAAAGACGTCATGGTAGTTGGCCCGAAGCAGCTCCCGGTACCGCTTCTCATTCCGCTCCTGCCGGATGCGGTTGACCAGAAAGCTGGACAGCACCCAAACCTGTGTGTCATCCTGGATCGCATAGCGGGGATTGTCCACGCCGATAAACCCGATGGTACGGCCGCCGTCCCGAAGCGGCACCGCAATCAGCCGTGCAATCCTCTGTGCGTCCAGAATCTGCCATTCCTCCGGGTTCTCCCGGCGCAGGGCATCCAGATTGAGAATGACCACGGAACGCCCCCGGTCAAAGAGCTCCATCCACCGCGCCACGGCCTGCGGCGGCACTTCCTGCAGATTCTGTGCCTGGGCCTCCACGTTGGGCGCGCACCACTCAAAGGTGTTGTCCCAATATCCCTCCCGCCGCGGGCTGGGCTCAAAGAGATAGGCCCGGTCCGCCTGGTAGAAATCACCCACTGAGGCCAGAACCCGGCTGATCGCCTCTCCGTAGTCGGCATTCTCCGCAAGGGTCCTGGTGTATCCGGCAATCTTCTGGGCGAAAATCAGCCGCTCCTGCGTGCTGCGGCTGACAATCTCATGCTTGGTAATATCCAGCGCCACCTCCATCCGCAGCCGTTTCCCCCGGTGGGTGATCATCTTGTCCTTGAGCAGAAAGTGCCGCCCGCAGTACTCGTTCTCCCTGTCCCAGATATAAAATTTGTCCTGCTTCAGCTTGGCGTTGGTGCAGAAGGAGCAGGGCTCATCCAGGCCCTGGAGGACCTTATAGCACTTTCGGCCCCGGTAGTCCCGCAGTCCCATGAGCCGCCGCCCCGCCGGACTGACATAGTAGAGCTCATAGGTATCCATGTCGCTGACATAGAAGATATCATTTTCCGCCTCCATAATGGCGGCGGCCATCTCATCCTCCGGCCAGTCTACCGCGGCGTCAATCTCCGCCGCATGGATCTGGCTCAGGTAGTTCCGCTCCCTTTCCACCCGTTCCATGTAGTCCGGGCTCTCTGTCCGGAAGTATCGCTCCTCCAGCTCCCGGGCGGTACAGGGCCGCGAGAACAGAAAGCCCTGGAGCAGCGCGGGATGGAGCTCCTCCAGCGCCGCCAGCTCCTCTTCCGTCTCCACGCCCTCGCAGCACACCCGAATCTGGCAGCTGTCGGCCAGTTCCAGCATGTTGCCCAGCAGGCGATAATTGTAGGCGCTGTGCTGAATGTTGTTGACAAAGCACCGGTCAATCTTGATCTCGTCAATTTCCAGTTCCTTCAGCCGCCCCAGGCTGGAGTAGCCGGTGCCGAAATCGTCCACGGAAATCTCTATGCCGTGCTTCTTCCACTGGAGAAACAGGTCGTTGATATGCGGATAGTCCAGCAGCTGCATGCTCTCGGTAATCTCCAGCGTCACCGCGCTGCCTGGCAGGCCGCTCCGGTTCACCGCGTCCAACACCTTCTGGACGATATTCTCCTCACACAGCTGGGTGTAGGACACGTTGACGCTCATGTGGAAATCAGGCGCCTGTCTGCGCCACACCCTGCACTGCTTCAGAGCGGTGTCCAGAACCCAGATGCCCACAGGGCAGATCAGCTTGCTCTGCTCCAGAATGGGCACAAACTCCGACGGGGGCACGCTGCCCCGCCTGGGAGAGGTATACCGCAGCAGTACCTCCGCGCCATAAATTCCATAAGTCGCGGAGAACACCTGAGGCTGGTAGACCAGGGAGAAGCCCTGGAACCCGGCCCGGACACTGTTGAGCAGTTCTTCCTTCAGCTCCAGGGTGGCAATCTCCCGCTCATAGTCGTCGGCAGAGAAAAACAGCAGCCGGTTTTTCCCCCGGGCCTTGGCGTGGTCCAGGGTGTTTTCAGCATACTGATAGAGGGTCTCGGCGTCGGGCACCATGTACTCCCGGTAGGGCACGCAGCCGCCGGACAGAGTACATTCCCCGGCCAGCAGCTTCTGGGCGCAGGAGAATACGGCTTCTGCCTGCCCGGCATCCGCCTTCGGCAGATTGACCGCAAAGCAGTCCCCATTGGTCCGGTAGATCTGCCGCGCCCCGTCCACCGCCCGCTTCAGCGCCGCGGCCACATGCTGCAGCACCTTGTTGCCATGCTCCCGCCCCATTTTCAGATTGATGGACTTCAGGTCGTCCACCCCAACCAGCAGCAGAAAACCGTCCTGCTCCTCCGCCAGCAGCTGTCCGCACTCCTGCCTGAGCCGGTGCATATTCAGCGCGCCCGTGAAGCTGTCCGCCTTGCCGTCCATGGCGTCCTCAGAGATGCAGCCAAAGGCCCAGACGGGCTTCCCGTTGGAATCTATCTGGCTCTTGCCGCGGCTGCTAATCCACACCACGTCTCCCCTGCGGTTGATAATGCGGTACTCCAGCCGGTGCACCCGATCCTCACCGCTGTACAGCCGTCTGTATGCCTCCTGCATAACGGGCAGATCCCAGGTGTATACCTTCTCAAGCCACTCCCGGCCGGAGATATACTCCCTTCCATCCTCCATCAGGTCATAATTCTTGCAGATATTCCTGGAAAAATAGAGGCGGTCTGTCTTAAAGTCAAAGAAATAGAAGTAGTCGTTGGAGCTCTCGCTCAAAAAGTCCAAGATGCTGCGGTATGTCTCCACCACATACTGCCTGTCCAATTCCATGCTCATTGCAACCTCTCAAGCTCTTCCGCCGTAATCCTGGCCTCTTTCCCGACCATGCCGACAGACGCCGTCCCCGATCTGCTTCTCCCCTCCGCAGCGAGATGCAGATTCTTGCGTCTGAAAAATATTCTTTTTCCGAATTATTGATTTTTATTTTACCATGCTTCCGTATTTCCTTCAAGTGACTTTCCGCGTTTCTCTGAAATCATGTTCTCAATTTTTTATCTTTATTCCGTTTTTCTCGGTTTTTATCAAAAATTGGTATATCTCATCACGAGCTCCGGCGTACGGAGGCAAATGCGCGCCCATCCGGAGAGAAGAAGGTCTCCGGATGGGCGTCAGGCGCGGTACGCTATATGGTCAGCGTTCCGCTCTCATCTTCAATGAGAAGCAGAATCTTTTCCTCGTTTCCGGTCTGGGCGTTTACATAGACAATATAGTGCCGCCCGTCCTCTGTCCGGCACTTAAACTCATGGCAGAGCACCTCGTATTTGCCGCTGGTGGGGATAATGGCCAGCTGATGGGACAGGCAGTCCAGCGCCGGGTCCAGCACCGCCCGGGCCGCTTCCTCGGAGACGGCCGGCGTCTCCAATCCCCTCTGGGTATGGTTCATCAGGTAGCCCTCGGCCTCAAATCCCACAATGCTGCCGCTGTCCAGCGCCACCGCCACTTTGACAAGGTCTGGATAGCACAGCACATCCCCCTGCCGGGCGGCAAAATTGACGGTGAGAATATTGTCCTGGCTGATATAGTAGCTGGGCTCCATATCCCCGTAACCCTGTGCGGCCAGGAATGCCCGGGCTGCCTCCACCCCCTCCTCCGCCGTGAGGGCGGCCTCTCCCACCGGCCGGGCGTTCATCAGCTCGGTCACCTTTCCGCCCTGGCGGGACACCTCGATATACACCTCGCCTCCGTCCACCACGGCGGAGAAGCTCCAGTAGGGGATGGCCCCCTCGCCGGTGGCTACTGACGTGAAAATCTCCGGCTTCAGGCCCATGAACTCCGCTGCCGCGGCCTGGGCCTCCTCCTGGGTCACCTCCTCCATCCCTTCCAGGGCCTTGGGCTGCTGCTGGGTGGAGAGGTGCTCGGAGAAAGGACCGTCGTAGATAAGGGTGGGCACCTCAGGGAAGTCGGCCTCCATGTTTTGAAAGGTACTCCCCGCCGTGTCCTCCGTGGTCTCCTGGGACTGGGCCAGCCGGGCCTGTGCCTGCTCCAGGTCCTCCAGGGTAATGGTCCCGCCGTGGATGCCGGCCTGCAGGTCCTGGAGCATCTGGGATAGCTGCCCCGAGGCGGCGGCCAGGGCCCGCAGGTTTTCCTTCTCCTCCTCTGTGGTCCCGCCTCCCGACGCCGTGCTCTTGGACAGGGCCGCGGCATAGTCCCCCACCTTGGCGGCAAAGGACGCGGTCTGGGCCAGCTCCACATTGCCGTAGGGCAGCTCGCCTACGGCCATCTGGGCCGACATGGCCCGGCCGAACAGCTCTGTGCACAGCTGCGCCAGCAGGGGCTGGGACGTGACATAGGCGGTCTTTTGCAGCGCCGCGTCCATCTCCGCCACTGCAGTGGTCAGCTCGGCAAAGGCGTGCTGGTATGTGTTGTTGACAATGTTCCGGTAGGTCTCTGCTCTGGCGTGGCTTCTGAGCGCCGCGCCGCCAGTCACCGCAAAGGCTGCCGCCGTAAAACTGATTATCAGCGTCTTTGCCCGCCGGCTGCGGAAAAACTCCCTGGTCATAAAAACCGCCCCCTTTGGACCTAGTTTGATCCAAAGGAGGCGGTTCTTTTCAGGTAATTTTTGTTATTCTCCGCTTTGGGACAGATTACTCCTGCTCCTCAAAGGACATGCAGTCAATGTAATGCCCGGTAAAGGCGGGGTGGGAGGAGAGCTCCAGATAGCCGCAGCGGTCCCGCACCGCCGTCAGCTCCTCTCTGGCCGGGGCGGAGAGCAGCGCCTCCGCCGCACCTGCCCCGGCGCTGTTGCCCACGCTGCGCAGCACCGGCAGCAGCCGGGCCGGGAACAGCCCAATGGCCGCGGCGCTCTCCTTGTCCAGATAGCTGCCAAAGCCGCCGGCCAGATACATAGCCGACACTCCATCTGCACCGGTCCCCGCCGCTTCCAGCAGGGTCTGGATGCCCGCGGCCACCGCCGCCTTGGCCAGCTGCAGCTTGCGCACGTCGCCCGCAGTGATGCGCACGCCTGCCGTCCGGTCCAGCCAGAACACGCAGCCCTCCTCTTCCGCCTCCTCCAGCCAGGGCCGGGTCTCTTGCGGGGCCTCGTCGGGCGGAAGCAGGCGGCCTGTCTCGTCCACCGCGCCCAGCTTCAGCAGTACGGCCAGCGCGTCCACCAGGCCGGAGCCGCAGATGCCCTTGGCTTGGCCGCCGCCGATGACGGTACACCGCAGCGCCCCCTTCTCCAGCCGGACCTGGCTGATGGCCCCGGTAACGCCCGACATGCCGCACACGATCTCCGCCCCCTCAAAGGCGGGCCCGGCGGCGGTGGCGCAGCAGGTAAAACCGTTCCGGTCCCCCAGGGCCATCTCCCCGTTGGTGCCGATATCCAGAAACAGCACCCGCCGCTCCGCCCGGTAGGCTCCAGAGGAGAGCAGTCCGGCTGTAATGTCGCCGCCCACATAGCCCGCCACACAGGGGGCCAGATAGACCTGGGCGTTGGGGGCGGGCAGGCCCACCTCCGCCGCAGGACGGCTGTCCCCAAAGAGGGAGAGGGGCCGGAAGGGCGCCACCGCAATGGACGCCGGGGAGAGGCCTGCAAAAATGTGTTCCATGATAGTGTTTCCAGCCACAGAGATATCCCGCACTTCCTCCAGTGTCCTGCCCGCGCCGGCGCACAGCTGCCGCAGCATGCCGGAGAGCTGCTCCCGGACAGCCCCGGTCATCTGCTCCAGCCCGCCAGGCGCCGTGTTTGCGTGGTTGACACGGGAGATTACGTCGGCGCCGAACACCCGCTGGGCGTTCATACCGCTGGCTACGCCCAGCCGCCGGCCATCCTTCAAATCGTAGAGATAGGCCACCACAGTGGTGGTGCCGATATCCACCGCCGCGCCCACTCCGCCGCCGGACGGAAGGGGCACACAGGGCTTGAGGGGAAAGTCCGCCCCGTCAAAGCCCTCGCTGGCAATGACCGCGTCGCTGCCGCTCACAGGCAGGCGCACCGTGCAGTCCCCCAGGATTTTGGCGGAGCAGGCCAGACGGCGGCGCTCTCCCGCCCCCCGCTTTTCCAGCTCGTGGGCGCCGGGCTCTGAGAGGGCGCCCTCCGCCTCCACCAGGCACTTACCGCAGGTCCCGTTTCCGCCGCAGGGGGCGTCCGGCTCCCGCAGGCCCGCCCGCTGAAGGGCGCTGAGCAGGGACTCCCCCCGCTCCCCGTGAATCCGGCGGACCTCCCCGCCCCGTATGACAGTAACCGTCGCCATGACAATCCTCCCCATCGTCCGTTTTTCCAGCCTGCACCGGGCAGGACTTTACGTTCACACTAGCACAGACTGCGGGGACAGGTCAAGGCACTTCCTTGTGTTCGTTGGTATTATTGCACGCTGTTGGCCCGGCAGCGCTCTTTCAGTCTCCGGAATTTTCCTTTCCGGTGGCTGTGTCGATGCGGACCTTCCACACCGCAGTGCGGGGCATCCAGGCCCGCGCCGCCTCGTCAAACCGGTCCATGTCCGCCGGGCAGTGCCGCAGGCACAGCAGCCGCAGAGCCTCCCGCTTCTCCGCCTCGTCCGTCACCTCATTGGCCGTACCCCGGGCCAGCACGGAGGAGTACTGGGCGGTGAACTTCCGGGGCACTGTCTCCGCCTCCTCCACAAAGGCCATCGCCACCTTGGGGTTGGCACGCAGGGCGTCCACCTTTTCCCCCTCCAGGGCGCAGTGGAAGTAGATGTTCTCCCCGCTGCGCACCGGCGTCAGAGGCACGCAGTAGGGCAGGCCGTCCACTCCTGTCATGGACAGCACCATGTATGCACAGCGGTCCATCACCTGGTGGATAAATTCTGTCCCCCGTTCCCGGTCTTTTCGTCTCATACGATTCGTCCTCCTTTTTTCTCCATGATAAGCGCTCAGCGGGTCATTTGCAAGGATCTCCTTTTCCTCTGTCCTGTGAAACGTACACGAAAGCCGGCCATTATAGTCTTCTTTTTCTTCTCTAATGTAAAAATCACATTTAATTTGCTCCTGATGATTTACAAGCGGGGATATTTGCGGTATTCTTTCACTGTAAGAAGAATCCCGCAGTTTTAGCGGGCAAAATCGGTTCTATCTGCAACACCGAAGAAACACAAGGGGGATCTAAAACAGTATGAGAGGCGTTGAAACGCGTATTCAGGAGATCCGGCACAGAATCTTCCGCGAGGTGGCCCGCATGGCCTACCACACCGAGTGGCCGGTGGACAAGCGCATTGAGGAGCTTCCCTATAAAATTATTCCCGGCGAGGTGGGCAATTTCCGCAACGACGTGTTCCTGGAGCGGGCCATCGTAGGCGAGCGTCTGCGGCTGGCCATGGGTCTGCCCTGCCGCAGCGCGGCGGAGCACGCCCCCCTGTCCGACAATATCGAGGCCGCCGACCGGGACGAGACCTACTACACTCCGCCCCTGATCAATGTTATCAAGTTCGCCTGCAACGGCTGCGCCGAGAAGAAGGTGCTGGTCACTGAAGGCTGCCAGGGCTGCCTGGCTCACCCCTGCGAGGAGGTCTGTCCCAAGGACGCCATCAAGCTGGACCGCTACAACGGCCGCTCCCACATCGACCAGGACAAGTGCATCAAGTGCGGCCGCTGCGCCGACGTGTGCTCCTACAAGGCCATCATCATCCAGGAGCGGCCCTGCGCCGTGGCCTGCGGCGTGGGCGCCATTCACAGCGACGCCAACGGCAAGGCGGAGATTGATTACGAAAAGTGCGTCTCCTGCGGCATGTGCCTGGTGAACTGCCCCTTTGGCGCCATCGCCGACAAGTCTCAGATTTTCCAGGTCATCCGGGCCATCCAGTCCGGCGAGCGGGTGTACGCCGCCGTAGCCCCCGCCTTTGTGGGCCAGTTTGGCCCCAAGGTCACCCCCGGCAAGCTCCGCGCCGCCATGAAGCAGCTGGGCTTTGCCGATATCTTTGAGGTAGCCATCGGCGCCGATCTGTGCGCCACCCAGGAGGCCGAGGATTTTATCCGGGAGGTCCCCGAGGAGCTGCCCTTCATGGGCACCTCCTGCTGCCCCGCCTGGTCCGTCATGGCCAAAAAGAGCTTCCCCGACCACGCCAACTGCATCTCCATGGCCCTGACCCCCATGACTCTGACCGCCCGCCTTATCAAGCACAATCATCCCAACGGCAAAGTGGTGTTCATCGGGCCCTGCGCCGCCAAGAAGCTGGAGGCCATGCGCAAGAGCGTGCGCAGCGAGGTGGACTTTGTCCTCACCTTTGAGGAGATGGCCGGCATTTTCGACGCCAAGCACGTGGACCTGGCCACCATTGAGGAGGACCCCACCGGCGTCAACGACGCCTCCACTGACGGCCGCAACTTCGCCGTGTCCGGCGGCGTGGCCCAGGCCGTGGTGGACGTCATCAAGGCGCGCTACCCCGACCGGGAGCTCAAGGTGGCCAAGGCCGAGGGCCTGCGGGAGTGCTACAAGATGATGAAGGACGCAGTGGCCGGCAAATACCCCGGCTATCTGCTGGAGGGCATGGCCTGCCCCGGCGGCTGCGTGGCCGGCGCCGGTACCATGCAGCCCATCAAGAAGTCCCAGGTGGCCGTCAACCTCTACGCCAAGCAGGCCAACCACAAGACCTCCAACGAGACCGAGCACATCAAGGAGCTGGACAAGCTGGTGGACTGAGTTTTCCATCTCCCCCGCCTCCGGGTACGGAGCGCCTCTTTCACGAGGCGCTCCGTTTTTCTTTTTCCGCAAAAATCAGCCTGCTTTTCCGTTTCTTCTCTCCGTTTGCGCCGTCCCTCCGCCGATCAGGCGCCCCATGATATGCGCCCGGGCCCGGAATGCCAATCCCTCCCGCACCAAACCGCCTTGCTGTCCATAGTATGGCGTGAGGGGCATTCAGCCTCTCACTACTCAATCGGGAGGTATTTCCATGCCTGAAAAGGTTATGCCCGGCCCCGTGCAGGACTCCGCCTGTATCCGCGAGGCCGTCTGCATCCATACCAAGAAGATTTTTGATTCCTGCCGGGACAAGGATTGCATTGAGGACCTTCGCTTTTACCCCACCCAGAGCTCCCAGTGCGCCATTGACCGGGCTGTATCCATCCGCGCCGGCCAGGCGGAGCTGCTCTATGTGTACATCGACGTGGAGCCCATCGGCTTCAACCGCGGCTTCTTCACCGTGGACGTCCGCTACTTCTACCGGGTCACTGCCGACGCCTTTGTGGGCGCTGCCCGGCCCGTACAGGTCTGCGGCCTGTGCGTGTTTGACAAGCGTGTCATCCTCTTCGGCAGCGAGGGCAGCGCCAAGGTGTTCTCCTCCGAGGCCGCCCTGGGCGCTCTGGACGAACAGAACATCATGAAGACCAACCTGCCCACCGCAGTGGTGGAGGCGGTGGACCCCATCGTGCTCAACATGAAGCTGGTGGACATGTGCGACTGCCGCCCCTGCTGCGACTGCGAGCTGTCCGAGATTCCGCCCTGCATCTGCTCCTGCTTCGGCGGCGACCTGTGCTTCGGCAGTGAAGGCAAGCGGGTCTATGTCACCCTGGGCCAGTTCTCCATCATCCGTCTGGAGCGGGACACCCAGCTGCTCATGCCCGCCTATGACTACTGCATGCCTGAGAAAGAGTGCACCTGCGGCGGCTGCGAGGACGATCCCTGCGAAATCTTCCGCCACGTCCAGTTCCCCGTGGATGAGTTCTTCCCCCCCAACGGCAGCGCGGGCGGCTGCGGCTGTGACCGCCCCGACCGGGACTGCGGCCACGGCGACCGCCCTGACCGCTGCCCGCCCTCCGCCGGCAAGGGCTGCCGGAGCTGAGCGCTCTTCCGCCAACGGGAGAGGGGCCGCCCTGTGCGCCCCTCTCCCGCTTCCTGCCAGGCGCCTTCTTCCGCAGTCAAAGGTTCGGTTTTATGCGGATTCGCCCGATTCAGTACGCATTAGCTAAATTCCATTCTGTCCGCTTTTGAAAATTCTTACATTTTATATATGACAATTGCCGGAAAATTGTTGTAGAATAATCGTAGCAAATCATATGAAAACATGTCTGAACAATATGGACTGGAGGAATTGAAATATGATCGCTGGTGCGAAGCGTCGCGAGGCCGCTGTGAAGGCTGCCGCGGAGAAGGCCGCTCCTAAGGCCGAGGTCAAGCCCGAGGCTGTCACTGAGGTTGCCGCCGAGGCTGCCCCCAAGGCCGCTGAGAAGAAGGCCGTTCGCAAGACCGCCGCTGCTGCTAAGAAGGCTCCCGCCAAGAAGGCCGCTGAGACGGCTGTGGAGACCAAGACCACTATTATCCTGGAGTACTGCGGACGTCAGGTCACGGAGAACACCATGATCGCCGGCGCCAAGCAGGTGTGGGCCGAGGCCGGCCACACTGAGGCCATTGAGACCATGGAGCTCTACGTCAAGCCCGAGGACGGCGCTGTGTACTGCGTCATCAACGGCGAGCCTGCCGGCAAGTTCTGTTATTGATCTCCGTCTCAAGAGAGCGCCCGGAGCCGTTACACGGCTCCGGGCGCTCTCTGCTTTCTTACCCCTGCTTCTTCAGCTCCTGCTTCAGCCTGCTCAGGGTCACGGGCGTCATATTGAGAAAAGACGCGATGTACTTGTTGCTGATTTTCTCGCTTAATCCGGGATATACCTGCTGGAACCACTGGTAGCGTTCCATGGCGTTGTACTGATAAATGGCGATTTTCAATTCCCAGTGGGTCCTGGCCGACTCCACAATGAGCTGACGGTACAGTTCTTCAAGTGCGGGATAGGTCCGGAGCAGCCGGTTAATTTCAGAAACGGCAATGCGCACAACCTCACATTCGCTCAGCGTTTGAATATCAATGGGCGCGGCCTGGGTAATATCTGAGCTGGGCATGACCGGCGCGCCGCACTTGAATACCAGACAGTCTGTAATTTCCTTACCGTTTACATCAGAGAGCACACCCCTGACAATTCCCTGCATGAGGAAATACACATGGGCGGGTACATTTCCCTGTCGGATCAGATACTCCCCTTTTCTCAGTACCCTTGTCTCTGACACACGGAGTGCCTCCTGCACCAGTGTCTCGTCGGAGATTCCAAGGGCCTTCTGAAAAAAATCAATCAGCAGCAACCCTCTCCCCCCTTCCTTATTATGGTGCTTATTATATTACAGGCTATCTTTTTTTGCCGCATTATCCCATGTTAATTTTCCTAATTATTATAGGAATTGGGAGTTTTGTCCTGCTTTATTTTGATAAAGAACGCCCCCTGCCGGTAGGCAGGGGGCGTTCTTTATCCCATATCTGTGCGGAGCGCTTCTTCTGTCACATTGCAGCCAGAATGGCCTCCAGCTCCTCCTTGGAGTAGTGATACACCTTGTCGCAGAACTGACAGGTGAGCTCCGCCTTGCCCTGGTCGGCGATCAGCTCCGCCAGGTCTTTCTTTCCCATGCTGATGAGGGCCCGGGTCACCCGGTCCCGGCTGCAGTAGCAGCGGTACTCCACCGGGCTCTCCTCCAGCACCTCCATGTCGAAGTCGGACAGCACCTGCAGCAGCAGGCCTTTGGCGGTCAGTCCGTCCCGGAGGGCGTCGGTCACCGCGCCCACCCGGGCCACTCCCTGCTCGATGGTGCGGATCACGCTCTCATCCGCGCCGGGCAGCAGCTGGATGAGGTAACCGCCGGCGCAGAGGACGGACTGGTCGGTGTCCAGCAGGACCCCCAGGGCACAGGCCGTGGGGATCTGCTCGCTCTCCAGAAAATAGGCCGCGATATCATCGGCAATCTCGCCGGAGAGCAGCTCAATGGTGCCCACATAGGGCTCCTTCATATTCAGGTCTTTGATGATGGTGAGGGAGCCGGCGCCCACGGCGGCCCCCACGTCCAGCTTTCCGGGCCGCTTCCGCGGCAGATCGGCTGCCGGATTCTGGACATAGCCCCGGACGTTGCCTTCGCTGTCCGACACGGCGGTAATGCCGCCCAGAGGGCCGTCCCCCTTCACCCGCAGAGTGAGGGAAGCCGCCTCCTCCTTGAGCTGGTTGCCCATCATGGACGCCCCCATCAGGGCGCGGCCCAGGGCGGCGGTGGCGGTGGGCAGAGTCTTGTGGATCTGGCGGGCCCGCTCCACCAGGGCGCCCGCCGTAATGGCGGATGCCTTTACCGGAGCATCCTTGGCCAACATGCGAATAATCTGATCAGACATAAATGCGTTTGTTTCCTTTCTCTTCCGTGGAAAAGGTGCGCGCGCCTTTTCCAATGGCGAATAAGATGCAGCCCGCCGGGCGCATTATTTGTCCCCACTCAGCGGACAAATTTCACGCTTGCGGCCTGCTGTGTTCAGCCCTTCTTCACAGCAGTGAAGAAGATGCGCTCCTCTCCCGGCACGGGGGCGCGCATTTTCAGGCAGCCATGGCGGCGGATGCGGGTGAAGCCGGCTTCCCGCAGGTATTCCTCCAGCTCGTCAGGCTCGTAGGCGTACTCCTCATGGACCTCCTCACCCCGGCTCCAGCGGCCGTCGGCCTCCAGGCGGAAGATATCCATGCCGTAGGTGCAGATGCGCCGCCGGGGGGAGTACTCCGCCCGCCAGACGCAGTATGCGTCGTCAGTCTCGTCGATAAACATGCCCCCGTCCAGGCCCCGAAGCTTGTCCGGCGTGTTGATGTCAAAGAGGAACAGCCCGCCGGGCATGAGGAACAGGTGGACCCGCTGGAATGCCTTCCGAAGGGTCCTGGGGCTGGTGACATAGTTGACGCTGTCCAGGCAGCAGACGCAGGCGTCAATGGTGCCGTACAGGTCCAGCTTCTCCATGCTCTGGCACAGGAAGATGGGCGGCTCGCCCTCCAGGTCCCGGCACTTCTCCGCCGCCACGGACAGCATCTCCGCCGAGCGGTCCACGCCGATCATCTCGTAGCCCCGGCCCATGAGTTCCGCCGTCAGGCTGCCGGTGCCGCAGGCCAGGTCCAGCACCGTATGGATGGGCAGGGCGCTGCGGGCAAAGTGCTTCTCAATGTAGTCCGCCCACCGGCCGTACCGCACGTCGGTGGTCAGCTCATCGTAGCACCCGGCCAGGAACTCATAGCTTTCCATCGGCCTTCAGCTTCTCCTTCACCCGGGGCAGCACAGTGGTGTATCCGTCCGCGCCGTAGTTGAGGGAGCGGTTCACCCGGCTGATTGTGGCGCTGGACGCCCCGGTCCGCTCCAGAATGTCGTTGTAGATCATGCCGTTGGACAGGAGAATGGCTACCTCAAAGCGCTGCTCCATGGCGCGCAGCTCGGCCACAGTGCACAGATCGGAGAAAAATTTCTTGCACTCGTCCAGGTCCTTGAGGGTGAGAATGGTCTCATAGAGAATATCGCTGTGTTCCTTCTTGTCACCCTTGGTCATAGGCTGACAGCCTCCTTTTGGTATATTTGGTAAGGGTTCGCTTTCATGATTTATCATTTTATATTTTAAATCACTGAAGCATGAAAGTAAACAGAATTTGTCCCTTTTGCGGGGAAAATTTCACCACAGGCTGCCCCGCTCGTGGAAGGACCGTTCTCCTTCCTCAGGCGTCAGGGCATAGCGCTCTACGCCGTCCACCCGGGCATACCTGGGCCCCTGGGACACGGCCTGAATAAACTCCTCTACCGGCCCCTCGTCCCCCTGGACCTCCATCTCCACGTCGCCGTCCTCCCGGTTGCGTACCCAGCCGGTCAAATCCAGCCGGGCGGCTGCGGCGCAGGTGAACCACCGGAACCCTACCCCCTGGACCCGGCCGGACACCCGGATATACAGCCGAACCATGCCGCACTCTCCTTTCTCTTTTGCTTTAGCGTAACACAGGGAAAAACTTCTGTCAAATCTTCTTCTGATACATAGGATGGGGCAGAACGGTTTGAAAAAGGAGGGGCGTCTATGCTTGGAAAACGCCGGGTGGAGTCGGTGACAATAGAGGCTGCGCCGGAGGAGCAGGTGCTGACGCTGGAGGAGGAACCGGTGCTGGCGCTGTCCCTCCGGGCGCCGTCGCTGGAGTGGGACACGCCGGGCCTGCGGCGCATTGACCGCTGTTTCGCCCGGCAGGCCCAGGTCTGGCGAACCCGCTGGGAGGGGCCGCTGTACGCCATGGCCTGCGCCGCCCTGCGGGAGGCCAGGGCGCAGTCCCGTCCCTTTACCCCCTGGACAGCGGCGCTGGACTTTACCGTCACCCGCAGCGGCGGCGGAGTGCTCAGCCTGCACGCCGACGCCGCCGAACAGCACGGAACCGCGCGGCCCCTGCTGGTGCGGTCGGGCGAGACCTGGGACCTGTCCTCCGGTACCCCGGTTTCTCTGTCCTCCCTCTTTCCGCCCAGGACTCGCTGGCGGCGGCAGGTGCTCTCCGCGGTGGCGGACCAGTGCGCCCGGCGGGCCGCCTCCGGGGAGTTCCTGTTCTATGAGGACTGGCCCCGCCGGTTGGAGGCGGACTTTGCCCTGGACAATTTCTATCTTACAGAGGACGCCCTGGTCATTTTTTATCCCCTCCACACTCTGTGTCCCGCCGCCGAGGGCATTCCGGAATTTTTTCTCCCCAGCCCAGAGATTTTCCTGTGACGGACACCCTTTTCCATCCTCTTCCGTCCGAGGCGGACATCTTCCAGTCTGAGAAGAAATGTTCCGCTCAAATCTGATTTTTTACATTTTGTCCCTTGTAATCTGAACAATCCGGGGATATAATATCGTCCGTCCGTGGGAAAAGGCCAACGCGCGAATCCCCGCGGCAGGAGGAACGATTATGGTCAAAGCAATTGTAGGCGCAAACTGGGGCGACGAGGGCAAGGGCAAGATCACTGACCTGCTGGCCGAGGAATCCGACGTTGTCATCCGCTTTCAGGGCGGCGCCAACGCAGGCCATACCATTATCTGTGATTATGGAAAGTTCGCACTGCATCAGCTCCCCTCGGGCGTGTTCTATCCCCACACCACCAACATCATCGGCAACGGCGTGGCCCTGGACGTGCCCAAATTCATCCATGAGCTGAAAACCCTGACCGACGGCGGCGTGCCCGCCCCCCACATCATTGTAGACCAGCGCACCCAAGTGCTGATGCCCTACCATGTGCTCCAGGATACCTATGAGGAGGAGCGCCTGGCCGGCGCCGCCTTCGGCTCCACCAAGTCGGGTATCGCCCCCTTCTACTCCGACAAATATGCCAAGATTGGCATTCAGGTCTGCGACCTGTTTGATGAGAAGCGGCTGATGGAGCGGCTGGAGCATGTCTGCGTCATCAAGAACGTGCTCTTTGAGCATCTGTACCACAAGCCCTCTCTGGACCCCAAGGAGCTGTTCAACACCCTCATGGGCTACCGGGACATGGTGGCCCCCTATGTGGGCGACGCGGTGGCCTTTGTCCACCAGGCCCTGAAGGAGGGCAGGAAGATCCTGCTGGAGGGCCAGCTGGGCTCCATGAAGGACCCCGACCTGGGCATCTACCCCTTCACCACCTCCTCCCACACCCTGGCCGGCTACGGCTGTGTGGGCGCCGCGGTGCCCCCCTCCGCCCTGACCGAGGTGGTGTGCGTCACCAAGGCCTACTCCTCCGCCGTGGGCGCGGGCGCCTTTGTGTCCGAGCTGTTCGGCGATGAGGCTGACGAGCTGCGCCGCCGTGGCGGCGACGCCGGTGAGTTCGGCGCCACCACCGGCCGCCCCCGCCGGGTGGGCTGGTTTGACGCCGTAGCCACCCGTTACGGCTGCATGGTCCAGGGCGCCACAGAGGTGGCCCTTACCGCCATTGACTGCCTGGGCTACCTGGATGAGATCAAGGTGTGCACCGGCTATGAGATTGACGGCAAGGTCACCGCCGACTTCCCCGTCTCCCCCCTGCTGGACAAGGCCAAGCCGGTCTATGAGACCCTGCCCGGCTGGAAGTGCGACATCCGGGGCGTCACCGAGTACGACAAGCTGCCCAAGGAAGCCCGGGACTATGTGGACTTCATTGAGAAGCACATCGGCGTCCCCATTAAGACTGTGTCCACCGGCCCCAAGCGCCACGAGATTATCCGCCGCTGAGTTTTCCAGTTCCAACCGCCCCGGTCCATTGGCCGGGGCGGTTTGCTGTCTTGTTCCCGCCCGGCGCATTTTCTCCCTTTGGGGAGGGAATTCTCTATTGTGCGGCCGGCCCGGCTTGTAGTATAATAAACTGCCGGGCGGTTTTCAGCCGCTCTGTACAAAAAATTGAAAATTTAGGAGTGTTTTTTCATGAGCCGGATGGTCGGTACTGTTTCCCGCGGCATTCGCGCCCCTATTATCCGCAGCGGCGATAACCTGGTGGATATCGTCACCTCTTCTGTGCTGGAGGCCGCCAGGGATGACGGCTTCACCGTGCGCGACCGGGATGTCATTGCCATTACCGAAGCCATTGTGGCCCGCAGCCAGGGCAACTATGCCACCGTGGACGACATCGCCGCCGATGTGCGTGCCAAGCTGGGCGGCGGCACCGTGGGCGTCATCTTTCCCATCCTGTCCCGCAACCGCTTCGCCATCTGCCTGCGGGGCATCGCCAAAGGCTGCAGCAAGATTGTGCTGATGCTCTCCTACCCCTCCGACGAGGTCGGCAACCACCTCATCAGCCTGGACGCCGTGGACGAGAAGGGGGTCGACCCCTACAAGGACGTGCTCACCCTGGAGCGCTATCGTGAGCTCTTCGGCTATGAGAAGCACCCCTTCACCGGCGTGGACTACGTGGAGTACTACCAGAACCTGATTCAGGAGTGCGGCGCCGAGGTGGAGATCATCTTCGCCAACGACCCCCGTGCCGTCCTGAACTACACCAAGACCGTCCTGGCCTGCGACATCCACACCCGCAAGCGCACCAAGCGCCTGCTCCAGGCCGCCGGCGCTGAGAAGGTCCTCACTCTGGACGACATCATGACCGCCCCCATCAACGGCAGCGGCTGCAACGAGACCTACGGCCTGCTGGGCTCCAACAAGGCCACCGAGGACAAGGTGAAGCTCTTCCCCCGTCCCTGCCAGGACCTGGTGGAGGCCATCCAGGCCAAGATGCTCGCCGAGACCGGCAAGCACGTGGAGGTCATGGTCTACGGCGACGGCGCCTTCAAGGACCCCGTGGGCAAGATTTGGGAGCTGGCCGACCCCGTGGTCTCCCCCGCCTACACCGCCGGCCTGGAGGGCACTCCCAATGAGCTGAAGCTGAAGTATCTGGCCGACAACGACTTCGCCGCCCTGTCCGGCGAGGCTCTGCGCGACGCCATCAAGGAGCAGATCCGCAAGAAGGACGGCAGCAGCCTGGTGGGCAACATGGTCTCCCAGGGCACCACCCCCCGCCGCCTTACCGACCTCATCGGCTCCCTGTGTGACCTGACCTCCGGCTCCGGCGACAAGGGCACCCCCATTGTCTATATCCAGGGCTACTTCGACAACTACACCACCGACTGATTTTCGGTCTCTCCAGCCGCCTGGACAGTTCTGTCCGGGCGGCTTTCAGCCTGTCGAAGCGTCTTTTCGACAGGCTGCTGCACTTTTTCAAACTTTTGAAAGTTTGAAAAAGTGGTTTGATTGCACGCGAAAGACAACCCTGACGGTTTTCTTTCACACTATCTTTCCCTCCGAAACCTTTGGCCGAAGGGTTTATCGACAGCCTGCAGCCGCCCGGACGCCCGTCGTCCGGGCGGCTTTTTCTACCCGCTCCGCCCTTGACACCGGCAGCGCCGCCAGGTACTATAAAAACAGAATCTTGACGAACGGAGGCCCATGCCATGCGACTGCGCCGGATGCTCCCTCTCTGTCTGTCCCTGCTGCTTCTGCTCTCCGCCTGCGGCTCCAAGACGGCGGAGGTCACCCCCACGCCCCCGGACATCCCCACCCTGCCCGCCAGAACCGAGGCTCCCGAGCCCTCCCCCACCCCCACTGAGACGGCGGAGCCCGAGTACACCGGTCCCCGCAACCCCCTCACCGGCGAGCCCATGGAGGAGGAGTGGGTGAACAAGCGCCCGGTGGCCATCATGCTCAACAATCTGGAGCAGGCGCTGCCCCAGCAGGGCCAGTCCGAGGCGGATATCATCTACGAGTGCCTGGAGGAGGGCGGTATCACCCGCATGATGAGCGTGTACCAGAACCCCCGGGATGTGGGAGTCATCGGCTCGGTCCGCTCCACCCGCACCTACTACCTGGAGCTGGCCCTGGGCCATGACGCCATCCTCATCCACGCGGGCGGCAGTGATGTGGCCGGTGTGGAGGACGCCTACGGCAAAATCAGAGCCTGGGGCGTCACCTCCCTGGACGCCGTCCGTGGCCCCTACATGAGCAACAGCGAGGGCGGCAATCTGATGTGGCGTGACCCGGGCCGGAAGTCCACCAACGGGTACGTCCACAGCGTCATCACCACCGGCGCGAAGATTGACGAGATCTTCTCCGCCGCCTCCTTCCGGCAGGAGCACGAGGAGGGCTGGAGCTACCAGATGGACTTTGCCGACGACGGCACCCCCGCCGGCGGCACCGACGCCCCCGTCATCACGGTGCCCTTCTCCAACTACAAGACCGGCGTATTTACCTACGACCCGGAGACCAAGCGCTACCTGGTCTCCGAGTACGGCGCGCCCTACATCGACGGCAACACCGGCGAACAGGTGGGCGTGACCAACGTGGTGGTGCTGCGCACCGCCTGCCGCAACACCGGCGACTCCTACGGCCATGTCTCCGTGGACCTGTCCAGCGGTGGCACAGGGTACTTTGCCTGCGGCGGAAAGGTCACGGACCTGGTGTGGAGCAAGTCCGAGCCCGACGGGCAGCTCTACTACACCGACCTGGAGGGCAACCCCATCGTCTTTGGCCGGGGCAAAACCTATGTGAACATTGTTCCCCTGGACGCTCAGGTGACGTTTGAATAAAGCCGATACAGAAAGAAGAGGACCGGCCAGCGGCCGGTCCTCTTCTGTTCTCTGTTGTCAAAAGCCCTGGGCGTCCTCAAAGTCAAAGCCGTCCGGGTCCTTTTCTTCCTCGCCGTCCAGCAGCCTGGCTCCTGCGGGCAGGAGCAAATAGGCGCTGTATCCAATCTGAACCATCTGCCCGTCCCGGCCGTAGGCCGCGCCGCTGAGAAAGTCCACAATGCGCCGGGCCGCCTCCCGGGAGGCGCTCTCCAGATTGACCGCCACCGCATAGCCGTCCAGCAGGCAGTCGGCAATCTTGCCCGCGTCCACATACTTGCCGGGGGTCAGCACCATGACCTTGCCTACGCCCGTGTCGTCAGCCGGGGAAAAGCCCTGGCCCGGCTTCTTGTTCTCCGGCGGATCCTTCTCCACCGCACCGTCCGGCGCTTCCCAGCTCTCGCCCAGGATACGCGCCCGCACCTTGTTCCAGATTCCCATGCTTTTCCCTCCCTGGCGTTTTTCTACATTATAGCGCAGGATCCCGCGCTTTACAAGGAAGTTCTCCACTTTTTGTATAACTTCCAATTCCCTTTTGTGTTCCCGGAGACTAAAATTCAAAATTCGATGTAGGAATATTCATCTGGGGCATGTGATGCCCCACCTCAAGCCTTGAAAGTCAATTCCTCGCGGGTTTTCTCCTTCCGTTTCGTCATAGCCGGTTACTCCTTTCTGCTTGTCGGCATGGAAGGCATGGAAAAAGGGCAGCCGGACACATTCCAACTGCCCTTTTGACAGATTATTTCACTTTTACAGTAGATTACAGAATATAAATGGTAATCGGTAATTATTGTGCCGGCTGATGTTCCCTAAAGTATCTTTCAATACTGTCAAGATAAAGCGCCCGAAACTTTGTTTCTTGTGCTTACAAATTTCCGGTCAATTATACCAAGTACTCCAGATATAATCAGGCTGGCAAGTACTGCCCCTAATACCACTGGCTTTACGCTTTCTGTTAAATCCCCCAAAAGTAGTAATGCCACAAATTCTGCTCCGCCTAAAAGTGTAGAAATCTGAATGATCCTAATAACATATTTCATGCCTACGCCTCCTTAAAAACTGAACCCATTTTATTTTTATCGTCCATCTTTTTTTCCTCAATTTCTTGTTCGTCGCCCTGTTTCTTTGCGAAAAGTATAACACAAGGCGCTGGAAAAATCTATATCATTTCTCCTTTTATGGTTTTATTATACAATACCTTCCCGCATGTTCCTGGATTTTTGCCAACAGGCGGAAGGGCGGCTTTGCCGCCCTGAGCATTGAAATCCCGAAGGGTGGAGCCGCCCTCTGGGCGGCGGAACCCAGAATAAAAGTCAACTGCTTTCGCAGTTGCCTTTTATTCTGGAAGAGACGGTTAAAATCGATATTTTCCAAGGAAAAAGCAAAACCGCCGCGAAGCGGCGGCCCCAAGCCCGCAGCCCAGCGTGAGCGGTTGCGGTTTGGAAAGGAGGAGCAGCGGCGTGAGCGCGCTCTGACTGATAAAATAAGTCGGAGCAAGCGATACAAAGCTTGCTCCGACGTGGAGCAGGTGAAGGGAATCGAACCCTCGTGTTCAGCTTGGGAAGCTGACGTTCTGCCATTGAACTACACCTGCATCTGAAATTGACTTTGATAGTATAGCACACAGAACTAAAAATAGCAAGAATTTTTTTACAACACAAAAATACATAATTTATTTACAATTTGTTTATCTATTTTCTACAATTGTCTCTTGTTTCTTAACTGTAACCGCAGTATAATAAAGTTAACAAATTAGAGAGGGGGTTGAGGCCATGACGTGGACTGACATCCAGAGTACGGATGTCGACGAATTGATTTTTGGCGGCGATGAACAGGTTATCGTCAGCGATCGATAAACTCGACATACATACCGTGCTGTACAGAAGTTCCACACCCGACCATGGTGTGGCTTTTTGTTTATTCGGCGGTCTCCGGTTTTGTCCGGGGCCGCCTATTTTTTATTCCCCGCTTCCACAGGTTTCAGCTTCCCGCATGCCCTGGTTTTTTGATTTTATTTAAACAATCTTAACCATTTCTCTATGGCATCTTCGCCTCCTCTGTGGTAGCCTTATGGTAATGTGTGTCGGATATGGCCGTACGCAGCCATCCGGCGCCCATTGCGGCAATATAAGACAAGGGGCTTGTCATATGAAAAAAAGAAATCGCAAGTGGATTGCCACGCTGGTTCTCACTATTTTAGTCCTGGGCGGTATTTTTCTCTTTCTCTGGAACACCGGCTTTTTCGCCGCTGCAAAATCCCTGGAGGGCATTCAGGACTATATCGCCCGTTTCTCTCCCTACTCCCACCTGGTCTTTTTCCTGGTCCAGCTGGCTTCGGTGGTCATTGCGCCTATTCCCAGCAATATCACCGCCGCAGGGGGCGCCCTGCTCTTCGGCATGTGGCCCGCCTTTCTGCTCACCGCAGGGGCGGTGGTGCTGGGCTCCGCGGCGGTATTCTGGCTGGCCCGGATACTGGGGCAGTCCTTCGCGGGCCGCTTTGTCAGTCAGAAGGTGTCCGACCAATACCTGGACCTGATCCGCCGCAAGAGGGACGTATTTCTGGCGCTGGTCTTTCTCTTTCCCTTTTTCCCCGACGACCTGATTTGCATCCTGGCGGGTTTGACCGACATCAGTTTCTCCCGTTTTCTGGTGATTGTGGTCCTCACCCGGCCCTGGGGGCTGCTGGTGGCCTCGGCCGTGGGCGGCTCGGTCATCTCTATTCCCATCTGGGCTATGGTACTCATTGGCCTGGCCGGTCTGGCCCTGTTTCTGGTTGCCATGAAGTACGGCGACCGGTGGGAGGCCTGGCTGCTGGAAAAATTCAAGCAGTAAGAGATAAGGGAGGCATGTGCCGTCCGGCGCCATGCCTCCCTTATTTTCCGTTCTTCAGCCGTCCTTTTTCCCTTCTATGCAGTGATAGCCCGCCCAGGGGTCCAGGTGGTCAAAGAGCTGGCGCTCCCCCTCCCAGAGCTGGTAGCGGACCGGGGGATGCTCCCCCTCGCCCTCCGGCCTTACGGCCAGGCAGAGCCCGCCCTGGCGGACAATGACCCCTTCCGCCGACCAGTGCTCCACGCTGGCGCCCCGGTAGGTGACCAGGCGGTACTCCCGCCCGCCGTAAAGCACCGCGCACAGGCAGCTGACGCGTGGACCCGCCAGGGTGGACATCCGCTCTACGCTGACCAGGATGCTGTTGCTCCGCTCTTCCCGCCAGATGCTCTGGCTCCACAGTGAAGCCATGGGCCGCTCCGTGCCCCGGAACGTCTCGATAAATCCGGTGCCGCCGGTAAAATCAATCCGCCGTCCATTGAGCAGCAGGACCCCCTCCAGCCGGTGTCCCATGCTGATGACCCCCCGGCGCACCGGAAAGACAGGTAGCGCCCCCAGCGGCCCCATCAAATCATACTTCAGCGGCGTAAAAGGTCCGTACCGCAGTTCGCCGCAGAGAGTCATGCCTCCGGTCCGCAGGTCCAGCCACAGCCCCTTCCGATTGAAGAGGCTGCCCTTCACCCACACCTGAAACAGCCCCTCAGAGGCCTGAAAACTCTCTCCCGGGCAGCTGACGTCCCACGCGCCCTCCCGGGACTCCACCCGGATGGCGGCTGTGGTTCCCCCCGCCCTGTCAATGCGCAGCATGGGGAAGAGCGACAGCGTCTCCCCGCCGGGCGCCTGGTGCCGCAGCTGCCAGCCTTCAAAATAGGGCCCCCGCTTTCTGGCCCCATAAAAATATTTCACCCTTCATCACCTGGACTTCATTTCTCCCCTGCCTGCCGGTCCCCCGGCAGGCATTTTCCTGTTAGCTTACATGTTAGCACGTCCCTCCGCCGATTGCAATTCCCCTTCCCCGGAAAACTTTGCCCTCCGGCAATTGTTTCCCGCATCTTATGATATTTTAAATTTATGTCTATTTTTTCACGTTCTTTCCTCTTACTTTTTGCGAAAAAGCAAATTTCTATTTTCCCTATTGACATCCATTTTTTATCTCACTATAATATGTTAGCTATCTAACTAAAGTGAGGGGGGGGGGCGATCGCCATACAACGCCAAAATTCCGTTGGCTTTCTCATCCGCAGCCTGTCCAACCTGCTCAGGAGAAAGATGATGGAACTGTCGCCTCCATCGGACGAGCGCCACGGCAGCACAGAAACCGAGTGTCTCATCATGGGTTTTCTCTGTGATTATCCGGACCGGGCGCTCTACCAGCGAGATGTGGAGGAGGCATTCTGTATCCGCCGTTCCACCGCCTCCCGCTTTCTCCAGAACCTGGAGCGGGACGGCATGCTCGTCCGTCAGAGCGTTCCCCAGGACGCGCGGCTGAAAAAGCTGATCCCAACGGAAAAGGCCCTGGCTGTCCATGCGGATATTGCGGAGAAGTTTCAAATTGCCGAGAAGCTCATGACTGCCGGCCTGGCAGAGGAGGAACTGGAACAGTTTATTGCCACAGCGCGGAAAATTCAGCGCAATCTGCTGAAATAGTTTCTCAAGGCGGCTGCCCGCCCGGCCCCTATATCCCCACGATTCCAAGTGCAAAGGAGCGATTTCATGATCAAACGTCTGATCGCCTGTATTCAGGAGTACAAACGGGACACCATTTTGACCCCCATCTTCGTTATCTTTGAGGTGGCCTTTGATGTCCTAATCCCCATGATGATGGCCCAGCTCATTGATAAGGGCATTGAGGCCGGAAACATGACAAATATCCTGCTTTATGGCCTGCTGCTGGTGGTTATGGCCGTTGTAGCCCTGATTTTCGGCGCCCTGTCCGGCCGGTTTGCCGCAAAGGCCTCCACCGGCTTCTCCCGCAACCTGCGCCGGGAGATGTATCATAACGTACAGCAGTTCTCCTTCTCCAACATTGACAAATTCTCCACCGGCGGCATCATCACCCGCCTGACCACCGACGTGACCAACGTGCAGATGGCCTTCATGATGATCATCCGCATCGCTGTGCGCTGCCCCATCATGCTCATCTGCGCCTGGGCCCTTACCTTCACCATCAGCCCCAAGCTGGCCCTTATCTTCCTGGTGGTCATTCCCATTCTGGCGCTGGGCCTGTACTTCATCATGACCAGCGCTCACCCCATCTTCGAGCGGGTGTTCAAAAAGTACGACTGGCTCAACAACGTGGTGCAGGAGAACCTGCTGGGCATCCGGGTGGTTAAGTCCTTTGTCCGTGAGGACCATGAGCGGGCCAAGTTCGGCAACGTCTCCAACGAGATCTTTACCGACTTCACCAAGGCCGAGAAGCTCATCTCCTTCAACGCGCCTCTGATGCAGCTGTGCGTGTACGGCTGCATGCTGACCGTGTCCTGGCTGGGCGCCCATCTGGTGGTGGGCGGCGAAATCACCACCGGCAACCTGACCAGCATGTTCAGCTACATTATGATGATCCTTATGAGCCTGATGATGTGCTCCATGATTCTGGTGCAGATTATTCTGGCCCGCGCCTCCGCCGAGCGTATCTGCGAGCTGCTCAACGAGGAGAGCGACCTGAAGAACCCCGCCAACCCTGTCACTGAGGTGAAGGACGGCTCCGTGGTCTTTGAGAACGTCAGCTTCAGCTATGCCAACGACCCCTCCAAGGAGTGCCTGAAGGATGTAAACCTGACCATTAAGTCGGGCGAGACTGTGGGCATTCTGGGCGGCACCGGCACCTCCAAGACCACCCTGGTCCAGCTCATCCCCCGTCTGTACGACGCCACCGAGGGCCGGGTGCTGGTAGGCGGCGTGGACGTCCGGGACTACGATATGGAGGCCCTGCGGCAGCAGGTGGCCATGGTGCTCCAGAAGAACGTGCTCTTCTCCGGCAGCATCAAGGAGAACCTGCGCTGGGGCGACGCCGACGCCACTGACGAAGAGATGGTCCATATGTGCCGTCTGGCCCAGGCCGACCCCTTCATCCAGGAGTTCCCCGACAAGTACAATACCCACATTGAGCAGGGCGGCTCCAATGTGTCCGGCGGCCAGAAGCAGCGGCTGTGTATTGCCCGCGCCCTGTTGAAGCGGCCCAAGATCCTCATTCTGGACGACTCCACCTCCGCCGTGGATACCAAGACCGACGCCCTGATCCGCCAGGCCTTCCGCAACGAGATCCCCGACACTACCAAGTTCATCATCGCCCAGCGCATCTCCTCCATTGAGGACGCGGACAAGATTCTGGTGATGGAGGGCGGCAGAATCAGCGCTATGGGCACCCATCAGGAGCTGCTTCAGAACTGCCAGACATACCGTGAAATCTATGAGTCCCAGACGAAGGGAGGCGGCGACGATGAATAAGAATTCCCAGCCCTCCGCCGGCAAGCGCCACACCGCCGGCCGGATCCTCAGCTATGTGTTCGCCGGCTACAAATTCCGCTTCTTCCTGGTGCTGCTGTGCATTCTGGTCAGCGCCATCGCTTCTGTGGGCGGTTCTCTGTTCCTCCAGGCCCTCATCGACGACTACATCGCCCCGCTGCTGACCATGGAGACCCCGGTGTACACCGCGCTTCTCCAGGCCCTGCTGATGATGGCCTGCCTGTACGTCACCGGCGCCCTGTGCACCCTGGCCTATAACCGGATTATGGTGGCCATCTCCCAGGGCGTGCAGAAGACCATCCGCGACGACCTGTTCAGCCACATGCAGACCCTGCCCATCAAGTACTTTGATACCCATGCCCACGGCGACGTGATGAGCGTGTACACCAACGACGTGGACACCCTCCGTCAGATGCTCTCTCAGAGCATCCCCCAGATGTTCAACTCTGTGGTCATGATCGCCGTTACCTTCTTCGCCATGCTGTTCAAAAACGTGTGGCTGACCCTGGTGGTGCTGCTGTGCGTGTGCTTCATGTTGCTGGTCACCCGGTTCATCGCTGGCCGCAGCGCCAAGTACTTTATCCGCCAGCAGATGAAGCTGGGCGACCTGAACGGCTACATTGAGGAGATGATCAACGGCCAGAAGGTTATCAAGGTCTTCTGCCACGAGCAGGAGGCCGAGAAGGGCTTTGACGAGGTCAACGACGCCCTGTGCGAGAGCGCCTATCAGGCCAACAAGTACGCCAACATCCTCATGCCCATCATGATCAACATCGGCAACATCCAGTATGTGATTGTGGCCATGGCCGGCGGTCTGATGGCCCTGGGCGGCTTTGACGCCGGCATTACCCTGGGCGTCATCGCCTCCTTCCTCCAGCTGTCCAAGAGCTTCAGCAACCCCATCAGCCAGATTTCCCAGCAGCTCAACTCCGTCATCATGGGTCTGGCCGGCGCTGAGCGTATTTTCAGGCTCATGGATGAGCCCTCCGAGGAGGATCACGGCGTGGTCACCCTGGTGAATGTGTCCTACGACAAGTCGGGCAGCCAGCTGGAGGAGAGCGAGAACCGGACCAACCTCTGGGCCTGGAAGGTCCCGCACAGCGTGGGCGCCACCATGGTGCCGGTGCGCGTACAGGAGGACGGGCGCCTCACGGAGCTGAAAAAGCCGGAGGACGGCTCCACCTGGGCCTGGAAATACCCGGAGACGGAGACCGGCCCCTCCTACCGCGTCATTCACGGCCCTGTGCGCAACGTGGAGGGGGAGAATTACTACCTGATCAAGCTCTCCGGTGATGTGCGCTTCGACGGTGTGGACTTTGCCTATGAGGAGGGTAAGACCATCCTCCACGGCATCACCCTCTTCGCCAAGCCCGGTCAGAAGCTGGCCTTTGTGGGCGCCACCGGTGCAGGCAAGACCACCATCACAAACCTGATCAACCGGTTCTATGACATCGCTGACGGAAAGATCCGCTATGACGGCATTTCTATCAACAATATCCGCAAGAGCGACCTGCGCCGCTCTCTGGGCATTGTGCTCCAGGAGACCAACCTGTTCACCGGCACGGTCCGGGAGAACATCCGGTACGGCAACCTGGACGCCACCGACGAGGAGGTGGAGGCCGCCGCCGTGCTGGCCAACGCTGACGACTTCATCCGCCGCCTGCCCCAGGGGTATGATACCATGCTCACCGGCAACGGCGCCAACCTGTCTCAGGGCCAGCGGCAGCTCATCGCCATCGCCCGTGCCGCTGTGGCCGATCCCCCGGTGATGATTCTGGATGAGGCCACCTCCTCCATCGACACCCACACCGAGGCCCTGGTCCAGCAGGGCATGGACAGCCTGATGAGCGGGCGGACTGTGTTCGTCATCGCCCACCGGCTCTCCACTGTCCGCAATTCCGATGCCATCATGGTGCTGGATCATGGCCGCATCATCGAGCGGGGCAGCCATGACGACCTGATTGCCCAGCACGGCGTGTACTACCAGCTCTACACCGGCGCCTTCGAGCTGGAGTAAGAGTTTCCTTTCGTATACAAAAGCCTGCCTGACGCATCTGCGTCAGGCAGGCTTTTTTGTTTAATATAGCCCCAGAATATACCGGAACACCAGCCGCTCCAGCCGCCTGCAGCTCCGGTCCGCCGCGTTTGCGTCCCGCTCCATCAGGGTACGGGCGTTCTCCCGCTCCTGCTCCGTCAGCACGTGGGCGCTGAAGGCGGCCTTCTTGGCCAGGGCCTCCAGAGTTGGGTCCACGGCGCCGCCGGTACGGGCGGCTACCTTCTCCATGTAGAGGTACATCTCAATCACCGCCCGGTTGGGATCGGCCTGGCTGAATTTCCGGGCTCTGCTCCGGGCGGCCAGACGGCGGCGGAGCACCAGTCCCGCCGCAGCCAGCGCCAGCACAGCCGGAATGGTCAGCAGCCACAGCCAGGGACTGAGAGACTCCCTCTCCTCTGTCTCCGGCACCTCCACGTTCTGGGTGGGCCGGGGCGCCTGGCTGTGAGTAGGGGCGGGGGTGGGCTCGGCTGTCTGGGTCTCAGAGGGCTCCGGGGTCTCCTCCGGCTCCCGCTCCCAGGCAAAGGTGCCGTCATAGCCCGGCGTCACCTCCACCGGCTGCCAGCCGTATCCGCCCAGATACACCTCCACCCAGGCGTGGGCGTTGTAATCCGGTACGTCCACCCACTCCCCCGCCACCGTGTCCGCCACATAGCCGGACACATACCGGGCGGGAATTCCCATGCTCCGCAGCATCAGGGTAGCGGTGGTGGCAAAGTGCATGCAGTAGCCCCGGCCCTCATTCAGGAAGTGGGTGACAAAGTCCGTCCCTTCCGGGGCGGCGGGGGTATCCGGATCGTAGACCGCGATGGAGGCCAGGTAGGCCGCAATATACCGGCCCAAAATAACCCCGTAGTACGGCATGCCCTGTTCTAAGAGCTCCTCCGCCTCCTCCACTGTGTTCTGGCTGCGCCACACCTGCATATCCTGCACCAGTCGGGCGATCTCCGGCGCCAGTTCCTCAGGGATCTGGAGGTAGTTCTGGTTGACAAAAAACCGATAGTTCTGCTCCGCCAGGGCGGCGTCTCCCGTGAGCCGGGCCCGGAGCGGGCTGGCTGTCTCCCGGGCGTAGAGGATGTGGGTCCACACGCCGGTGCCCCGGGCCAGATATGCGTCTCCCACAAACTCCGCGCCGGTCATCCGATCGGGGGTGGTACTCAGCTGGTAGGGGGTGTACACGAACCGGTCGGCCGCGCCCACGTTCTCCACCTCGATGCGGGTGGTATCCGCGCCGGAATTCGCCATGGCGGGGAAATTGATGGGCTGATAGTCCCCAATACCGTCTATCGACAGTTCTGTCCCGCTCGCTATGGAGGAGATGGCAGCCATATTGGGCACAGTAAACGTCCAGCCCTCCCGCATCTGCCGGTAGGTCTCATCGGGCAGCTGTTCCCACCCGCCGCCGGTGTACACGGCGGAGGAGAAGCCCCGCAGGTAGATATGGCCGGTGGTCTCGCTGCGCACCCGGAGGGCCGTGTCGCCGTCAAAGTCCAGGGGCCCCACCCGGCTCAGGTCAATCTGGTCAGTGCCGGAGGCCAGTCCCAGGTCCGCTCCGGCGCTGGTCACGCCCCGCCCGGCCGCTGCCAGGCGGTCAATGATCTCCAGCCGGGCCTCCTCCGCCCAGCCGGTCTGCTCGTAGTCCTCCCGGGGCAGGGCCAGCTCCAGCCCCACCAGCAGCAGTATGCACAGAGGCAGCGTCATGAGCACGGTCTTGGCGCTGCCGGACAGGTCAGTCTTTTTGGTCTGCCGCACCAGCAGGCCAATGCTCCAGAACAAAAGCAGCATCAGCAGGGGCGTCCAGCCGGGCGTCACCGTCACAGACAGGGGCAGCGCCAGCAGAGGAAACGTGCCCCAGAAGGTCAGCCAGAAGGACCGCATTCTCTGCCACAGCCAACCAATCCAAAAGCCCAGGGCAGCAGTCACCAGGAGAAACAGGGCGGTAACGGCCGCCGCCTCGCTCCCCAGGGTTGTCTCCCCAGCCAGGGATGTGATATCCAGAGTCACATTGCTGCCCAGAGCCCAGGCAAAGATGTTCACCACCTGCCGGGCCAGCACCAGCCCGCCCAGCGCCAGCAGATCCAGCCAGCGCCAGACCGTTGCCGCCAGACCGGCGGCACAGCCCAGATAGAGCGCTCCTCTGACCCAGCGCCAGGGCAGAGCAAACACCGCTGTAAAGAAAAGAACACACGCCAGGCAGGTGACCGTAACCGCCCGGTAGTCTACCGGCAGGTGAAAGGCCGAAATAAGGCAGAAGACCGTGCCGTACAGGCCCAGAAAAAGCATGAGGCAGTCGGAGAGCACCACCATCGTGCGGCGGGTAAGGGTGAGATTTTCTTTCATTGGGCGCCCTCCTCTCCCCCGCCGTCCCCGGCGGTGATGTGGAGGCTGCGGACCAGGGCGTCGCCGCCGCTCCCGCTCAGCCTTCCTGCCCCGGCGTGTCCGCTATCGGGGGCCGGCGTGGAGAAAATCTCCCACTGGCAGGCACGCAGTTCAGTCAGGCTGGACACCTTTCGCTCCCTGATTCGTCCGGTATCCCCCAGCCATCGGACGGCGTGGGGCCGCTCCCGCTCGATGAGAGCCCGGGACACCGCGTCCAGCCGGTCCTGAATGACGTCCAGCTCCTCCGGGGTGCCGAAGTGGTCAAAGCTGAGGACAATGACGGCCTTCTGAGGCTCCAGGGTCTCCCGCACCACCAGGGAATCCACCTTGGTGGACAGCTTCCAGTGGACCGAGCGGAGGGGGTCTCCCGCCCGGTAGGGCCGCAGGTCGTAGTCCTCTCCGGGGCCGCCGCCGGGCCGGGGGCGCATGACCTGGTTCTTCTCCGCTCCCAGCAGGGCAGGCACCGGCTCGGGGGGCAGGTCCAGGGGGAGCACTGCCAGCTCGGTTTCCGGCGGGGTGGGCCGCCGGAGGGCGAACAGCCCCAGCAGATCGCACACCCGCACCCGTGCCACCCGGCATCTCACCACGCCGCAGTGGCCGGTGGGGAGGCTTTCCCGCCGGACAGCCCCCAGGGACGCCCCGGACAGTCTGACCCGGATCCGGCCGGACTGACCGTTCATGGCATTGTCCCACACCAGGTCCGCCGTCAACCGCCCCACCGGCAGGCGGCTGCGGCTGACAACGGTGAGCTGGGCCTCCGCCGTCTCGTTCCGGCGCACCGCCCGGGCGGACACTGCCAGCTCCACAGTGCACCCCAGCATCCCCGGCAGGCTTACCAGCAGGGCGAACAGGGGAAACACCAGAGCCAGCACCAGGACATAGAGTGAAAAATAACCATTAAAGCAGATGAAAAAGAGTACCGCCGCCCCCAGCGCCAGCAGGTACCCAATCCGACACCGGGCCATTACCGCACCCTGGGCGGAGCCACCGCCCGCAGCACGTCCTCCAGCGGATCGTTCTCCCCGGCTCTGGGGGAGAGGATGAGCCGGTGGGCCACCGTATCTTTGAACACCAGCGTCACGTCCTCCGGCAGCACATAGTCCCGGTTCCGGACAAAGGCAGCGGCCTTGGCCATGGCGGAGAGGGCCAGAGAGGCCCGGGGACTGGCCCCCTGTTCAATCATGGGGTGAACCCGTGTGGCCCCTATCAGGGCCACGATATAGTCCAGCACCTGCTCAGACAGGTGGACGGCATCCACCTGCCGCTGGAGTTCCAGCAGGCCTCCGTGGTCCACCACCCGCTCCACACCGTCCAGCGGGTTACCTCCCTGCTTACGGCGGAGCATCTCCTTCTCCGCCTCGGGGGCCGGGTAGCCCATGGACAGCCGTACCATGAACCGGTCCATCTGGGAGTCGGGCAGCAGCTGGGTGCCCGCGGCCCCCGCCGGGTTCTGGGTGGCGATAACGATAAAGGGCCGGGGCACCGGGTGAGACACGCCGTCCACCGTCACCTGCCCCTCCTCCATGGCCTCCAGCAGAGCGGACTGGGTGCGGCTTGTGGCCCGGTTAAGCTCGTCGGCCAGGAACAGATTGCACAGCGCCGCGCCGGGCTGGTACTCCATCCTGCCCGTCTCTTTATTATAAAGAGAGAAGCCGGTGATGTCGGAAGGCATCACGTCAGGGGTAAACTGCACCCGGTTATAATCCAGGGACAATGCCCGGGAGAAGGCCAGGGCCATGGTGGTCTTGCCCACGCCGGGGATGTCCTCCAGCAGGATATGCCCCCGGGCCAGGATAGCCAGCAGGGCTCGAGCCAGCACCTCATCCTTGCCTACCACCGCTTTCTTCACTTCCTGCAAAATATGTGCTGCCTGGTTCATATCGCTCTCCTCATTTCCCTTTCATATGTGGAACCATGTCCGATTCCATCCATACGCCCTGTCAGAAATGCGGGCGTTTTCTTTTCATTGATATTATTTTAGGGATAATCCTCACTTATGTCAACGCAGAAAACAGCGGCGCGGTTGACTGCCGCTCCAGTTCTCTGTGATAATATCGCAGCAAAGTGAAAACATGTTGCATCCAGTCCGTTTTTCTCCTCCTGCCTGCTGTTCCGTTCATTTTTACCCGCCCGTTCCCAGTGAAAAAACGTGGAAAGGCCTTGCAATAAAACGTGTTCCGTGGTATACTGCATATGATAGTAGAGGAAGTATGGTGAGAGTGGGGCTTTGCTCCGCTCTTTATTATTGAAAAAAACCGGTTTGGTTTTTTCTGACATCTTGTACCGAAGGAGGCTCCTATATGGCGAAAGTCACCGAGCTGGTCCGTGTGCTGGCCCAGCCCATTGCGGCGGAAAACGGCTGCGGCATCTGGGACGTGGAGTATGTACGGGAGGCGGGTACCTGGTTTCTCCGGGTCTATCTGGACAAGGAAGGCGGCGTGACCATCGATGACTGCGAGGCTGTGTCCCGCCCCTTGTCCGACGCCCTGGACGAGGCTGATCCCATTGAGGGCAGCTACACCCTGGAGGTCTCCTCCGCAGGCATTGACCGGGTTCTCCGGCACCCCGAGCACTTCACAGCCTTTCTGGGCTCCGAGGTGGAGGTCCGCCTCTACCGCCCCATGGAGGGCCGTAAGGACCATGTGGGCCTTCTGAGAGGTTATGACAACGGCGATGTGACAGTAGAGCTCCCCAGGGGAGCCGTGACCTTCCCCAAGAAGGACGTAGCCCAGGTACGGCTGTACGTCCGTGTTTGATTCCCGCCGGGAATCCGTTATGGTATAAGGAGTTTGATGAAGGATTATGGCTAAGAGAAATACAAAAGCTCAGAAGAGCAATGAGCTGGACGGCAAGGAGTTCTTCGCCGCCATTGATATGATCGAGCGGGAGAAGGGCATTCCCAAGAGCTATATGCTGGAGAAGATCACCCAGGCCCTGATCAGCGCCTACAAGCGGGACCACGAGGGCGCCGGGGACAATATTGTGGTGGACACCAACGAGGAGAAGGGCGAGGTCCGCATGTTCGTCAAGAAGGACGTGGTAGAGACTGTGGACAATCCTTTCACTGAGATTGGTCTGGCCGACGCCCGTCAGCGTCTTCCCCGCATCCAGCTGGGCGACGTGGTCCGCGTGGAGGTCAAGACCAGGGACTTCGGCCGCATTGCCGCCCAGACCGCCCGCCAGGTCATCATCCAAGGTATGCGGGAGGCCGAGCGGGGCATGATCTATGATAAGTTCAGCTCCAAGGAGCATGAGCTGCTCACCGGCGAGGTTATCCGCATTGATCCCCGGTCCGGCTCCGCCAGCCTTCGCATCGGCTCTGGCAGCGAGGCCACCGAGGCCTTCCTTTCCGTAAGCGAACAGGTCCGGGGCGAGACCATCCACGAGGGCGACCGGCTCAAGGTCTACGTGGTGGAGGTCCGCCGCTCCACCAAGGGCCCCCAGGTTCTCATCTCCCGCACCCACCCCGGCCTGGTCAAGCGCCTGTTCGAGCTGGAGGTGCCCGAGATTTACGACGGCACTGTGGAGGTTAAGTCCATCGCCCGTGAGGCTGGCAGCCGCACCAAGCTGGCTGTCTGGTCCGCCGACCCCAACGTGGATCCCATCGGCGCCTGCGTGGGTCCACGGGGCCAGCGGGTAAACAACATTGTGGAGGAGCTCAAGGGCGAGAAGGTGGACATCATCAAGTACTCCGAGGATCCCGCCGAGTACGTGGCCGCCGCCCTCTCCCCCGCCGACGTCATCAGCGTCACCACTCTGGACGACGGCAAGAGCTGCCGGGTGGTGGTGCCCGACGACCAGCTGTCCCTGGCCATCGGCAAAGAGGGCCAGAACGCCCGTCTTGCCGCCAAGCTCACCGGCTTCAAGATCGACATCAAGCCCGCCTCCAACCCCGGCGGCGATGATGAGGAGCGCGACGAGGTGCTGGCGGACGATGCGTCCGTGGAATCCGCTGAGCCTGCCGGCACCGACGACGAGCCCCTGGACGTGTAATTTATGTTCTGATTTTTCCCGTGGAAAGGGGGCGCTTGTCCCATGCCAAAAAAAATTCCCCTGCGCCAGTGCCTGGGCTGCCGGGAGATGAAGCCCAAGAAGGAGCTGATCCGGGTGGTCCGCTCCCCCGAGGGCGAGGTCTCTCTGGACTTCAAGGGCAAAAAGCCCGGCCGCGGCGCTTACGTCTGCCCCAGCCCCGAGTGCCTGAAAAAGGCCCGGAAGGCCAGGGCGCTGGAGCGCGCCTTCTCCGCCCCCATGCCCGACGAGGTGTGGGAGGCCCTGGAGGCGCAGATGAAGGAGGCCCCCGATGTCTAACGCCATTCTCTCCCTCATCGGCCTGAGCAAAAAGGCCGGACGGCTGGAGGTGGGCGAGGAGCCGGTGGGCGCGGCCGCCCGCGCCCGCCACGCCAAGCTCCTGCTGGTGGCCAGCGACGCCGCCGCCAACACCCGCCGCCGCTGTGCCCATTTCGCCGAGGCAGGCGCTGTGCCCTGGGCGGAGCTGCCCTTCACCAAGGAGGAGCTGGGCGGCACCGTGGGCCGCAGCTCCTGCGCCCTGGTGGCCGTCACCGATATCGGCTTTGCCTCTTCCCTGGCCGCCAAGCTCTCCGCCCTGAATCCGGAGCAGTACGGCGACCTGGCCGCCGCCCTGGACACCAAGGCCCAAAAGGCCCTCCAGCGGCAGAAGGAGCAGCGCCAGCACGAGAAAAATCTCCGTGAGGGCAAGCGCAAGCCCTGGGCCGCTCCCCCCAAGGAGCAGAAAGCCAAGCCCGCCAAGGAGCAGCAGGTCCCCGACTCTGTCCGCAGGCTGCCCATAAGCGGCTCCCCCCGGCCCAAGGCCCCGAGAGGCAAGCTCACCGCCAGAATCCGGTCCCGCCAGGCTCCCAAGTCCCAGACATGAACAAGTTTTTCCCGCCGCTAGGGCGGTTTCCCATAGAGAACGTATCCGTTTCGAGCAGAGAGCTTGTTCCAATAAGAAAGCGCAGGAAATCCTGCCTGCGTTTTCCTATTGGTGCAGGCTCCACAATGGAGGTGGCTCATTTGCTGAACAAATACCGTGTGCATGAGGTTGCAAAGGATTTTAAAATGAACTCTAAGGATATCGCCGATATCCTCACCAAGTACGCAACCACGCCAAAGAACCATATGCAGGTGCTGGAGGACAGCGAGCTGTCCATCATCTTTGAGTATCTGACCCAGCACAACCAGGTGGACAGCATCGAGAGCATTTATGCCGATGTGTACCACGAGCCCAAGAAGGCGGAGGCCCCCAAGGCCGCTCCCGCCCAGCAGGCTCAGCCCCAGCAGAACGCCAAGCACAGGGAGTCTCCCAAGGCTCCGCAGCAGCAGGGCCAGCGGCCCGCTCCCCAGCAGAACCAGAATCCGGCCCAGAACCAGCAGCGGCCGCAGCCGCAGGTTCAGGAGCGCCGTCCCACCACCCGCGTGCCCGAGAAAAAAGTGGTGGACACCCGCAAGAGCGGCAACGTGAACCTGGATAAGTACGACGAGCGCTTGGAGTCCTTCACCTCCGAGCGCCAGCAGCAGGGCGGCGGCAAGCAGAAGTTCCAGGGCCGCAACCAGCGCCGGAACAACAGCTTCCAGGGCAGCAAGCGCCGGGCCGAGGAGCAGGAGAAAATGCGCCGGCTCCAGGCTGAGATTGCCAAAAAGCACCCCACTGTGGTCAAGATCCCCGATGAGATCGGCGTGGGCGAGCTGGCCAGCCGGATGAAAAAGACCGGCGCCGAGGTGGTCAAGTGCCTGATCAAGAACGGCGTTATGGCCTCCCTGAGCGACATCATCGACTTCGACACCGCCGCCATCATCGCGGAAGAGATGGGCTGCAAGGTGGAGAAGGAGGTCATCGTCACCATCGAGGAGAAGCTCATCGACACCGCCGAGGACAAGGAGGAGGACCTGGTGCCCCGCGCCCCCGTGGTGGTGGTTATGGGCCACGTCGACCACGGCAAAACCTCCCTGCTGGACTATATCCGCAACGCCCACGTGGCGGCCGGCGAGGCCGGCGGCATCACCCAGCACATCGGCGCCTACCAGGTGGACGTCCAGGGCAAGCCCATCACCTTCCTGGACACCCCCGGCCACGAGGCCTTTACCGCCATGCGCGCCCGCGGCGCCATGATCACTGACATCGCTATTCTGGTGGTGGCTGCCGACGACGGCATTATGCCCCAGACCGTGGAGTCCATCAACCACGCCAAGGCGGCCAACATTCCCATTATCGTGGCCATCAACAAGATGGATAAGCCCACCGCCAACCCCGAGCGCATCAAAGAGCAGCTCACCAACTATGAACTGGTGCCCGAGGAGTGGGGCGGCGAGACCATCATCTGCCCCATCTCCGCCAAGACCGGCGAGGGCATCGACAACCTGCTGGACATGGTCATCCTGACCGCTGAGATGCAGGAGCTGAAGGCCAACCCCAACCGCTCCGCCCACGGCGCCGTTATCGAGGCCCGGCTGGATAAGGGCCGCGGCCCTGTGGCCACTCTGCTGGTGCAGAACGGCACCCTCCATCAGGGCGACATCATCATCGCCGGCACCGCCGTGGGCCGTGTCCGCGCCATGACCAACGCCCGGGGCGAGAAGGTCACTGAGGCCGGCCCCTCCGTCCCCGTTGAGATCATCGGCATGAGCGAGGTGCCCGGCGCCGGCGACGACTTCCACGCCGTGGCTGACGAGCGCATGGCCCGGGAGCTGGTGGAGCAGCGCAAGCACGACCAGAAGATGGCCGCCTCCGGCGGCGTGAAGCAGAAGGTCAGCCTGGACGACCTGTTCAGCCAGATTCAGCAGGGCGAGATCAAGGACCTGAACATCATCGTCAAGGCCGACGTTCAGGGCTCCGCCGAGGCGGTGAAGTCCTCTCTGGAGAAGCTGTCCAACGACGAGGTCCGGGTGCGGGTCATCCACTGCGCCGTGGGCGCCATCAGCGAGAGCGACGTCATGCTGGCCACCACCTCCAACGCCATTATCGTGGGCTTCAACGTCCGCCCCGACAACAACGCCAAGGACACCGCTGCCCGCAACAAGGTGGACATGCGGATGTACCGCGTCATCTACGACTGCATCGAGGAGATCCAGACTGCCATGAAGGGCATGCTGGCCCCCAAGTTCAAGGAGGTCTTCCTGGGTCAGGCCGAGGTTCGCGAGGTGTTCCGCATCACCGGCGTGGGCATGGTTGCCGGCTGCTATGTCACCAACGGCAAGATGCAGCGCGGCGCTCAGATGCGCCTCCTGCGGGACAATATCGTCATCTACGACGGCTCCATCGCCTCCCTCCAGCGCTTCAAGGACAGCGTGAAGGAGGTCGCCCAGGGCTACGAGTGCGGCATCACCTTCGAGAAGTTCCAGGACATCAAGCAGGGCGATGTCATTGAAGCCTATCTAATGGAGCAAATTGAGGTATAACTCTACTTCTTGCGGGGTTCCCCCGGTCCGGCACAGCCGGCCCGGCCTGCGCTAAAAATTTGCCACCGGCAAATTTTCTTAACGCTGCGGTGGAGCAGATTGAAGTGTAATCCCTTATCCCCGATTTTACAGACCCCAAAAGCAGGGCGGGCGTTTTCGCCCGCCCTGCTTTGCTTATTTCTTTCCCAGAACAGGAGGTCTCCATGAGCTGCGTGTATCTTCTGGCCGCTTCCCACCCCCTGCGCCTCTGCGATTCCGCCCTTCGCCGTCTCCGCGCGGTGAAGGTTGGCCGCACAGACTTCACAGTTGAGGAGGACGGCTTCTCCGTTCAGCCCCATGAATACTACCGCTGTGCGGTGAACGACCTGGCTTTGGACATGCAGCCCTATCGGTACGAGCTGAACCTGGCTCCCACCCGGGAGGACGCCGCACAGCTTCGGGCCTATCTGTCCAAGAACTGTGCCCGCGGCGAGACTGTAGAGCTGTGGCGCCTCTGGGTAGGCGGCGAGACGTACAGAGTCCGCCGTTTTTTCGGGCCCCTGTCCGCCCTGGAGCAGGACACCCTGGAGCAGCTGGAGGAGCATCCCCAGACCTGCCTGACCATCACAATATAGCGCGGAGCGTATGTTTCAAGCGCTTCGCCCACTGATTTGAAAGGAGAGCCGATTATGGCGAGCAATCGAATCGGACGCATCAATGAAGAAATCCAGCGGGAGCTCTCGGGCCTCATCCGCACGGTGAAGGACCCCAGAGTCCACGGGCTGGTCTCCATCACCGCAGTGGACACCACCACCGACCTGCGGTATGCCAAGGTCCACGTCAGCGTATTGGATAAGAGCGACGTGGGCGAGGTGGTCAAGGGCCTCAAGTCCGCCGCCGGCTATCTCCGCCGGGAGCTGGGCGCCGCCCTTTCCCTGCGCTATACTCCGGAGCTTATCTTTGAGAAGGACGACTCCATGGCCCAGGGCGCCCACATTCTGAGCATGCTGCGGGACCCCGAGGTGGTCAAGCCCGCCAATCCCGCCAACGCCCACATCAATCTGGACAGCGAGGAGTGACCCCCATGACCTATATCCAAGCCGCCGAACTGCTGCGGCGTCAGGACAACATTCTCATTCTTACCCACCGCCGCCCCGACGGGGACACCATCGGCTGCGCGGTGGGCCTGTGCGCTGCCCTGCGGAAGCTGGGCAAAACCGCCTGGCTCCTGCCCAACGCCGACGCCTCCAGGCTCTTCACCCCCTATCTGGAGGGATATCTGGCCCCTGATGGCTTCTCCCCCGACTTTGTCGTCAGCGTGGACATTGCAAGCCGGGGGCTTTTCCCAAAAAACGCCCAGTGCTGGCTGGAGAAGGGCGTGGATCTGGCCATCGACCACCACCCCTCCAACGAGGGCTTCGGCAGAGAAAACTGCGTGGACCCGGGTCGGGCGGCCTGTGGTGAGCTCATTTACGACATCATCTGCCAGTGGGGCCCCGTCTCTCCCGCCGCCGCCCTGCCCCTGTACCTGGCCGTGTCCACCGACACGGGCTGCTTTGTGTACAGCAACACCACCTCCGGCACCCATCGGGTAGCCGCTGCCCTGATGGATACCGGCATCGACTACCGGAGCGTCAACAAGCGGCATTTCCGCACCAAGAGCTTCAAGCGCCTGCGGCTGGAGAGCATGATCACCCGGGACATGGAGCTCTTTGACAACGGCGCCATCGCCATCGCCGCCGTCACGCTGGACATGATGAAGGCGCTGGACGCCCACGAGGAGGACGCTGAGGACATCGCCGCCTTCGCCGGACAGATTGAGGGCGTGGAGACCGCCGTCACCATCCGTGAGCTGTGCCCCGGCGAGTGCAAGCTCTCCGTCCGCACCTCCGCCGGACTCAACGCCTCGGCGGTGTGCGCTCTGCTGGGCGGCGGCGGCCACGCCGCTGCCGCCGGATGCTCGGTGATGGGCACTGTGGCCGATGCCAAGGCCGCCATTCTGGACGCCATCCGCCAGATTCAGCAGGGCTGAGGAGACGGCCATGGCGAACGGAATTATTGTAATTGACAAGCCCTCCGGCTGGACCAGCATGGATGTGTGCGCCAAAATCCGCGGCGTGCTCCACGAGCGCCGGGTGGGCCACGCCGGAACCCTGGACCCCATGGCCACGGGAGTACTGCCCGTCTTTGTAGGCCGGGCTACCCGGGCGGTGGAGTTCGCCGCTGAGGGCGGCAAGGAGTATGTGGCCGGGCTGCGTCTGGGCGTTGTGACCAACACCCAGGACACCTCAGGTACGGTGCTGGAGGAGAAGCCCGTATCCGCCGACCGAGCCGCCCTGGA
Source organism: uncultured Pseudoflavonifractor sp. (assembly GCF_944387805.1). Classification (GTDB taxonomy): domain Bacteria; phylum Bacillota; class Clostridia; order Oscillospirales; family Oscillospiraceae; genus Pseudoflavonifractor. The sequence continues at coordinate 7,254 of NZ_CALXGI010000004.1, read as the reverse complement.
GGCCGCACTGGCCCCCTTCCGGGGAGACATCCTCCAGATTCCCCCCATGTACTCCGCCATCAAGCGGGACGGCAAGAAACTCTACGAGCTGGCCCGGAAGGGCCAGGAGGTGGAGCGGGAGCCCCGTCCTGTGACCATCTACGGGCTGGATGTGGTGGAGCAGACCGGCCCCGCCGACTATCTGCTGCGGGTCCAGTGCTCCAAGGGCACTTACGTCCGCACCCTCTGCCACGACATCGGTCAGGCCCTGGGCTGCGGCGGGTGCATGTACTCCCTCCGCCGCACTGAAGCCGCCGGATTCTCTCTGGACCAGGCCGTGACGCTGGATGCCATTCTGGCGGCGGAGGACCCGCAGAGCCTGCTGCTGCCGGTGGACACCTACTTCTCCCGCCATCCCTCCCTGACGCTCCCTGCGTACGGGGAGAAAAAGGTGCGCAACGGCTCGGCGGTATCTGTGCCCCAGGCGGCTGACGGCCAGTACCGGGTCTATGGTGAGAGCGGCGCCTTCCTGGCTCTGGGCCAGGTAAAAAACAGCCGTCTCACCACCATCAAGAGCTTTTTCGAGGTGTAAGCAATGGAGCAGAAGAAAAGGGTCATCGCTCTGGGGTTTTTCGACGGCGTACACCTGGGCCACGGCGCTCTGCTGAGCCGTGTGTCCCAGGTTGCCCGGGCGCTGGGCGCCATCCCGGCCGCCGTTACCTTTGACACCCATCCGGAAAACTTGATCATCGGCAGCCCCATGCCCCTTATCAGCTCCCCTCTGGACCGGGCGGAGCTGATGCGCCGGTATTACGGTATCCAGGAGGTCATTGTGGCCCACTTTGATGACCGGATGATGCACATGCCCTGGCGGGATTTTGTCACTGACTTTCTCGTCCGGGAGAACGGCGCCGTCCACCTGGTGGCGGGCCATGATTTCCACTTCGGCTACAAGGGAGAGGGCAACCCGGAGCGGCTAAAGGCTGTCTGTGCCGAACTGGGCATTGGATGCGACATCATCCCCAAGGTGGAGCTGGACGGCATCACCATCTCCTCCACCTACATCCGCACCCTGCTGGCCCAGGGAGAAATGGAGCGGGCCAACTACTTTCTGGGCCACCCCCACACCCTGACCGACACGGTGTCCCACGGCAAAAAGCTGGGCACCACTCTGGGCTTCCCCACGGTGAACCTCCACTTTGCTCCCGGCGTGCTGGTGCCCGCCCACGGCGTATATGCCACCAAGGTCTGGTTTGAAAACGGCAGCAGCCGTCCGGCGGTGACCAACATCGGCGTCCGCCCCACGGTGGACGACCACGGAACGGTCAACGTGGAGGGCTTTATTCTGGACTTTGACGGGGATCTGTACGGCCAGACCATCCGTATGGAGTTCTACCGCCATCTCCGCGGGGAGCGGAAGTTCCCCAGTCTGGAGGCTCTGCGGGCCGAGGTCATGCATAACGCCGACCAGACCCGGGCCTATTTTGCAGCCCATCCCTGAGCACAAATAAAACGCGCGTCTGCCGCTCGGCAGACGCGCGTTTTATTTTCTCACTTGACCTGGAACATATTGGTCATGTCCATGGTGATATCGGTGCTGTAGGGGTTAAGATAATTGTTGATGATCTCCAGGGACTCCTCAGGGTAATACTGCCAGCACCAGCTCCAGCCCTTGTAGCTCACCTCGCCATTGCCGGGGAAGATGGCGGTGGTGACGCTGCTGTCAAGGTCCACATAGATGGCCCGGGTGGCGAAAAAAGCCAGGTCGCTGGCCGACATGTTGGTCTTCACGTTCTCCCCCACAATCTCGGTAAACTCCTTGATCTTGGGGATACTGTTCCAGGACACCAGTTTGCGGGCGATGGCCACCATCAGCTCACGCTGGGTCTGCTCCCGGTTGGTGCCGCTGCCGGCGTACACGTCGTAGACGTTGTTGGGATAAACGCCCGGCCCGTCGGAGTTCTTGCGGCAGCGGGCAATCTCCAGCACCTGCTGACCGGTGAGGCCATAGTGCATGCCCTTGTCGTAGTGGATGTGGAGGTTCTGGTCGTCGGCGTCGTAGTTCATATCCACGGGGACATAGAAATCCACGCCGCCCACTGCGTCCACAATCTCCACAAACGCCTTCAGGTCCACCGTCACATAGAAGTCAATGGGAATGCCCAGCATATCGGCCACTACGGCCCGCAGCTCGTCAATGCCGCCGTAGGAGTAGGCGGAGTTGATCTTATAATACCTGTGGCTGCCGTACTTTCCATTGACCAGAGTATCCCGGGGGATGGACACCAGGGCTACCTTCTGGTTGGGCACGTCGTAGGACGCCACCATAATCGTATCCGAGTTGCCGCTGACCTGGTCGCTGGCGGCCAAAAGGAAGGTGTAAAACTGGTCTTTCCTCTCCAGGGGCTGCTGGCTGGGCGTAGCTGTGCTCTCGTCAATATCCGGCGTGTCCGGGTTGTCCGCGGGGTTTTCCGCCGGCGCATCGCTGGCAGGCGTCGGCGGGGTCTCCACTGTGGGCGCGGGGACCAGAATCTGAAACAGCGCATAGGTGGTCACAATCACCGCAGAGAGCACCACCACAGCGGCATAAAAGGTCCGCAGCGCCCTGCCCAGCGGCGAGCCCCGCCGTCGCTTCTTCCTTCTCTTTCGTGCTCCTGCCATGGGGAATGATCACGCCCGCTTTCTTTCGTGTTATGTCAACGAACACTATTATACTGGATTAGACGAGCAGGGGCAAGAAAAAGTTGTTGAACTTTATATTCTTTTAATGTTTGGCTGTCCCCTGTCACAGCTTGGCCAGCAGCGCCGCTGTCAGGGCGTTGACCGCCCCCAGCAGGTCCACCAGCGACTGATTCTGGCGCACCGACTGCTCCACCAGCTGCTCCAGCAGCGCCCGCTCCGCCTCGCTGTCCCGGCAGCTCCCCTGCGGGCGGACAAAGACTGTATTGGGGTTGATATATCGGTTCATGGGCGTCTTTTCCAGGGCTTCCCGGGCGCTCCCGGGCCGGGCGGCATCCCGCCCCTGCCCGTCCCGCCGGGCCCGGCATCTGCATTCTGCCATCGGCATTACCTCCATTCTCTGCCCTCATTCTATGCACCCCGCCTTGCCTACGCGCCGAAAGATGCTTGACTTTTCCAGAAAAACACGGTATTCTAAAAATTGTATCAAATGAGACAGTTTTGGGAGGCGGTATATATGGCGGAGCTGGGGCGATCCGATCTGGCTCTGCTGGCCCGCACGCCCCTCTTCCAGGGGCTGCCCGGAACCCTGGCCCTCCGTGCAGCCGCTGACCGGAGAGCCACTCTTGCCCAGGCAGCCCGCGGGGAGACCATCTACACCCCCCACGCCTTCTCCCGCAGCCTGGGGGCGGTGCTCTCCGGCAAGGTTGAGGTGCGCAAGGGGGAACTGATTGTCAGCGTGCTGGAGCCGGGGGATCTGTTCGGCGCCGCCGCTCTCTTCAACGACCGCACAGACTACGCCGCCCAGCTCACCGCCCGCTCCCCCTGCCGTCTGCTGCTTCTGCCCCAGGAGCTGGTAGAGGAACTAATGGCCGCCTCCCCCGCCCTGGCCCGGCAGTACATCCGCTATCTCTCCGGACGCATCCGCTTTCTGGAACAGAAAATTGACAGCCTTATTGCCGGCACCGCTGAGGAGCGGCTTACCCGCTTTCTCCGCACCAAGGTCCGGGACGGGGTAATCCCTCTGGACTGCTCGCTCACCGGCCTGGCTGGGCGGCTCAACGTAAGCCGGGCCTCGTTGTACCGGGCGCTGGACTCCCTGGAGCACCGCGGCGCTATCCGGCGGGAGGGCAAGGCCATCCGGGTGCTGGACCCGAAGCTGCTGGAGCCGGAACCGTAACCCACTGTGATTTTATGAGAAAGGATATGACCCCCATGAAGAAGAAATGTCTCGCACTAACCCTGGCGCTGGCCCTTGTCCTGGCCCTGGCGGGCTGTGGAAATCCCCAGGCCTCCGTCTCTCCCTCCCCTTCCGTCTCCCCCTCGCCCACTGAGAGCGTGGAGCCCACCCCCACCCCCACTCCCGAGGTAACCCCCACCGAGCCCACCGGCGACCGGCCCCAGGTGTCCCTGGCCGTCCTCAGCGGCCCCACCGGCATGGGCGCGGCCAAGCTCCTCTCCGACAATGACGCCGGCACCACCGCTCTGGACTATGACGTGACCATTGCCGCCAGCCCCGACGAGATCACCGGCAAGATCATCAACGGCGACCTGACCATCGCCGCCATCTCCACCAACCTGGCCGCCACCCTCTATAACAAGGACGCCGGCATCCAGATGGTGGCGCTCAATACCCTGGGTGTGCTCTATATTCTGGAGAACGGCGAGAGCGTTCAGTCCATGGCCGACCTGGCGGGCAAGACCATCTACGCCCCCGCCAACACCAGAGGCTCCAACCCGGAGTATGTGCTCAACTACCTGCTGGAGCAGAATGGTCTCACGCCCGGCGAGGATGTTACCATCGAGTGGGCTCCCGCTGATGAGATTACCACCGGAATGGCGGACGGCTCCATGAGCCTGTGCATGCTGCCCGTGCCCGCCGCCACCAGCGTGCTGATGCAGAATCAGTCCACCCGCCAGGCCCTGGACCTGACCGAGGAGTGGGACAAGGTGACCACCGACAACAGCGTCCTTACCATGGGCTGCCTGGTGGTCCAGGCCGACTGGGCTGAGGAGAACCCCGACCTGCTGAACACCTTCCTGGAGGAGTACGCCGCCTCCATCGACTATGTGACCAGCAATCCGGATGCCGCCGCCGAGCTCATCACCCAGTACGGCATCACCCCCAAGGCCGCCATCGCCAAGGCCGCCATTCTCCAGGCCAACATGGTCTGTATCACCGGCAAGGACATGATGGAGGGCATTCAGGGCTACTTCGACGTGCTGTGGCAGGCCGATCCCACCTCGATCGGAGGGTACATCCCCGATGACGCGTTCTATTACATCCCCTGACAATCAAAAAACGCCCGGCCGCTCCATGGGCCGGGACATCCTGCGGGCTGTCATACCCCCTGCCTTCTGGCTGGGGGTGTGGCAGCTTGCCGCTATGTGGGTGGGCCGGAAGGCCATTGCCGCCGCCTGGGCGGCCGGAGACAGCGCCGCGCTGGTCAAGGCTGTCATAGAGGGTAAAGCCCTCCTGCTCCCCGGGCCTCTGCTGGTGCTGCGCACCCTGGCGGAGCTGGCCGTCACCCCCCTGCTGTGGCAGAGCGCCGCCCTGTCCCTGGCTCGGATCTTCTCCGGCTTTCTGGGGGGCGCTGTGTTGGGCGGCCTGCTGGCCGCCGCCTGCGCCGCCTTCCGCCCCGCCCGGCTGCTGCTCTCCCCCGCTGTGGGCGTCATTCGGGCCACGCCGGTGGCCTCCTTCATTATCCTGCTTCTGCTGTGGGTGACCACAGGTTTAGTGCCCGCCGTGTGCGCCGGGCTGATGGTGCTGCCGGTGGTGTGGGGCAACATGTACAAGGGCATTATCCAGACCGACCCTCTGCTGCTGGAGGGGGCCAGAACCTGGCGCTTTGGCCGGTGGAAAACCCTGCGGCTGGTGTATCTGCCCTCGGTGCTGCCCTACTTCGCCAGCGGCTGCTCCACCGGCCTGGGTCTGGCCTGGAAGGCGGGCGTGGCCGCCGAGGTGCTCTGCGTGCCCAAGCTGGCCATCGGCTCCCAGGTGTACTACTCCAAGCTCTATCTGGAGACACCTTCCCTTTTCGCCTGGACCATCACGGTGCTGGCCCTCAGTTTCCTGCTGGACCGGATATTCGGCGCCCTGTTCCGCCGCATGGAGAGGGGGCGGGGGGCGTGAATGAACTGCGCATCACCGGCGCCGCTGTCCGCTTTGGAGACAAGATTGTGCTGGACAATTTCTCCCTCACCCTCCCTCTGGAGGGCATCACCGCTCTGTCGGCCCCATCCGGCTCCGGCAAGACCACCCTCATGCGGGTCATTGCCGGGCTTCAGTCCGGAGAATCGGGCACCGTGGACGGCCCTGCGCCCCGGGACATCGCCGTCCTCTTCCAGGAGGACCGGCTTCTGCCCTGGCGCACCGTGGAGGAGCACATCACCGACGTGCTGCCCTCCAGACGCCGCCAGGAGGCAGAGCACTGGCTGGCCCTGGCCGAGCTGACCGGAGAGGAGAAGTCCTTCCCCGCTTCCCTGTCCGGCGGCATGTGCCGCCGTCTGGCGCTGGCCCGTACCCTGGCCCTGGGCGGGGCGCTCTATCTGCTGGACGAGCCCTTCAACGGAGTGGACCCGCCCCGGATTGGCCGCATTCTCTCCCGCATCCGGGAGTTAGGCGTTCCCGTTCTGCTGGCCAGCCACGACCGGGAGGTGCTGGACCTGGCCGACCGGGTCATTGTGCTGGAGGGACCTCCTCTGCGGGTGGTCCCCTGAGACGAAAAACGCCCCTGTCAGCGTCAGGCTGACAGGGGCGTGCTGTTTTCTTACCGGTGGTAGAGCTTGTTGGTCTCATACTGAGGCTCGCAGGTCAGGTGCATGCCCAGCTTGCCGTAGGTCACGCTGTCCGCCGGGGAGAGAATGACGCTGGAGTGGGCGTCGCAGCCACGGAGCGCGGAGAGCTGCTCCAGCGCGGAGGCGGCCAGGGGGTCGGCGGCAGCGGAAATGGCCAGGGCGATGAGAATTTCATCGCTGTGGAGCCGGGGGTTGGTGGAGCCCAGGTGCTTGACCTTGACCGTCTGAATGGGCATGATGGCCTCGGGGGAGATGAGGTGCTTCTCGTGCTCAATGCCTGCCAGCTGCTTCAGGGCGTTGAGCAGGGCGGCGGAAGAGGCGCCCATCAGACCGGTGGTCTTGCCGGTGACCACCTGCCCGTCGGGCAGCTCGATGGCGGCGGCGGGATTGCCGGTCTCCTCGGCCACCTGGATGGCGGCGGCAATCACCGGACGGATAGCAGGGGTGATCTTGGCCTGCTGCATGAGCAGCTCCAGCTTGTACACCGTCTCGTCCCCGGTCTGGTTCTGCTTGCGGTCGCAGAGGGCAGCGTAGTACCGGCGGACAATCTCCTGCCGGGCGGCGTCCTGAACGGCCTCGTCGTCAAAAATACAGTTGCCCGCCATATTCACGCCCATGTCGGTGGGGGACTTGTAGGGGCACTCGCCGGTGATCTTCTCAAACATGGCGGACAGGACGGGGAAGATCTCCACGTCCCGGTTGTAGTTCACGGTGGTCACGCCGTAGGCGGACAGGTGGAAGGGGTCGATCATGTTCACGTCCCCCAGGTCGGCGGTGGCGGCCTCGTAGGCCAGGTTC
>NZ_CALXGI010000003.1 GCF_944387805.1 uncultured Pseudoflavonifractor sp. | reverse complement strand
GCTTGATTTTGTGTTGCCTTTTTCGCTGCCTCCAAAACCTGAAATTTCTACTTGACTTTTGTTAGCAGGTCTTTCCACGGCCAAACAGCTGTTCCGCGCTGAATCCAATTTTGTTAAGCAGGAAAATTGCCGCAAATGTAACCACGCACATAATGGTGGCAATGGCGTTGATATCCGGCTCGCACCCTGAGCGGATAAGCGTAAAGATCTTCATCGGCAGCGTATAAGTTCCGAAGGGCGCCAGGTAATACTGCAGGGAGAAGCAGTTGAAGCAGAGGACAAACGACATCAGCCACCCCGCCAAAACTGCCGGAAAAATCATACGAAATGTAATATCGCGAAATACACGGAGGCCGGAGGCCCCCAGCGTGCGCCCTGCCTCTTCCGCATAGGGACTCATGGTCATCACTCTGGAGTAGGTCAGAAGGAAGGAATGCGGCATGACAGCCGCCAAGTTTCCCAAAAACATGCTCAGTATAGAACGTCCAAGGCCCAGCCAGTTAAACAGCAGGAGCAGCGATACTCCCTGTACCAGCCAAGGAACAATCACAGGGACATCCATCAAGGTCGGGAAAGTCTTGTTCCATTTTTTAGATAGCCGTCTGAGGGCCAGCGACGCCAGGATTCCCAGAACAGCCGACACCGTACTTACGGCCAGGCTGAACCAAAAAGAGAAAATCGTAGATCGTATCAGCTCTGAGCCGGCAAAAAGCTGCTGATACCATTTCAGTGTAAACTCAAAAGGAAACGTTCCGTATTTTGAGGTGTTGAAGGACATCAGGATAATAAGCACGATTGGGACAAAGAGCAGGAGCATGGTCAGCGCCAGCCATACCCGCATTACCGCCCTGAAAATACGTTCCTTTTTCTGCTTCATCAGCTCATCCCCCTATCTTTCGCTCTGCCAGCTTCATCACAAAATTAATCAGCGCAAGCGCCAGAGACATCAGCACCAGCAGCAGGAAAGACAACGTCGCACCATATCCCATATTGAGGCTCACGTTAAACTGGGTATTAATCAGGCTGCCAATCATCATGCTGTACGGGCCGCCAACTGTATCCGGCTCCACAAAGCTGCCAGCCACGGGGATAAAGATGACCAAGATCCCCGTGAGCAGCCCCGAAAAGCTCTGGGGAAGTACCACATCAACGAAAGTCCGGAACCGTCCGGCTCCCAACGTGTGGGTCGCCGCAAGCACATTGTCGTCAATTTTTTCAAGGCATGAGTAGAGGCAAAGAATCATGTAGGGCAGATACTCATACACCAAAACCAAAATGACGGCTTCTGTGGTGTAAAGAATGGAGTCCGACGCACCGCAAATCCCAAGCCACTCCAGCAGCGTCATAACAACGCCGCCGGACTGGAGCAGCTGCATAATGGAATAGATCAACAGAAGCTGAGAGACCAGTGCAGGAACAATGGACAACATCACAAACATGCTCCGGTTCTTTTCTTTGACAACCTTTGCTATGGCCCAGGCCGCCGGATAACCTATGATGATGCACAGCAGCGTTACGACCAGCGCAATATAGAAGGACTTGGCCATAAGAGAAGGGACCGCTGCAGAGCTAAACGCCATCTTGAAATTGTCCAGCGTAAATCCGCTTATTCCCGTGGTAGTGGTGATATTCCCATCCACGAAGCTGAACACAATCAGCATCAGAAGTGGAATCATACTGATGAAAAGCAGCATGGCTGCTGACGGCAGGATCAGGAGTTTGACCGGCTCTCTTCGCTTTTTCAGTTTTGAATGTAAGTTGCTTGTTTTCATCTATGCGTTCCCTTCTCTCTTTTTTGAATAAAATAGGAGGATGACCGGTAACAGTCATCCTCCGCCGGTCACGCAGACGCCTTCACGTTTGTCCAAAGATTGATCCACTCCGTCAGCGTATCCGAGCTCATCTGAAGGGACAGGTACATATTGTCCGGAGCGTCAGGATAAATCCAGAGATTTTTCTTTACGTCATCACTGAGGGCGTTGAGAACTTTCTGGTTCGCAGGCGCATACGCCTGATTCCCGTCTGTTGCCAGCCCATTCTGGAAGTCCGCGCCTGTACAGAAGTCAATCCACTTCAGCGCCAGTTCCTTTTCCGCGCTTCCCGACACCAGGCACCAGTAATCTGCCCAGCCCACTGTACCCTCTTCAGGATAAACATACTGGATGTTATACCCCTCCGCCTTCAGCTGGGTGGCGATGCTGCCCCAGACATTTCCTATCACAATGTCTCCGGCTGTGTATGCTTTGACAAAGTCATCGTAAGTGCCCCAGTAGGTTTTCACATTCGGTTTAAGCTGGATGAGGCTCTCTTCCACGGCGTCCAAATCCGGGTTGTAGGGGTCCTGGCCCAGCTTCATGGCCGCCACCTTAATCGCGGACTCATGGTCATCAAAAAAGCCTACCTTACCGGCATACTGTTCGTCCCATAGAGCCGACCAGCTGGTGATATCCTCCTTGACAACGTCCGCATTGTAGAACAGAGATGTGGTTCCCCAGATCCAGGGCACACCAAGCGCGCTCCCCTCCGGGTCCTTCACGTCGTCAATTTCTGTCAGATCCGTGCGGAGATCTCCGTAGTTCTCCAGCTCGCTGGTATCAATCGCCTCGATGACCCCATTCTGGTAGTATTCCTGGATATAAACAGGGTTGATACAGATGACATCAATCTCATTCATACCGCCGTTGAGCAGCGTCTGCATTAGTTCAGGCACCGAGCTGATAAAATAATGTTCTACCTTACAGCCGTACATTGCCTCAAACTGAGCAGCGCCGTAGTTTGCGTCCGTTCCGTAGGACTGCCAGTTTGCCACCGTGAGTGTCTGCCCGCTGAAATCCCCTGCGCCGGAGGCCTCCTTGAGTTCCGACGGCTCACCGCAGCCGGACAGCATGAAAAGCAGTGCTGCTGCCGTCATACCGCAGACAAATCTTTTCTGTTTCCTTTTCATGGTGCTCCTCCTTTTTCCTGTTTCAGTTTCTTCGGATTTTAAAAGAGACATGCCGCTGTTAAAATAATGTTGGCATAGGGGGTCATCTCGCCGGTTCTCACTATTGCCTTGCAGGCTCGAGTCTCTTCCTTCAACTGTGCATGAGTGACAAATCTAAGCTCCACCGTCTCCCCGAAATACTGTTTGATTTTCTCCAAAAGCGCAGGACAGTGAAATTTCATTTCTTCCGCTACCGTAATCCGCTCCACCAGCATATTTTCAGCCACAGCTTCCAGAACATCCCAAAACCCCGGAATTCCTTTCTTCAAGGCCAGATCAATTTTCTCCACGCCAGCAGGCACCGGAAGGCCGCAGTCGCCTATGCACAATTGGTCGGTATGCCCCAGCTCTCCAAGGACTCGGTTGATGTCACTGTTCAGCATGTAACTTTTATGCATATTTTTTACCTTCTTTTTATCTAAAGAAAATCTTTGCAGTTAAAGAATAAATCACTTTGCACATATTGTCAATACTTTTCTTTTCATTTTTTGATATTTAATATAATTTTATTGATAAAATTTTACCTTTCAAATTTTGTATTGACAGATAAAGATAAATAGTTTACCTTATAATTGAAGATTTACATGGGGAGGAGTACCATGAGGACTACGCTCAAAGATATTGCAGAAGCTACCGGTTTATCTGTCACCAGCGTCTCCCTTGTGCTCAACGCGCGGCCAAACCGTTTGTCTGAAGAGAGCCGCCGAAAGGTTCTGGAAACTGCGAACCGCCTTAACTATTCTGCCTCTTCCCATTCTTCTCCAACTGTCCATGAATGTCATTCCATTGGTCTGATTGTCCCCAACATTTCTGATTATTTTTTTGGTGAAATCGCGCAAGGTATCATTGACTGCGCACGTACCCATGACGCCACAGTTCTTCTGGGCACAAACAGCGAATCTCCTCAGATGGATAACCAGAATATTCGCTCCTTGTCCCGTCAGGGCGTCCGGGCGTTGCTGATTGTCTCCGCCCATGAACAGGCGAACGCACTGCTGAATCAGCTTCCCTTCCCTGTCATTCAGGTGGATCGCCAAAGCCTGTCGCTGAATCGCAGCGCAGTGCTGCTCAATCACCGCAAGGGCGGCTATCTGGCTACGCGGCATCTGATTGATTTGGGCCACAGGCACATCGCCTGTATTACAGGCCCGAGCGCTCAGGCCAGCAGCCAGCAGCGGCTGGCCGGCTACTGCTGGGCCTTTGAGGAGTCCCGCCTTCCGTTACCCAAAAATTCCATTTTCGAGGGGGATTATTCCCCCAAAAGCGGATATCAGCTGCTCGATTCCATCATAGACGGAGGCTTTTCCGCCGTTTTTTGCGGGAATGACATGATGGCCATCGGCATCTACAAGCGCATGCGCGAGCTGGGACTTAAGCCGGCCCAGGATCTCTCCATCGTCGGATTTGATGATATCTCATTTGCTGATTTGCTGGAGGTTCCATTAACCACGATCCGCCAGTCGGGCTACAATATTGGCTTTGAGGCCTGCAAACGCGCGTTTCTTGAATTGGACAATCCTGCTTTACCCAAGCAAACAATCCAGTTTGAACCCGAGCTGGTTGTGCGGCAGAGCACGCGGAAAAAGGAGGAGTGACGCCATGCAGCGTATTATTGTGATTGGATCTGTTAACCGCGATCACCTGTATTCTGTTCCGCATATTGTCCGTCCCGGAGAAACCATTGCCAGTGAATCCTACCGGACAGGCTGGGGCGGAAAAGGCCTGAACCAAGCCATCGCCCTGGCAAAGGCTGGTGCGCAGGTATCCCTCATCGCAAAAGTCGGGCATGAGGATTATGCCTCCCTCTCCGCCCTTTGCTCTGCGTACTCTCTCGACATTTCTCAGGTGCGTTCCTGTGCGCTTCCCACCGGCCATGCACTTATCCAATTGGATTCGTCCGGCCAAAACTGTATCATTGTTCACTCCGGCGCAAACGGTGCCTTTACCGAAGATGATATTCAGTCGTTTTTAACCGGCTGCCGGGCCGGCGATATCTTCCTTCTGCAAAACGAGATCAATTCCTCCGCCCAAATAATCCGCGAAATCAAAAAAAGGGGCGGCAAAGCCGCCCTCAACCCCTCTCCTTTTACACCAGATATCCTGCACTGGCCATTGGAACGCCTGGATTACCTGATTTTGAACGAGAGCGAGGCTGCCTCCATGACCGGTGCAGACTCCTCCGACAAAGCGCTTGAGATTCTTTGCGCCGCTTATCCGGCGCTTAACATCTTCCTTACGCTCGGAGCAGAAGGTTCCTGTTTCGCCTGCGGAAATACGCGCCATTTCCAGCCCGCTCACAAGGTCCGCGCCATAGACACCACCGGTGCGGGAGATACCTATACAGGATTTCTTCTGGCCGAACTATCCCGCGGTTCCTCCGTCGAACGCGCTATGTCCGTTGCCACAGAGGCGTCCTGTCTATGTGTCACGCGCCCGGGTGCCGTGGATTCCATCCCAAGCCGTTCCGAAATTTTCTCCCTCAGCTGAGTTCAGCCATGCGGCATTCCGGACGCCGTCCGCTCTGTTTCTATCCGAAGCATCCGCCCGATTGTGTTGAACCGTCCTTTCCCGGAAAAAAGTCCGCGTGTCCAATTGGACACGCGGACTTTTTCACTCCTTTAATCTTCGGTATACCGTAAAGTACATGGTGAGGATGCAGGCCAGGCCGCCGACGACGTTGGAGATGGGCTCGGCCAGGAATACGCCATTGTAGCCGAAACCCAGAGGAGGCAGCAGAAGCGTCAGAGGCGCTACAATAAACGCCTTGCGCAGCAGGGAGAAGAAGATGGCGTTCTTGCTGCGGCCCAGGCCCACAAAGACAGACTGACCGATAAACTGGAGGGACATGCAGAAGAAGATGGAGAAGTAGAGCCGGAAGGCAGGCACACCTGTCGCAACCAATTCTGCGTCGCTGTTGAACAGGTGAATAAAGGCGGCGGGAAACAGCATGACTACCGCCCAGACAGCCAGCGAATACCCCATAGTCACCGCCGTGGTAAACCGGATGCCCTGCCGGACCCGGTTATAGGCCCCGGCGCCGTAGTTGTACCCCAGCACCGGCTGGCAGCCCTGGGTAATGCCGCTGACCGGCATGGTGATGACCTCCCGCACTGAGTTGATGACGGTCATCACGCCCACATACAGGTCGCCGTACCCCGCGCCGCCCCAGCGCTGGAGGGTGGCGTTGCATAAAATCTGCACCAGGGAGTTGGTGAGGGCCATGATAAAGCCGGAGGTGCCCAGCCCCAGAATCCGCGCCGCCCGGGCGGCCCGGAGCTTCATCCGGCTCAGCCGAAGCCGCAGGATGGCCCGCTCGCCTGTGAGAAACCACAGCACCCACGCCGCTGAGCAGGCCTGGGAGATCACCGTGGCAATGGCGGCCCCCTGCACCCCCAGCCCAAAGCCGAAGTCAAAGATGAAGATGGGGTCCAGCACAATATTCACCACTGCGCCGATGGACACAGTGAGCATTCCCATTCTGCCAAATCCCTGGGCATTGATGAAAGGGTTCATCCCCAGGCTGATCATGACAAAAATTGTGCCCAAGGCATAGGTGGACAGGTAGCTGTCCGCATAGGGAAATGTGTCATCGCTGGCGCCAAAAAGATAGAGAATGGGCTGGCGGAACAGAAGGATGAGGGCAGTAAGGGCCACGCCCAGCACCAGCAGCAGGGTAAAGGAATTTCCCTGGACCCATTCGGCCTCCTCGCTGTCCCCCTTCCCCCGGCAGATGGAACACAGCGGCGCGCCGCCGGTACCGCACAGGTTGGCAAAGCCGATGATGATGGAGATGACCGGCAGCACCAGACCCACGCCGGTGAGGGCCAGCCGCCCCACCCCCGGCAGGCGTCCAATATACATGCGGTCTACTATATTATAGAGGATGTTCACCAGCTGGGCTGCCGTCATGGGCAGGGCCAGCCTGGCGATGGCCCGGGACACACTCCCCTTTGTAAAATCGTTTTTCGCTTCCGCCACGGGTCCGCTTCCTTTCCGGTTTGACTTTTTCTGTCCTCATTGTATACTATTTCTGAATACAGGGCAAGGAAGATCCCCTGCCCGGGAAAGGACGGCATTTTGTTATGACGCTGCTGGAGGAGGCGCGGGCGTTGGCCCCGGCGCTGGAGAAATTAAAGGCTCAGCTCCACCGCAGGCCGGAGCTGAGCTTCCACGAGGTCAACACCACCGCCAAAATTCGTGCTCTGCTGGAGCCTTTGGGGGTGGAATTCCTGGAGCTGGGCATGGAGACCGGCGTGGCCGCCCTGCTGCGGGGCGGACGCCCAGGCCCCACCGTGGCCCTGCGGGCCGACATCGACGCCATTACCCTTCAGGAGCCCGGCGGTCCTGGGACCTCGGAGGTGGAGGGCGTCATGCACGCCTGCGGCCACGACTTTCACACTGCCTGTCTCTACGGCGCGGCCAGGCTCCTCTTCTCCCGCCGGGAACAGCTCTCCGGCGCTGTGCTGCTCATCTTCCAGCCCGCCGAGGAGGTCACCCAGGGTGCCGCGGCCATGCTGCGCCGCGGTCTGTGGGAGAAGGCCGGGGGCAAACCCGCCGCTATTTTCGGCCTCCACAACCGGCCCGAGGTACCCTGTGGCCAAATTGCCGTGCTCCCCGGCCCTATCATGGCGGGCAAGAACAACTTTACCCTCACCCTCCACGGCAGGAGCGGCCACGGCGGCTCCCCTCACAAGTGCGTGGACGTGATTGTCCCAGGCGCGGCCATTGTCAGCGCCGCCCAGACCGTGGTGAGCCGCTGCACCGACCCGCTGGACAGCCTGGTGTGCTCGGTGTGCTCCATCCATGCGGGTACGCCGGACAACTTTGCCCCCGACCTGCTCACCATGACGGGCAGCCTGCGGGCCCACTCGGATAAGGTGCTCGCCGACGCCTCTGACAGGCTGGAGGCCCTGGCAAAGGATATTGCCGCCGCTTACGGCTGCAAGGCCGACTTTGTGCTGGAGCCCCAGGTGCCCGTCACCTGGAACGGCCCGGAGGCCACCGCTCTGGCCCGCCGGGCCGCGGAGGATCTGGTGGGCGCGGAGAACATCGTGCAGCCCCGCCCCGACATGGGCAGCGAGGACTTCGCCGTACTCTCCCAGGGCATTCCCAGCTTCTTCTACTGGCTGGGCTCCGGCTTTCCCGGCTGTGAGAACCCCTGCTGGCACAGCGTCCGCTTCCGCACCGACGACCAGGCCCTTCCCCTTGGCGCCGCCCTGCTGGCCCGCTCGGCAGAGCTGGCGCTGGAGCACTTTTCCGCCGGAAAAATCTGACACGCCAATTTTTTTATTTTGTATATCCACGTCCCGGAAACACTTGTCCGGGATGTGGATTTTTTACGAAAATATTATAAAATATATATTGACATTTCTTTGTCAAAGTGCAATAATAATCCACGGTAAGAATCGTTATTTTTTTATCAATTCATTCTGATATCTTATTTGGAGGTTTGCGCTATGTCCAGATTTACTCTTCCCCGTGACATTTACTATGGTGCCAACGCTCTGGAGACCCTCAAGACCCTGAAGGGCAAGAAGGCCGTTCTGGTGCTGGGCGGCGGCTCCATGAAGCGCTTCGGCTTTGTGGACAAAGCTCTGGGCTACCTGAAGGAGGCTGGCATTGAGACCAAGCTCATCGAGAACGTGGAGCCCGACCCCTCTGTTGAGACCGTCATGAAGGGCGCCGCTGTGATGCGCGAGTTCGAGCCCGATTGGATCATCGCCATGGGCGGCGGCTCCCCTATCGACGCCGCCAAGGCCATGTGGGCATTCTATGAGTACCCCGAGACCACCTTTGAGGACCTGATCACCCCCTTCAGCTTCCCCGAACTGCGTCAGAAGGCCAAGTTCTGCGCCATCCCCTCCACCTCCGGCACTGCCACCGAGGTTACCGCCTTCTCCGTCATCACCGACTATCACAAGGGCATCAAGTATCCTCTGGCCGACTTCAATATTACCCCCGACGTGGCCATCGTTGACCCCGCTCTGGCCGAGACCATGCCTCCCCACCTGGTGGCCTACACCGGTATGGACGCTCTGACCCACGCCATCGAGGCCTATGTGTCCACCCTGCACACCGTGTTTACCGATCCTCTGGCTCTGGAGGCCATTCACATTGTGGAGAAGGACCTCATCAAGTCCTTCAAGGGCGACATGGCCTGCCGCGAGGAGATGCACTATGGTCAGTGCCTGGCCGGCATGGCCTTCTCCAACGCCCTGCTGGGTATTGTCCACTCCATGGCCCACAAGACCGGCGCCGCCTTCTCCACCGGCCACATCACCCACGGCCTGGCAAACGCCATGTACCTGCCCTATGTCATCGCCTACAACGCCAAGGCTGACGGCGTTGCCGAGCGCTACGCCCAGATCGCCCGCACCATGGGTGTTGTGGGTGACACCACCGCCGAGCTGGTTGAGGGCCTGCGCGCCAAGATCCGCTCCATGAACGACACCATGGGCATCCCCAACACGCTGAAGGACTTCGGCATCATTGAGGACGAGTTCAAGGAGAAGCTGGAGACCATCGCCACCAACGCTGTGGGCGATGCCTGCACCGGCTCCAACCCCCGTCCCATCGACCCCGCTACCATGGCCAAGCTGTTCACCTGCATCTACTACGGCACTGAGGTGGACTTCTAATCTTACCACTCCTTTTCCCTCCTACATACAGAGCGGCGCAACCCAAATGGGTTGCGCCGCTCTGGTTTTTTGCTTAATGTACAAAGGTCACGCCGGAAAAGCAGGTCTCCGGGTCGGCCAGCGTCCCGTCCAGCCGAATCTCCACATGGAGATGGGGACCGGTAGCCATGCCGGTCTGGCCCACATAGCCCACGTTCTGGCCCTGTGCCACCTGGTCCCCCTCCGCCACCGCGCAGGCAGACAGGTTGGCAAAGAGTATTTCCCCGCCGTCCCAGCCGATGACCACATAGTTGCCGTACGCCTGGTTAAAGGCGGCCTCCAGCACCTGGCCGCTCCGGGGCGCGTACACCGCCGCGCCGCTCTCCGCCCGGATGTCCAGGCCGTCATGGCTGGTGGTCTCTCCGGTGATGGGATGCACCCGGGTGCCGAAGGGCATGGTCACCGTCAGGGTGTCTCCATCCAGGGGGGACAGCAGTTCCTCCGTCTCCACCCCGGCGGCCTCCGCCTGCTCCACCGTAGCCAACGGCTCCGAGATGACCAGCAGGTCGGGCTGCTTGCTCTCCTCCGCCTGTCCGGTCAGGTCGGCGGCACAGGCTCCGGCCAGTACGCCGCACAGGCACAGCGCCGCCGACGCGCCCACCGCTACAACGCCTGCCAGTCTGCCTTTGGACTCAAATTTCATAATGGCATACAACCTCTCTTTCAGCTGTTCTCCGTCCCTGCTCATGGCAAGGGTCATGTTGTTCTTGGTTGGTCCCGATACAGGCCGGGCCAGAGCCAGGAGAGACGCGCCGTAGATCCTGCGGCCGTGCTCGTCCAGCCGTCCCAGCACGCTCTCGTCGCAGGAGAGCTCACATTCCCGGCTCAGCTCCCGCCGGAGCACATAGACCAGCGGGTTGAACCAGTGGATGCACACCGCCGCCTCCGCCAGCCACTTATAGCACAGGTCCAGCCGCCGGTAGTGGGTCAGCTCGTGGAGCAGCGCCCCCCGGAGCACCTCCTCCCCGCTGTTCTCGTCGGCCAGGAGCACCATGGGCCGGAGCAGTCCGGCCTGCATGGGAGATCGGAGACCGGGGCAGACCAACAATTTGGGTGGCCTTGTCACCCCCAGCATACGGCAGGCGTCCTCATAGACCGCCCGGGCCCGCTCCCCAGCCGTGCAGCTCTCCCGCTCCAGCGCACGGATGCAGCGGACATACCGCCACACTGCCCGCAGAGCAAGGACAATAGCCACCGTCCCCCACAAAATGACCAGCAGTCCGGGCAGCAGGGACAGCAAATCCAGCCCTGTCCCCTGCCGGTCCGGCCCTGCCAGCACCATATCCGGCGCTCTCAGCCACGGCGCACCGTCAGAAATGGCCTCGGGCAATGCCTGGCTGACACCCTCAGGCAGACGGACGGTGGGAAACACAGGCAGGAGCAGCCGCGCCAAGGGCACCAGCCAGAGATAGTACTGTCCGCTGTGCCCCAGCCGGCGGCGCAGCAGGGGCCGAACGGCCAGCAGCACCACAATGAGCACCGACCCGGACAGGGTCAGGCTGAGCAGCGTGGACAGCGCCCCGCCCATCACGCCTTCCCGCCCTTCTCCCAAAAGGCCTTCAGCTCGTCCAGGTCCTCCGCGGTAAGGCAGTCCTGCTTCAGGAGCGAGGACACCAGCCGCCCGGCATTGCCGCCGTACACCTTATCCAGGAAGGACCGGGTCTGCTGGTCGGCGTAGTCCTCCTCCCGCAGAAGGGCCACATACACGTTCAGCCGGCCGTTCTTCTCCACCGCCAGCATCTCCTTCTCCACCAGCCGGGAGAGAAAGGTGAGCACCGTGTTGGCCTTCCAGTCCTTCCCCTGCCCCGCCAGGGTCTCCATCACCTGGGCAAAGCGGGCCCGCCCGCCCCGGCTCCAGATTACCCGCATCAGCTCCAGCTCGGAGTCCGACAGCTGCCGTTTTTCCATGGAAATCCCTCCAGTATTTCAACTACAACTTGTAGGTGTATTTATATTAACATCTTGTAGGTGAAAAGTCAAGCAAAAAATCCTCTCCCGGCGGGAGAGGATTTTGCACCTTCTTAAACTGTTTAAAGTTCAAAAAAGTGGTTTGATTTTACATGAAAGACAACCCTGACGGTTTTCTTTTGCACTTTCTTTCCCTCCGAAGCTTTAAGTCTCAGGGTTTATTGCAGTCCTTTTCTATCTCTCTACGCCAGCCCCAGCAGCCGTGCGGTGGTGGCCGTCAGGAAGCACAGCGCCATGCCGATGGCCGTGGGCAGCGCAAAGCCCAGCAGGGTCCACTTCCAGCTGCCGCTCTCCTTGCGGATGGTCATGCAGGTGGTGGAGCAGGGCCAGTGGACCAGGGAGAAGAGCATGGTGCACACTGCTGTCAGCCAGGTCCAGCCCTGGTCCACCAGCAGGGTATGCAAGGCGTCCAGGCTCTCGTAGCCGGTCAGGCTGCCGGTGGCCAGGTAGGCCATGAGCATAATGGGAATGACAATCTCGTTGGCGGGAAAGCCCAGGAGAAAGGCGGCCAAAATCACGCCGTCCATGCCCAGTGCCCGGCCCAGAGGGTCCAAAAAGCCGGTGCAGTGGGCCAGCAAGCTGGCACCCCCCACCTGTACGTTGGCCAGCACCCAGATGAGCAGCCCAGCGGGGGCGGCAATCATCACCGCCCGGCCCAGCACGAATACCGTCCGGTCCAGCACCGAGCGGACAATCACCTGTCCCACCCTGGGGCGGCGGTAGGGCGGCAGCTCCAGGGTGAAGGAGGAGGGCACCCCCTTGAGCACCGTGGCTGACAGCAGCCGGGAGACCTGGAAGGTGAGCAGCACCCCCAGCACGATCACTCCGGTGAGCAGCAGGGCGGACAGCAGCGCCCGCCCCGGCCCGCCGCCGGTGCCCACAAAGAACATGGTGATGATGGCGATAAGGGTGGGAAACCGGCCGTTGCAGGGCACAAAGCTGTTGGTCAGCATGGCGATAAGCCGCTCACGGGGAGAGTCGATAATGCGGCAGCCCACCACTCCGGCGGCGTTGCAGCCGAAGCCCATGGCCATGGTGAGAGCCTGCTTGCCGCAGGCTCTGGCCTTCTGAAAGGCATGGTCCAGTACAAAGGCCACCCGGGGCAGATAGCCAAAGTCCTCCAGCAGGGTGAAGATGGGGAAAAAGATGGCCATGGGGGGCAGCATCACCGACACCACCCAGGCCAGCACCCGGTAGATCCCCAATACCAGCGCCCCGTGGAGCCACTCCGGGGCATTCCAGTATGTAAACAGGCCGGTCAGCCGGTCCTGGAGCCAGAAGAGGCAGTCAGACAGCAGCTGGGAGGGGTAGTTTGCCCCCTGAATGGTCAGCCAGAACACCCCCGCCAGCAGCGCCAGCATTACCGGGATGCCGGTGGCACGGCTGGTGAAAATCCGGTCCAGCCTGCGGTCCCGGCGGGCGTAGTCCTCCTTGGTGCACCTCACCGCCCCGGCGCACACCGCCTCGGCGGTCATCACCAGTCCGGCGGCCAGCCGGTCCCCCAGGTTCTCCCGGCTGACCCCCCGCGCCTCCAGCCACCTCCAGATCTCCGCCAGGGCTGCGCTCAGCTTCTCGTCCTCTGTCAGGCGGAAGTCCAGCGTCTCCTCCAGCCTGGCCAGCAGCCCCGGTTCCCCCTCCAGCAGCCGCAGGGCGGTCCAGCGGCTCGGGAGCTTCCCCTCCGTCCGCTCCTCTATCATCGGGATCAGGCGCTCCACCGCCATCTCAATGGGGCCGGGATACTGTACCCGGATGGGCTTGGGCGGCTGTTCCGCAGACATGATGTTCTCCGCCGCGTCCAGCAGCGCCTCCAGCCCCTGGCCCTTCCCGGCGCAGGTCCCCGCCACGGGCACCCCCAGCCGCTCCGACAACTGCTCCAGATCCACCCGGATGCCCTTTTTGGCCGCCTCGTCCATCAGGTTGACGCACACCACCGTGCGGGGCTCCAGCTCCAGGGTCTGGAGCACCAGGTTCATGTTACGCTCCAGGCAGGTGGCGTCGCACACCACAACGGCCCCGTCCGCCCCGCCGAAGCACAGGAAATCCCGGGCTACCTCCTCCTCGGCGGAGTGGGCCATGAGGGAGTAGGTACCCGGCAGGTCCACCAGGATATAGCCCCGCCCCCTGTGCTCGCACCGGCCCTGGGCGCTGCCCACTGTCTTGCCCGGCCAGTTTCCTGTGTGCTGACGCATACCGGTCAGACTGTTGAACACAGTGGATTTGCCCACGTTGGGGTTGCCCGCCAGGGCGATGATCTTGTCGTCCGGCCGGATCTTTTCAATGTTCAGGCCATGGTCCACCGCCGCCCCACCGGTGGACGCCCCGGTCAGGCCCACCGGGGTTCCTCCCCGGCAGAGGCCGGGCAAAATGCGCCGGCAGGCTCCACCCGGATGCCTGCGGCGTCCCGCGCCCGCAGGGCCACCACCGCCCCCCGGATGAGATAGGCCGACGGGTCGCCCGCCGGGCTTGCGGCCACACAGGTCACCCTGGTGCCGGGGATGAGGCCCATATCCATCAGGCGGCGGCGCATGGCCCGCTCGCCCGCCACCTCTGCCACCCGGGCGCTTGCACCCACTTCCAGGCCGCAGAGAGAAATCAATTCGCTCATATTGGAACGCTCCTCACATAACATGTAGGCGGGGGATGGTTCTCCCCCATCTATCCTATTGAGCCGCTCTTCCGGTGGTGACGGCATAAGGAGGGACCGGCTGTGAGACGTCCATACCCACCCCGGTGGAGAAAGAGACGGGTGAGAAGAAATTCCGGCGGTTGGAACCGCTTTCTTCGTCTGCTGGGCATAATTCTGCTTCTGTCCGGGCTTCTGCTCCCTTTTTTACCCGGGAAGGGACCGCCAATCGCTCAGGTCTCCCCCACCCCTTCCCTCGCTCTGCCGGAGGATTTATCCCCCCTGCGGCGCGCCATGGTGGAAAACGCCGCCGCCCTGACCGGTAAGGTGGGCTACTTCTGGGGCGGCAAGTCGGTCTGTCTGGGCTGGGACAGCCGCTGGGGCGTGCCTGCCCTGGTCACTGCCCACGGGAGCGACACCACCGGCGCCCTGGTCCCCTTCGGCCTGGATTGCTCCGGTCTGGTGACCTGGGCGGCAGTCAACGCCGCAGGGGATGCCGGCGCCCTCTCCGCCATCGGCAACGGCGTCCGGGACCAGTATTCCCGCTGCACGCCGGTGGCCTGGGAGGAGGCCCGGCCTGGGGACCTGGCCTTTTTCCCTGATCTGAGCCATGTGGGGATTGTGGCGGGCTTCTCCGCGGAGGGCACGCTGGAGATTGTCCACTGCTCCAAGAGCCTTGGCGGCGTGGTCCTGTCTCCTGACGGGCCGGCCATCGGCTTTACCCTCATCGGCCGCCCGGCGTTCTATCAGATTTATGGCGAGGAATAAGACTTCATGCGCATATGGGCCGCCCCGACCCATGCGCTGTGATATTATGCCTGTGCCGCTGGAAGCGGCACACATCCGTTTTGGATCTGCTTTTTCACAGCAAAAACCCGCCGGAACGAAGAGCATCTCCGTTCCGGCGGGTTTTCTGTCCTGATTCCGGTCAGCCCAGAGCCAAAATGGCCTCCACGGCCCGGTTATAGTCCTGGGTGAGCTGGGGCATCATGTCGGCGGCGGCATCCCACTCCCCTGCCCGCATCAGCCCCACCTGGCGGTCAAAGCCGGCGAACAAAGGTTTGATGGACAGGTTTCCGCACAGTCCCTTCAGGGTGTGGGCTGCGCCGACCGCCCCCTCGCGGTCCCCGGCCTCCAGGGCGGCGGCAAGGGCGGAAAATCCCTGGTCTGCGGGGAATTTCTTCAAAAACCGGATGAGCATGGCCTCGCTGCCCATAAAGCGCTCCAGAGCCTCGTCCACGTCTATCCCTGCGGCGGCAAGGCTCGCTCTGATTGCATCATCCATCCTTCTTTTCCTCCTTCGGCGTCTCATACAGGTATCTCAGTTCCTGCTCCACACGGAAGAAGCACTCCAGCAGGCTGGGATTAAAGGTGCCGCACGCCCCGTCCCGAATCATGCCCAGGGCCTTCTCCCGTCCATAGGCGTCCTTGTAGACGCGCTTGCTCACCAGGGCGTCATACACGTCGGCCAGGGAGACAATCTGAGCCCAGACGGAAATCTCCTCGCCCTTCAGGCCGTCGGGATAACCCCGGCCATCCCACCGCTCGTGGTGATGGCGGGCAATGTCGCAGGCGTAGCGGTAAGCGCTCAGCTCCCGCATCTGGGGGATACGCTCCAACAGCCGGGCGCCCTGGAGGGTGTGGGTCTTCATAATCTCAAACTCCTCGGCGGTCAGCCGGCCCGGCTTATTGAGGATGGCGTCGGGAATGGCAATCTTGCCTACGTCATGCATAATAGCGGCCAGGGAGATGGCGTCGATATCCTCCGGCGACAGGCCGTCTCCCAGCTCTGTGTGCTCCAGCATGTATTTGGTGATGTCGTGAATCCGGCGGACGTGCTCTCCCGACTCGCCGTTGCGGAACTCAATGGCGGTGGACAACGACTCAATCATCCCCCGGCTGAGCCCGATGATCTGCTCCGCCTGCCGCAGCAGAGCGGACTGCTGCCGCTCCACTACATTGCCCAGTCTCCTTCTGGCCTGGAACAGCTCCACCACTGAGTTGACCCGCCGCTCCACCACATAGGGGATAACCGGCTTGCTGATCACATCCATGACGCCCAGCTGATAGGCCTCCCGCATGGTGTCTCCGCTGGCCTCGGCAGTAATGAGAAACACAGGAATTTGTTCCGGAAGCCTCTCCTGCGCCAGCACCCGCAGCACCTGGATTCCGTCCATCTCAGGCATAACCACGTCCAGCAGCACCGCGCAGACGCGCCCCCGCAGACGCAGTATGGCGTCCAGTCCTTCTTTTCCGTTTTCACAGGGTTCAATGGCGTAAAACGGCGAAAAAATATTCTCCAGAATGGCCCGATTCAGCTCGTCGTCGTCCACGATCAACATGGTGTCAGGTTCCTGGCGGGCGTTCCTGCCCCGGCAGTCAAGCTCCATATTCTTTCTCCTCATATCCAGACTGAGGTACGGCTCAGGACTTCTGCCTTACCGCCCAAGCGTTCTTCCCTCTTGCTTCTACTGTCTTTATTATAAGAGAGCTTCCCTCCAATTGCAACTCCCCACGCGTCTAAACGAACATGTGCGGAACGGGCAAGCCGTTCCGCACACAGTTTTCTAATCAGCCGCCAAACAGGCGCTTAAACAGTGACTTCTTGGCAGGCTGTCTGGATTTCACCTTGTCCGCATGGAGCTTTTTCAGATTCTCCGCCGCCGACTGGCTGCCCTGCCGGGCCGCCTCCTGATAGTACTGCTCCGCCCGGCCCAGGTCGGCGGGGACGCCCACGCCGTCCCGATAACAGTCGGCCAGCAGATTCAGCGCCCGGACCGAGCCCTGATTGGCCGCCCGTTTGAACCATTCCACTGCTCCGGTGGGATTTTTTGCCGTGCCAATGCCGTTGAGCATACAGTAGCCCAGGTTGCACTGAGCGGCGCTGTCCCCGGACTGAGCGGCCTTGGTGTACCACTCCACCGCCTTGGCTGTATTGACCGCTACGCCGGTGCCCTGTTCATAACACAGGCCCAGGTTGCACTGGGCGGGCGCATAGCCCTCCTCGGCGGCCCGGGTCAGGTACTCCACGCATTTTTTCTCGTTCTTCATAACGCCGGTGCCGTCCCGGTAACAGCCGCCCAGCAGGCACATGGCCCGCAGGGAGCCCTGCTTGGCCGCCTTGAGCAGCCAGGAGACCCCCCGGCCGGGGTCCTGCTTTGCGCCAATCCCTTCCAGGTAGCAGTAGCCCAGGTTACACTGGGCGGTCTCGTCTCCGGCCTGGGCGCCCCGGGCGTAGTATTCCACGGCCTTGACCTTGTTCTCCGGCACGCCCTCGCCCACCTCATAGCAGTAGCCCAGGCTGCAGAAGGCCGCCTCATAGCCCGCCTTAACTGCCCGCTGGTAATAGGCCACAGCCCGCTGGGGGTCCCGGTCTGCGCCCACACCCCGGCGGTAGCAGTCGCCCAGAATATTCAGCGCGCGGCCAAATTCCTGGGATGCCGCCCGCTTGAGCCACTCCACCGCCTGCTTTGCGTCCTCGGGTACGCCGAAGCCGTTGAGGTAGCACACTGCCAGGTTGCACTGGGCAGGGGCGTAGCCCTGCTCTCCCGCCTGGCGGTACAGCTCCGCCGCCCGGGGCGGGTCCTGCTCCACCCCGTCGCCGTTCTCGTAGCACAGGCCCAGGCTGCACTGGGCGGGGGGATAACCCTGCTGTGCGGCGCACGTATACCACTTGACCGCCTCTCTCCCGTCCGGCGCTGTCCCCAGTCCGTCCCGCAGGCAGCTGCCCAGCAGGCTCTGGGCCCGGGGATAGCCCTGCTCGGCCGCCAAGCGGAACCACTTGACGGCCTCTTCCGGCCGTTTCACCGTGCCGATGCCGGACAGCAGGCAGTAGCCCAGGTTGCACTGGGCGCCGGGATAGCCCTGCTGGGCCGACTGACGGTAGAGCTCCACGGCCTTCTTCTCGTCTTTCTCCACGCCGCTGCCCATCTCGTAGCACAGGCCCAGGTCGCAGATGGCGGTAGCGTAGCCCTTTTCTGCCGACTGGCGGTAGAGCTCCACAGCCCGCACCTCGTCCCGTTCAATTCCACTCCCGTTGCGGCAGCAGTCGCCCAGAATGTCCATGGCCCGGGCAAACCCCTGGGCCACAGCCTTTTCCAGCCACTCCACGGCCTGCTTTGCGTCCCGCTCCACGCCGATGCCGTTGAGATAACAAACAGCCAGGTTGCACTGGGCGGGAGGATAGCCCTGCTCAGCGGCCCGGGTGTACCAGGCCACGGCCTGTTTTTCGTCCTTTTCCACGCCGTCGCCCATCTCGTAACACAGGCCCAGCGCACACTGGGCGGGCACGTATCCCAGCTCCGAGGCCCTCTGGTAGCAGGCGGCGGACATGGCAGCATCCTTCTCCACGCCGGTTCCCTCGCCCAGGCAGTCGCCCAGAATACTGATGGCCCTGGGGTAGTCCTGCTCAGCGGCCCGCTTCAGCCATTCCACCGCCTCCACAGGGTCCTTTTCCACGCCAATGGCATTGAGGAGACAGTAACCCAGGTTGCACTGGGCAGGGGCGTAGCCCTGCTCTCCCGCCTGGCGGTACAGCTCCGCACCCTTGGCCGGGTCCTTCTCCACGCCCTCGCCGTTTTCATAGCACAGGCCCAGGTCGCACAGAGCGGGAAGGTAGTCCTGCCCGGAAGCCTGGCGGTAGTACTCCACCGCTTTGGTCAGATCCTTCTCCATCCCCCGGCCGTCCTGGCACAGGCAGCCCATGAGCCGCTGGGCCCGGGGATATCCCTGCTCCGCTGACCGGGCAATCCACTCCGCCGCCTTGCTGTCGTCCTGCTCCACGCCGATGGCCGCCAGATAGCAGTAGCCCAGATTGCACTGGGCGGGGGCATAGCCCTCCTCAGCAGCCTGTGTATAGCACTCCACCGCCTTGGCAAGGTCCTCCGCTACCCCGCTGCCGCTCTCATAGCACAATCCCAGGTCGCACAGGGCGGGTATGTAGCGCTTCTCCGCCGCCCGTCGGAACAGCTCAGCCGCCTTTTTCTGGTCCTGCTCCACGCCCCGTCCGTCCCGGTAACAGCAGCCCAGCAGGCTGATTCCCCGGGGAAACTCCTGTTCCGCAGACTGCCGCAGCAGCTCGGCGGCGTGGCCGTCGTCCCGCTCCACGCCGATGCCGTTGAGATAGCACACCGCCAGGTTGCACTGGCCGGGGGCATAGCCCTGGTCCGCCGAGAGCTGATAGAGCTCTGCCGCCCGAACCGGGTCCCGGTCCACGCCGCTGCCATTCTCATAGCACAGGCCCAAACTGCACTGACCGGGGGCGTAATCCTGGTCCGCGCAGCGCTGGAACAGCTCCACCGCCCGCTTCTCGTCCTGCTCCACGCCCTCGCCCAGCTGGTAGCAGCGGCCCAGAGACTCCACCGCCCGCATGTCGTCCTGCTCGGCGGCTTGGGCGAACCAGTGGGCCGCCTGAACCATGTCCCGTTCCACGCCGTCGCCGTCGGCGTATTTCAAAGCCAGATCGTACTGAGCGGACAGGTCCCCCAGCTCCGCCTGGTCCAGCAGGGTCTGAAACTCCTCCCTGGACTTCTGCAGCCCGGCCACCGCCCGCTGGATCAGCTCTGTATTGACAAAGATCACCTGATCTCCATTGAAAAATTCCGCTTTATCTTCATTCTCAGGGCACATGAAAAACACCTCTCAGTCCTCTCTTACTCTACCAGCGAAAGCGCCTTCTGTCAATGCGGGCGAATCGCCTCCGTTGACCGTCTTGTGCGTCTCTCTTTCTCTGCTTCTGGCCCGCCTGACCGGATTTTTCCGCATATTTTTCTGTAAATTCACACAAAATATACTTTTCATTTTCCTCTTCCATGCTACAATATATCTTACAGTGTTCCTGTAATCCTGTCATACTCCGCCTCCCTGCTCCGGCGGAGCTCATGTTATCACCCGTTTTTTGGAAGGAGGACCCCCATGAAAAAGGAAGCCGCCGCTTCTGTTCCCAATCTGCGCTATCTCCAGATGCTCTCCCGTCAGTACCCCACCGTTCAGGCCGCCAGCAGCGAGATTATCAACCTCCAGGCCATTCTGAACCTGCCTAAGGGCACCGAGCACTTTATCTCAGACGTACACGGCGAGTACGAGGCCTTTCTTCACATCATGAATTCCGCCTCCGGCGTGGTGCGGGAAAAGGTGGACGAGCTCTTCTCCTCCAGCGTGTCCAAGGCGGACCGGGACCAGCTGGCCACCCTTATCTACTATCCGGAGGAAAAGCTGTCCCAGGTGGCCAAGGAGACCAAGGACATGGAGGAGTGGTACCGCATCACCCTTCACCGGCTCATGGACATCTGCCGCATGGTCACCTCCAAGTATACCCGAAGCAAGGTCCGCAAGGCCATGCCCAGGGAGTACGCCTATATCATTGACGAGCTCATCAACACCAACTACGAGTACCATGATAAACGCTCCAGTTATGAGAATATCATATCCACCATCATCGATATTGACCGGGCTGAGGATTTTATTGTGGCTGTGTGCGAGCTCATCAAGCGCATGGTGGTGGATCACCTCCACATCGTGGGCGACATGTTCGACCGGGGCCCCCGCGCGGACATCATTATGGACTACCTGACCGAGTACCACTCGGTTGACATCCAGTGGGGCAACCACGACGTACTGTGGATGGGCGCCGCCACCGGAAGCCGCACTTTGGTGGCCACCGTATTGTCCAACTCCATCCACTACAATAACCTGGAGGTCATTGAGACAGGCTACGGCATCTCCCTGCGGCCTCTTGCTCTGTTTGCCAACGAGTTCTACAAAGACGTGGACTGCTCCTGCTTTAAGGCCAAGTTCGCCGGAGACGACGCCAACAACTACACCGAGAAAGACAAGGCCCTGGCCGCCCGGATGCACAAGGCCATCACCATCATTCTCTTCAAGCTGGAGGGGCAGAAAATTCTCCGCCACCCCGAGTTCGGCATGGAGGACCGGCTGCTGCTGGACAAAATCGACTATGAGAAGAAGTCCATTGTCATCAACGGCATCGAGTACCAGCTCTCCGACACCGAATTCCCCACTGTGGACCGCTCCAATCCCTATGAGCTCTCCCCGGAGGAGGACGAGGTCATCAACCAGCTGACCAACTCCTTCCAGCGCAGCGAAAAGCTCCAGCGGCACGTCCGATTTCTCTACTCCAAGGGCGGGCTGTACAAGATTTACAACGGCAACCTGCTGCTCCACGGCTGCATCCCCCTGACGCCGGAGGGGGAGCTGCTCACCTTCCGGGCGGACGGGAAAACGCTCTCCGGCCGCGCTTTTCTGGACTATGCCGAGGCGGTGGCCCGCCAGGGCTACTACGCCAAGCCGGGCAGCGAGGAACGGCAGTACGGTATGGACTACCTGTGGTTCCTGTGGTGCGGCCGGGGCTCCCCTGTCTTTGGCCGGGACCGGATGACCACCTTCGAGCGGCGGCTCATCAAGGACGAGTCCTCCTGGGCTGAGCCAAAGAACGCCTATTATACCTTTTACAATGACCCGGCAGTGTGCGAGCGGCTGCTCAAGGAGTTCGGCCTGGAGGGACCCCACTGCCATATCATCAACGGCCATGTGCCTGTCAAGTCCCGGAAGGGAGAGAGCCCCATCAAAGGCGGCGGCAAGCTCATTGTCATTGACGGCGGCTTCTGCCGGGCCTATCAGCCCACCACCGGTATTGCCGGTTACACCCTCATCTACAACTCCGAGTCCCTGCGCATTGTCTCCCACGAACCCTTTGAGGGCCGGGAGAACGCCATCCGGGAGAACCGGGACATTCTCTCCTCCACTATGGTGTTCGAGCGGATGGAGCAAAAAGTTAAGATCCGTTCCACCGACATCGGCAGCGAGCTCCAGCACCAGGTAGACGACCTGAAGGCCCTTCTGGCCGCCTACCGCTCCGGTCTGGTGAAGGAGGACCACCGGCGCTGAATCCCCCCGCAGCAGCATCAGGCCCCCGGCTCAGCCGGGGGCCTGATGCTTGTTCCGTCTATTCCGCGGTGCCTGCCGCGCTGCCCGGGTTTACCGGCCGGCCTCAGCCGTCCCAGTGCTTCCACCTGTCCTTATACCAGCCCCTGTGCCAGCCGTTGTCATGGCCGTAATTCCAGTGGACGCGGTAGTTCCACCAGTCGTCGTCATCATCGTCATCGTCCCAGTCGAACAGGTCCTCCAGGTAGTCCATGGCGTCTTCCACCCGGTCCTCCGCCTGGTCCAGACTGCTCTCCAGGGCTCGATACTCGCTCTTGGTCAGCTTACTCTGCTTATAGGCCTTCTCCAGGGTATCCTCCAGCTTTCCGCACTCCTGTTCCAGCGCCTTCAGGTCCTGGAACAGCTGCCGGCCATTTTCCCAGCCTCCGGTCCAGATTTTCTCTACCAGGTCGTTGATCCGGTTCTCCAGTGCGGTAATTTGGCCCGAATAGTCATGATAGGAACCGCTGGGTGTACCGGTTCCGGTATCCGGGTCCTCCCAGCCGCCCTGGAACACCTTTTCCTTCAGCTCTGTCCGGGCCGCCTTTACCCGCACATCCAGCGCGCCCAGGCGGCTGTTCAGGCTGTTGTACTCGCGGTAAGAGGTGCGGCCCTGCCGCAGGTCGTCGTTGATGATGGCGTACTCGCCGGAGATGTCCTGGCTCAGGGCGCTGAACTTCTCCTCAACGGCCAGATAGTCCTTCACCCGCCGGATATAGTCCTGGGAGGGGTTCAGGTCTCTGACCTCCTGCTCCAGAGAGACGGTGCGGCTGTCCAGCTCCTTGATGACCGCGTCCGCCACCTGATAGGCCGTGCCGCCGGAGGCGTTCTTCTCCTCCAGCTCCGTGCGGGCATCCTTGGCCCGCACGTCCAGGGCATTGGCCCGGCTGTTCAGGCTGTTGTACTCCGAGGCGGTGATACGGCTCTGTATGTAGTCGTCGTTGATGGTCTTGTACCGGGCGCTGATCTGCCCATACAGATTCTCAAGACGCAGAGAGAGGGCGGCGTAGGACTGGGCCTGCTCCACAGTGGTTGGGGCAGGCTTAAAGGAGTCGATGGCCTGCTCCAGCTCGGTCATGGCGGCCTCCAGCTCGGTGAGGTTGTTGGCGGAAATCTGATACGCCGTGAGCTTGCCCGTCTCGTCGGCTATTGTCTTGGTCTCCAGCTCGGTATAGGCGTCCTTCAGGCGGACGTCCACTGCCCCCAGGCGGTTGTTCAGTCCGTTGAATTCAGCCAGGGTGAGCTTTCCTGCGCTGAAGTCGTTGTTGGTCTGCTCCACCAGGGCGTCCAGTCCGGCCCGCAGATCGTCCAGGTCGCCCACCAGGGCGGCATACTGCTTGGCCCGTTCCATGTAGGTGCCTGCCGGCGTCAGGCCGTCAATCGCCTTCTCCGACCGAAGCATGCCCTTCTCCAGCTCGTCCACGGTGGGATACAGGGCGGCGGGCTCCAGCACTTTTTCGGTGAGGATTACGGTCTGAGTGGCGCTGTCCCACTCCACAGTCTGGCCCAGGATCTCACCCAGGGCCCGGACGGGAAGATAGGTCGTGCCGTCATAGCTGATCGGGTAGACGGTCTTGCCGTTCTTATCAGTCATGGTGCGGGTCATACCGTCCACCTCTACGGTGATGTCGGGGCGCAGCTCCACAAGAATTTGCTGAATCCCGCTGGCGGCTGCAGCCCCGACGGCCAGCACGCCCAGCAGCACGGCGGTGATCACGGCTGTTCTCATGCGTTTCATATCCATTTCTCCTTTTCCGGCGGCATACGCCAATTTCTGTGGGATATGCTGTTGAGCCCTTCACCATGTATATTGTACAGGAAAGGTATTTTGTTACAAAAAATAAAAATTTTCCATTGAAAAGCTAAATTTTTTTCTGGGTTCAAAATCTTTTTCTTTTTCTCCTCCCTATATACGTTGACAAAGCCGTTTTTTTCCTCTATTCTTTCAATAAAGGCTTCGTCCCCACTGCGGGGAGGCTGCTTTCATTTTGATTGAAGGAGGCTCTTTCCCATGAAAGAAATCATCAGCACCACCGGCGCGCCGGGCGCCATCGGCCCCTACTCTCAGGCGGTCAAGGCCGGCGATTTCCTCTTCGTCTCCGGCCAGCTCCCCATTGATCCCGCCACCGGCGCCTTTGCCGGCGATGATATTACCGCTCAGACCCGCCAGTCCCTCACCAATGTAAAGAACATTGTGGAGGCCGCCGGCATGACCATGGCCGACGTGGTCCGTGTGGGCGTGTTCCTGCAGGATATGGAGCACTTCGGCGCCATGAACACCGTGTATGGCGAGTTCTTCACCGGCGACTGCCCCGCCCGCGCCGCAGTCCAGGTGGCTCGCCTGCCCAAGGACGCCCTGGTGGAGATTGAGGCCGTGGCCTGCAAGGGTTGAGCGCTTATTGATACAAAAGGAAGGTCAGTCTATGGATCAGCAGACGATACAGGTCCTGCGTAATGCTATGGCTGCCGGGTTGAAGGTGGCCACCGGCTGTACCGAACCGGTGGCCATTGCCTTTGCCGGCGCCACTGCCCGGGCGCAGGCATCCGGCCCCATCGAGCAGATTATCCTCCGTGCCTCCGCCAACATCATCAAAAATGCTTTTGTGGTGGGCATCCCAGGCACTGAGTTTACTGGTCCCAAGTATGCCGTTGCCATCGGCGCAGTGTGCGGGGACCCCGCCAAAGAGCTGGAGCTGCTGGAACACCTGGACCCGGCGGGCGTAGCCCAAGCCGCCCGTCTGGTGCAGGACGGCAGGGTGGAGCTGGACCGGGCGGATGTCCCCGACAAGCTGTACATCGAGGTAGAGCTCCACACCGCAGCTGACACTGTGGTGGCCCGGGTGGCGGGTTCCCACACCCACGTGGACTCCATTGTCAAGAATGGTGCTGTTATCTATCAGAACAGCTGCGCCGTTGAGGGCGCCGGCCACACTGAAGGACTGAACTGCCGTCTGGCAGATGTGTATGAATTCTGCACTGCCGCGCCCCTGACAGAGTTCTCCCTGGTGGAACAGGCCATCGTCCTCAACTCCAAAATCGCCCAGGAGGGGTTGGCCAATAATTACGGCCTCCAGGTGGGAAAGACCATCCGGGAGGACGTGCGGGCGGGCGCCCTGGCCAACGACACCACCAACTATGCCATGACTCTGGCGGGCGCCGCCGCCGACGCCCGTATGGCCGGTGTGGACCTGCCCGTCATGTCCAACTCCGGCTCAGGCAACCAGGGCATTGCCGCCACCATGCCGGTGGTGGCCGTCTGGGAGCGGGTGGACGGTAAGGACCGGGAGCGCCTGATTCGGGCCTGTGCTCTGTCCAACCTGATTACCATCTACATCAAGTCCCGGTTCGGCGTGCTCTCCGCCCTGTGCGGCGCCGTGGTGGCCTCCACCGGCGTGGCCAGCGCGGTGGTGTGGCTCCGGGGCGGCGGGCTGGGCGAGATCGCCTGCGCCATCTCCAACGTGCTGGGCAATGTGGCCGGCATGCTGTGTGACGGCGCCAAGGCCTCCTGCGCCCTGAAAATCTCCACCTGTACCAACGCCGCCATGCTGGCCGCCACTCTGGCCATGCGCCATCTCCGGGTGGCCTCCAACGAGGGCATCGTGGAGCAGCGTCCTGAGTACACCATCGACAATTTTGCCCTGCTGGGCAACGAGGGCTCCGACGAGCTGGACCGGCTCATCCTGGACATGATCATCCATAAGAAGGACGCCACCTGAACATAACGGGGCGGTGCGCATATGCCGCACCGCCCCTGTTCTTTACAAAAATTTTTTCAGTTGCTGCACATTGCCCTCTTCCGCTTTGAGCAGCCGCTCCATCAGCGCCCTGGTGTCACGGTTCGCGTCCGGATATTTCTTCAGATTCTTCACCGCGTTGATGACCCCCATATTGCTGCCCACCATCATCATCTCCGCCACATGGGATGCAGAACGGTCTGTTAAAGTCTGTATGTCGATCATCAGGTAGGTGCTCATCTTCTCCAGGACGTTGAGCCCCTTGGCGCCGCGGCCGTCCCGCTCCAGCAGATTCCCCGCCTCCCGCTCAAAGGCGCTGTACTCCCTCTTCTGTGCTTCCAGATGGCGCAGGAACTCCTTGTCCTCTACAATTCCCAATAATTTATCAATGGTCCTGGTACCCATCTCCGCGTTTTGATAGACATAATTGAGCAGTGCTCTGTCGCTGTCCACAACCCTCACTCCTTCCCGTTTTTCAGTATGCCCACAAGGCGCAAAAATATTTTCGATTTTTGGGAGAAAACTGTTGACAGTCTTATCCTAATGTGGTACTATATCATCTGTCGCTGAGCTCTTTGAGTGCAGCAGGCAAAAATGAGATGCGCGAGTGGTGGAATTGGCAGACTCGCTAGATTCAGGTTCTAGTGTGCATTACGCACGTGCGGGTTCAAGTCCCGCCTCGCGCACCAAAAAGAAAGACATCTGCTGAAAGCGGATGTCTTTCTTTTTTTGTTCCGCCGCCCAGAGGGCGGCTCCACCCTTCGGTGATCCAAATGCTCGGCGGAAGTGAATTCCGCCTGCGCCGAGGTTTTGCCTACGGCAAAACGCTCGCACGGCGCATCCGCTGCTGTGTGTTTACTTTTCTCTTGACAAATTATGCGCAATGTGATAGTATAATATCCGTTGTTTGGAGCTATGAATGCATCAAGCAAAATGAAACGCGCGAGTGGTGGAATTGGCAGACTCGCTAGATTCAGGTTCTAGTGTGCATTACGCACGTGCGGGTTCAAGTCCCGCCTCGCGCACCAAAAAGAAAGACATCTGCTGAAAGCAGATGTCTTTCTTTTTTTGTTCCGCCGCCCAGAGGGCGGCCCCACCCTTTGCTTTAACATGCTCGGGGCAAATGAATTGCCCCTCCGCCAAGGTTTTCGTCTCTGGCGAAAACACTTGTGCGCCGCAAAAGCGGCGCGGCCCGAAAGGGCCGTGGGGTGGTCCTTCTGTCAATCAATCCAGGAACGGAGAATATCGATTTTAACCGCCCTCGAAAAAAGAAACCTGTTTTTGATTTTGAGCAAAAGCAGGTTTCTTTCTGTTTTAGCGGCCCTTTGGCATTCCGCACGGACGATTTGTTTCTCTTTTATTGTCGGACCTGCTCAGCGCACCTTTTCGCCGATGAACTCAAGCAACCTGGTAAAGGCTTCTGCTGCCACCGGGTCGTTTCTCTCGTTTGCTACAAAGCAATGCGGCTGTTCTGACCCATGCTCCTCAAGCGGGTCGGCCAGTACATGCTCTACGCCCAGCCCGGTCAGCTTTTCCGACATGGCGATCATGTCCAGTCTGTACTCACTGCCCAGCAGGAATGCAGCGGGATAATCCGAAGTCATATGAGGGATGCATTCATAACGGTTCAGTTCATCTTCATTCAGATAGATGGAGCCCTTGACGTAGTTCCCAATCAGCATTTTGCATTCCACAGACATCTCCTCATAGACAAGCGGTGCGTCGTCCACAACAACTGCGGCGACTTGGGATGTGGAGAGCGCCGGATCAATGCCCAGCAGCGCCGCATACTCCGAGCTGGAGATAACCGTGCCGTATTGCGCCGCCATGATCGCCCCGGCAGAACTCCCCATTAATACGATGTTGTCCATGTTGATGTGGTACTCGTCTTTATGGTCTGAAATAAAGCGAATCGCCTCGTTCATCTGGAACAGAGGAACGGGGAAATGATAATCCGGCACAAGGGCATAATCCACGTTGACGATATTGTAACCCTGTGCGCAGAGATCGTCAATCAGCGCTGTGGCCTCATTTGCGGCCATCGGGTCGCCCATGGCCTTACTCCCGCCGAAAAAGCCGCCGCCATGAAAGTAAAACAGAGTAGGCCGCTCGGTCTCCAGCGCGGCGTCCGGATAAGTAATGTCCAGGAAGCTGTTTGGATACTCCGTACCATAGGCGATATCATTGAGCTTATACTGTCCCGCCTCTGTCATCCCGCTGCCCGGCGTGTTCAGCGGCTCAAAGGAGTTGGGGCTCGCTCCGCCGTACAGCGCCCTCTGTATCAGCCCCACGACAACCTGCGTATGGGTCAAGACGTAACAATACAGCCCTGCCCCCAGCAGCAGAATTGCCGCCAATATGATTCCGGCCGCCTTCAGGCCGGTGCGCTTTTTGTTCGTTTTTCCTTTTTCCATTGCAAACCTCCAAATCTCCCCGTTGACTTTTCTCCCGGTACGGCTTACCATACCGATAGACCAAAGATGCACAATGCAACGAAAGGCGCATATCGTGCATTATACCTGGCACGGGCCGCATAAGCAAGCATCTGCCGGCGGAAAGCAACTTTTGGAGAGAAATGTCGCACACAGGAGGTGAAGCCATGGGGGCAAGTCCAAAAACCACCGTTTTTTTAAAGGAGTGTATGGCCGACGCGCTGCTCAAGGCAATGAAGGAAAAGCCTTTTGTGAAGATTACAGTGGACGAAATCGCGCGCTCTGCCGGTGTCAACCGCTCCACCTGGTTCCGCAATTTCAGGGGGAAGGAGGACGCTCTCACCTTTAAGCTCATCTGTCTGTGGGAGCGCTGGGCAGACACTCACGCACTCGCGGAGCGGAGGCGTTACGATCCGGAGAACGCCGAAACCTTCTTTGATTTCAATCACTCTATCAGGGACACACTGTCGGTAATCTGCGCCGCCGGACTTCAAACCTGCATATATGACGCCTTCTGCCGGGTCATGATGCCGCCGGAGGGCGCAGGAGCCGCAGCGTGTTATGAGGCTCAGTTCTACTCCTATGGACTGTTCGGTTTCCTGGACGAGTGGATACGGCGCGGCTTCCGCGAAACGCCCGGGCAACTCGCCAGACTGTTCAGGCAGATCACGCTCAACAGAGAAAAACTGTGACCCGTGCTATTGCGCGTCATACGTTTTAATCGTCTCCTTCAAAAAGAAAAGGCATAAAAGGGCTTGAAACCAAATGGTTTCAAGCCCTTTTATGCCTCCAATTGACGTTTTGTCTCTCTGCAACTGCGGAGATATCCCTTCCAGAGTCAGCGCTGCTCACATATTTTAGCGGAAAGGTCTCGAATTTCCGGCTGTTTTCACCATTTTATTTTTCTCATTCCATCAGAATCGTATAAAATCTCTGTTGTCAACCCCGGGCCAATGTTATATACTTTTATCCATAAATCAATTAAATATCTGTTTGTCTGAAAGGAGCTCCACATTATGAGCCAGACCGGCGTACAGCCCGGGGTATGGATTGCCCGCCCCTTCGGCACCACTAGCACAGGTGAGGCCGTTACCTGTTATCGCATTGAAAATTCCTCCGGCGCCTGGGTAGAGGTTCTGGATTACGGCTGCACACTGCGGGGAATCGGCGTCCCGGATAAGACGGGACAGCTGATTGATGTTCTCCTGGGCTACGATAATATAGGGGACTATGAGTCGGGTGACGCCTATCTGGGCGCCGTCATCGGCCGCTGCGCCGGACGCATTGCCGGCGCCAAAATCACCCTGAGCGGCAAGACCTATCCCCTCTCCGCCAACTGCGGGGACTACCAGCTTCACGGCGGATTCCGAGGCTTTAGCCGATATGTGTGGTCTGCCAAAATTCGGGGCGGCAACCTGGTGCTCCGCCGCCGCTCTCCCGACGGAGAGGAGGGCTATCCCGGCAACCTGGAGGTGTCCGTCACCTTCTCCTGGAGCAACAGCAGCGTCCTCTCTGTGGAATTCACCGCCTTTGCCGATCAGGATACCGTGGTATCGCTTACCAACCACCCCTATTTTAATCTCAGCGGAGCGGGCAATGGCACCATTGACAAGCATACCCTTCATGTCTTTGCAGACGAGTACACAGAGCTGGATGAGCGAAATTTGATTACAGGCCGTATTCTCCAGGTGGAAAATACCCCTCTGGATTTTCTTCGGGCCAAGCCCCTGGATTTTCCTGTGGACTATAACTTCTGCTTTTCCCGCACCGGTCTTCACTCCGCAGCCCGCCTGTACAGCCCGGAGAGCGGTATTGCAATGGAGCTGAGCACCACCCAGCCCGGCCTGCAGGTCTACACCGGCGATTTTCTCTCCTGCCCCTCCGCAAAGGGCGGCGCCGTATACGGCCCCCGGAGCGGCGTGGCTCTGGAGGCCCAGGGCTGGCCTGATGCTGCCGCCTGGCCCGCCTTCCCCTCCAATATCCTGCGGCAGGACGTCCCCTATCAGCAGCGTATTGAGTTTGCTTTCTCCGTCCGCGGCTAAGTTTCAACTCTTTTCAGACAGAAGTGCCGTCCAGTCCTGTAAGGCTGGACGGCTCCTCTGTTCCGTTTATTCCAGACATCGGCCCCGGCCGGATTTTGAAAAATCCAGCCGGGGCCGATGATACTATGCTCAATAATTCTTGGCCTGAAGCTCAAAGTAGGCCTGAGGATGAGCGCACACGGGGCAGACGCCCGGGGCTTCCTTGCCCACATGGATGTGGCCGCAGTTGCGGCACTTCCAGATGTACTCCTCACCGCGCTTGAAGACCATGCCCTCCTCCAGATTCTTCAGAAGGGTCAGGTAGCGCTCCTCGTGCTCCTTCTCAATCTTGCCCACGCCGGAGAACAGGAAGGCCAGGCGCTCAAAGCCCTCCTCCTTGGCCGTCTCGGCCATCTCCTTGTACATCTGGGTCCACTCCTCGTTCTCTCCGGCAGCGGCGGCCTTCAGGTTGGCCGCAGTGTCGCCGATGCCGCCCAGCTCCTTGAACCAAAGCTTGGCGTGCTCCTTCTCGTTGCCGGCGGTCTCCTCGAAGATGGCCGCGATCTGCTCATAGCCCTCCTTCTTGGCCTTGCTGGCAAAGTAGGTGTACTTGTTCCGGGCCATGCTCTCGCCTGCAAATGCCTTCCAGAGATTGGCCTCCGTCTTGCTGCCCTTCAGTTCCATTGCAAAAACTCCTTTCTGATATGGGTTATTTGTGTTCTTTCGGACTCAGTCCGCGCTCTTCCAGTAGCCGTGGAGATTGCAGATCTCATAGGCCTTCACCGCGCCGTCGGCGCTGAAGGTGCGCAGCTCCGGCTTGTCGCCGGGCTTGGGGAATTTCATGGTGACGGTATCGCCGCTGACGGCTGCGATCAGGGGAATATAGTGCTCGGGGAGCATGGGGTGCTCCACCTCGCCCACCTTGACAGTGACGGAATAACCGTGGCCGTGAGCAGTCTTTTCCACCACAGGGACATGCTTCTCCAGCGCGCCGTCCGTCGTGTTGGGCACCAGCTCCTCCATCTTCTCCCCGCAGCAGAACAGAGGTACGCCCTTGTCCACCACCTTGAACGCGATGTTGCCGCAGTGCGCGCAGCGGTACAGCTTCAGTTCCATCTTTTTTCCTCCCTTTTGTTACAGAATATCAGGTCTGAATATTTTGTGCAAGCAAAATGTTTCCTTTTATTAACAGTAATGATTACTGATATTATAGTATCAGACTTATCTAAAAAAAGCAAGCCATTCTGAAAAAAATTTTTACCGCTTCTAATCCTGGTATTCCGGCGCATACTACGAGACGGATAGAGAACCCGCCAGAACAATAAATTTCAGGAGGAATACAATGAAACGGACCTTTGCGCTCTTTGTTCTGGGCCTGACAGTGGCCCTTGGAGCCGTGGGCTGCACGGCAGAAAAAATGCCCGACGTGACCCCCACCCCTACGCCTGTCGTGACCCCTGACATGCCCGGTGACACCCACAGCCAGACGCCCTCTGAGAGCCCCTCCGCCATGCCCGCGCCCTCTGCCGGCGACGGCAGCTATTACTCCGATGAGAACGGCCATGTAGAGGGTGACGGCGCAGATAATACGGACGATATGGACAACGCCGGAAATGATATGAAGGACGCAGTGGATGACGCGGGCGACGCCGCCAAGGACGTCATTGACGGCGCCGGCCGGGCAGTGGAGGATATCGGTAAGGGTGTGCAGAATATTGGAAAAGGCGTGGAGCGGGCAGTAAAATAACCGGATATCCGCTCTGACACTGCAATGAGCCGCGCCATTCTGGCGCGGCTCATTGCGCTTATATTACGGCTCCTGGCGGGAAAAGCGGAGCACCAGTGCTGTGCGGTCGTCCGGGCCTACCTCCTTGCCGTCGCTCTCATTGATGAGTGCGCAGGCCAGGTCCTTGGGACTGTCCCCCTCAAAGGCGGAGAACATATCCCGCAGCCACTGGTCCTCCCCGCCGCCGGCTACCCCGTCGCTGACCAGCAGCACCATATCCCCCGGCTCCAGCTTCAGGGAAGTCACATCAGGAGCGCCTCCCTCCCCCACCGACAGACCGGCAGGCAGGGCCGCGCCGGTAATGCGGGTTACCGTTCTTCCTTTTCGTACATAGGTGGGAGCCGCGCCGTACTTGTAGACCCACATGGAGCCGGTAAACAGGTCCAGCCGCAGCAGGTCGATGGTGGTAAAGCCGCCGGCCTCCTCTCCCCGGAGCGCCAGGGCGGAGCTGATGGTCTTCAGGGCAGTCTCCGCCGGAATCCCCGCCCGGAGAAACTGCTCCAGCAGCCGCACTGCCAGAGAGGAGTCCTCCCCCGCCGCCGCGCCGCTGCCCATGCCGTCGCACAGGAGCACATACAGGCTGCCGTCGTCCAGCTTGAACCAGGCCCCCGTGTCCCCGCTGACAGTCTGGCCGTCCTTCTTTCGGGCTGCCACTCCCGCCACCGCCATAAAGGGCTCCGCCTGGGCAAACACCAGCCTGTTGGGCCGCTTTCCCTCCTCCTCTCCGGTGGCCCGGAGGGGGACTCCAGCCAGAGCGGAGAGCTTTTTCAGCTCCCCGGGCGTCCGCAGGATATCCAGCCCGCGGCCCTCAATTTCCCCCCGCAGGCGGCCTGCCTGGCCGTAACAAGCGGCCGCCTCCCCCTCCAGTCCGAGGGCGGTCAGATGCTGCCGGATGCGCTTCTCCCGCACCGGGTCCGGCACCAGCTCCCGCCCGAATTCTGCCGCCGCCGTCCCCAGTACCTCGGCCAGGGCGCCGTACTCCCGGCACACCGCCGAACGGTTGTCCCGCAGGCGGGCGGCGTATTGCCGCCGGTAGAGCAGGCCCACCAGCTCCTCGTTGGCCGCCGCCAGGAAGGCGGAAAACCGGAGGCACCGGTTGGAGAAGTGGGGCGGAAAATCGCCGGGCTCCCCCCGGCCCCGATCCAGCATGGCCGGGAGAGCGTCGTTGAGGGCGTTGAAGGTGGTAATGTAGTCCCGCTGCCAGCAGGCCGACTGGAGGGCACATTTACGGCATACCCGGTTGGCCGCCCGGTCGAAAATGGCGGCGGCGTCATTGTCGTTGGGCGTCCTGCCGCCCAGGCTTTGCCTCAGGGATTCCTGGAGGGAGCGGAAGGCCCCTGCCGCCCCGTCCAGCCGCTCTCTCAGATACTCCTGGGCCTTGGCCGTGGTATCCCGCCGCCGCTCAGACACAGAGAGCGCCGCCGCCCACCGGAAGGCCCTCCGGGGCAGGAGCATAAAAATAACTGAGGCGATAAAGACCTCGTAGAGAATGGCAATTTGAAAGCCGTTGTCCCAGGTCCAAAGCACTGCCACCGCATTGGCAATGACATAGGCCAGGGCGGCAAATAGCTTGCCCTGCCGCCGGAACACGCCGGTGATGAGCCCGGCAAATCCGAAGGCCATGCTGTAGAAGGGCGCGCCGCCTGCGGCTATATCCATAGCCAGGCCGGCAGCCACCCCCGTTGCCGCCCCTACGCCGACGCCGCACTGATACCCGGCCACCATCACCGCCAGGGCGGCGCAGAACCGCCCCAGGGAGATGGCGCCGTCAAAGAGGGTAATCTTGCTCATGGTGATGAGTACGGTGCCCCCCAGGATGAGAAAGCTCACCAGCTGCCGTACGGTCAGCTCGCCGCCCTCCTCCTTCCGCTTCCAGGGGGATAGGGCCAGGCGGTAGAAATAAACCGCCCCGGCGGTGAGGAGAAGCTCGGTGGCAAAAAAGATGGTGTCCACCGTCAGCCAGCCCCGCTTGGACAGGTACACAAAGCCGGTGACAAAGTTCATGGCCGCCGAGACTGCCGGCATGAACCAGGCCCACCGGTAGGCCTTTACATCATAGAAGGCGAAGGACACGGAGAAAATGAGGATAGCTGCCGCCACATACCGCAGGCCCTGGGTAAAGCCCTGAAAGGAGAGGTATCCGAAGCAGGCTCCCAGCAGGGCGGAGAAACCGTCCAGCCCGGAGCCGGAGGCCCCCACCATGGCCAGCCCAAAAGGGGCGCTGCCGCCAAAAATCTCCGCCCCCGACAGCATGGCCCCCAGCAGGAAGCGGATTACGCACTCCGCTGTGCGCACCAGCGCCGGGGCGCGGAGCACCAGGCGCCCCGTGTCCCGCATCTCCTCCCTGGCCCGGGCGGCCCGGGTTTTCAGCTTTTCCTTCGTCGCCATGTTCCGCACGTCTCCTTTTTCCTCCCGGCTTGTCCATCCGGGAGGTACATCAGAGACAGTATAATCCATTATATGGAAAAACTCGGTCGGAAACAGACACGCTTTCAAAGAATCAATATACAAAAAAGCGCCGTTCTCCCCATTCTATCCGGTGAAAACGGCGCTTTTGTCACGGAATTTCGGAAAAACTCAGAGGCCGCCTCCAGACCGGCAGAGAACGCAGCGCACACCATCCTCATTGGGGAGCACCCGGCAATGATCTGAGGGATCTCCCGCCCCGCAGTTTGCTCTCCGAATACAGTGGCCGGATCGCTCGGGATTCTCACCCGGTTTCCTTTCACCTCATCCATGATGGGCACTTGACAAGTGCACAGCGTTCCGCAGCCCAGGGCAAAGCCCTACTCTAATTCCGTTCAGTATATCTCATATCTATCTCCGCTGTCCGGGGAAAATATGCAGTCCTTTGGCGTTTCTCATACCAGACTGCCCAGTACGGCCCCGGCGGCTTCCAGAGTGCGGCTCAGGTCCTCGTGGCTGTGGGCGGCGGAGACAAACATGGCCTCGAACTGTGCAGGGGCCAGGTAAACGCCCCGCTCCAGCATGCCGGAAAAATACCGGGCGTACATGGCCACGTCGCTGCCCTTGGCGTCGGTAAAGGTGTTCACGTCGGCGGGGGTGAAGAAGGGGGCCAGCAGGGAGCCCACCTGGTTGATGTGCACCCGAGCGCCGGTGCGCTCCGCCGCCTCCCGCAGGCCGCCGGCCAGCAGGGCGGCGTAGTCCCCAATCTGGGTGTACACCTCCGGGTGGTCCTTCAGGTAGTGCAGCTGGGCAAGTCCCGCGGCCATGGCCACCGGGTTGCCGCTGAGGGTGCCCGCCTGGTAGACCGGGCCGCAGGGAGCCACCTGCTCCATCATCTCCCGGCTGGCACAGTAGGCGCCCACGGGCATGCCGCCGCCGATGATTTTGCCGAAGGTGACAATGTCCGCCTTCACGCCGTAGTACTCCTGGGCGCCGCCCAGGGCCAGGCGGAAGCCGGTGATAACCTCGTCAAAAATGAGCAGGGCGCCGTACTTGTCGCACAGGGTCCGCAGTCCCTCCAGGAAGCCGGGGGCGGGGCCCACCACGCCCATGTTGGCGGCCACCGGCTCCACAATGACGGCGGCCACCTGGCCGCTGTTCTGCTCCAGCAGGTCCTCCACGCTCTTCAGGTCGTTGAACTGGGCGGTGAGGGTGTCCTGCACCACCACCTGGGGCACGCCGGCGGAAGTAGGGTGTCCCCCCGCCAGGGCGGAGGAGCCCGCCCCCACCAGGAGGCAGTCGGAGTGGCCGTGGTAGCAGCCCTCAAACTTGATGAGCTTGTCCCGGCCGGTGACGCCCCGGGCCAGCCGCAGGGCGGACATGACCGCCTCGGTGCCCGAGTTGACCATGCGCACCATCTCAATATTGGGCACCAGCTCCACCATCAGCTCGGCAATCTCCACCTCCCGGGCGGTGGGCGCGCCGAAGGACAGGCCGTCCTTCACCGCCTTCTCCACCGCCTCCCGGATGACCGGGTGGTTATGGCCCAGGATCATGGGCCCCCAGGAGCCCACATAGTCCAGATATTTTCTGCCGTCCTCGTCCCAGAGGTATGCGCCGTCGGCCCGGGTGATGAACCGGGGCGCCATACCCACGGCCCGGAAGGCCCGCACCGGGGAGTTGACGCCGCCGGGCAGCACTCGTTTCGCCTCTTCAAAAAGCTGTTCGCTGCGGTCCATCAGCCGATATCCCCTTTCTTCATTGCCTGTGAGAGTTCCTTGGCGTAATAGGTGATAAGGATGTCCGCCCCGGCACGGAATACGGAGACAGCGCTCTCGCACATGATGCGGTACTCGTCGATGAGCCCGGCGGCGGCGGCGGCCTTCACCATGGCGTACTCGCCGGACACCGAATAGGCCGCCATGGGCAGGTCAAAGGCATCCCTGCACTCCCGGATCACGTCCAGGTAGGCCAGAGCGGGCTTGACCATCAGGATGTCCGCCCCCTCGTCCACGTCCAGGGCGCACTCCTTGATGGCCTCCCGGCGGTTGTGGGGGTCCATCTGGTAGCCCTTCCGGTCGCCGAAGGCAGGCGCGGAGCCCGCCGCCTCACGGAAGGGTCCGTAGAAGGCGGAGGCATACTTGGCGGAGTAGGACATGATGGGCACATTCTTGTACCCGTCCCCATCCAGGGCCGCCCGGATAGCGCCGATGCGGCCGTCCATCATGTCGCTGGGGGCCACCATGTCGGCCCCTGCCCGGGCGTGGGAGAGGGCAATCCTGGCGATCATCTCCAGGGTCTTGTCGTTGTCCACCTCGTGGCCGCAGAGGATGCCGCAGTGGCCGTGGTCGGTGTACTCGCACATGCATACGTCGGTGACCACATAGAAGTCAGGAAACGCCTTTTTGATGGTCCGGATGGCCTCCTGCACCACGCCGTTTTCCACCCAGGCGGATGTCCCCACCGCGTCCTTTGCGGCGGGCAGGCCGAAGAGGATGCACCGGCCCACGCCGGCGTCCAGGCACTCCTGCACCGCCTCACACACGGTGTCCAGACCGTAGTGGTACTGGCCCTCCAGGGCGGGGATGGGGCGGCGGCCCTTCAGGGTCTCGTCCACAAAAATGGGGTAGATCAGGCTGTCGGGGGACATGCGGGTCTCCCGGCACATCCGCCGGATGCTGTCGTTCCCCCGCAGACGGCGGGGACGCTGAATGAGTTCCATCATGCTGCTTCCTTTCCGTGGGCGGTATTCCGCCCGGATTGTTGCTTGATTTTAGAACATGTGGCTGATTTTCTCCACCAAGGCGTCAATGGTGGCCCGCTCGGCCACCACCACGGGGATGCCGTAGTCTCTGGCCCGGGCGGCGGTCTGCTCCCCGATGCACACGCCGGTAATGCGGTCAAAGGGGAAGTCCTCCCCCACGGTGGACACAAAGCCCTTGACCGTGGAGGCGCTGGTGAAGGTGACCAGAGTGCTCTCCTCCGCCAGCAGCCGGTTCCGCAGCTCCTCGGAGCGGGGGTTGTCGTACAGCGTGCGGTAGACGGCAATGTCGTCATAGGAAATTTTAGCCCCATCCAGGGCGTCCGTCAAGGCTTTGGAGCCCAGCTCTGCCCGGAGCAGAAGCACCTTGCCCTGGGCCAGCCCGGCCAGGCCCGCCCCCAGGTGG
Organism: uncultured Pseudoflavonifractor sp.; assembly: GCF_944387805.1. GTDB lineage: Bacteria > Bacillota > Clostridia > Oscillospirales > Oscillospiraceae > Pseudoflavonifractor. Next base: position 66,983 of record NZ_CALXGI010000003.1, on the reverse strand, counting down.
GCCGCGTCGTACACCTGGGGCACATAGTCGGCCCGCAGGCCGCGCTCCAGCAGGGCCTTGGCGGTGCCGGGACCGATGGCCGCCAGCTTCACGCTCCCCAGCGCCCGGGCGTCCCTGCCCATGGCCTCCAGGGTATGCCAGACGGTCTCCACCCCGGCGGCGCTGGTGAATGCCAGCCATTCATAGCCGGAGATGGCGTTCAGGGCAGCCTCCATGGCGGGACAGGGCAGAATGGGCACCGTCTCGATGCAGGGGTACTCCACCACCTGGGCGCCCATGGCCCGCAGGCGGGGCGCCAGGGTGCCGGCACGCTCCTTGGGCCGGGTCACCACCACGGTGCGGCCCTTGAGGGGCAGGGAATCGAACCAGTCGAACCTGTCCGCCAGGCCGCAGACCGGGCCGAAAATGCTGATGGCGGGGCTCTCAATGTGGTGCTCCTCCGCCGCCTGGGCCAGGGTGGCCGCTGTGGCGCTGACCCGGCGCTGGCCGGGGGTGGTGCCCCGCTCCACGATGGCGGCGGGGGTGTCCGGGTCCATACCGGCAGCGGTGAGCCCGGCGCAGATGGCGGGCAGGCTGCTCACCCCCATGAGGAAGACCAGGGTACCCTTGGTGCGCACCAGGGCCTCAAAGTCGATGTCCAGGGCCTTGCCCGCCCGGGCGTGGCCGGTGATGATGTGGAGGGAGGAGGTGAAATCCCGGTGGGTCACCGGGATGCCTCCGTAGGCTGGCACGGCAATGGCGGAGGTTACGCCGGGCACCTCCTGGAAGGGGATGCCGTGCTCGGACAGCAGCTCCAGCTCCTCGCCGCCACGGCCGAAGAGGAAGGGGTCGCCGCCCTTCAGCCGCACCACGTTCTTCCCCTCCTGGGCCTTGCGCAGGAGGATGCGGTTGATCTCATCCTGGGGCACCGGATGGCGGGAGGCCTGCTTGCCCACGTCGATGGCCTCGGCCTTCTCCGGGATGAGGGCCAGAATCTCCGGGGCCACCAGCCGGTCGTACACCACCACTTCCGCTTTTTCCAGGGCCGCCAGGCCCTTGCGGGTCAGCAGGCCGGGATCTCCCGGGCCGGCCCCCACCAGCGTCACCATGCCGCTCATTCCGCCGCCTCCTTCATCCTGCGGGCCAGGGTCTCGCCCAGCTGCTCCGCCTCCGTCACAGGGCCGGAAATCCGGTCCCGCCGTCCGTTTTCGTCCATTCCGGTCAGCATCAGGGTGTCCCCGTCCACCACGCCGTGGGCCGCCACCGGCGAGGAGCAGCCCCCGTCCAGTTCCCGGACAAAGGCCCGCTCGGCCAGGGCGCAGATGGTCCCCTCCCGGTCGGTCACGGCGGCCAGGCAGGGGTAGTTTTCCCCCGCCCGGGTCTGGACGGCCAGGATGCCCTGTCCGGCGGCGGGGATCATCTCCTCCGCCGTAAAGTACCGGGCGATGCGCCCCTCCAGGCCCAGCCGCTTCAGCCCGGCGGAGGCCAGCACCAGGGCGGAGTACTGCCCCCCGTCCAGCTTCCGCAGGCGGGTCTGCACGTTGCCCCGCACCGGGGCCACTTCCATATCGGGATACAGGGCCGCCAGCTGGATGGCACGGCGGCGGGAGGCGCAGCCGATGGGCAGGGACGGGTCCAGCTCCGCCTTTCCCACGGGCAGCACCAGGGCGTCCCGGGGGTCCTCCCGCCTGGAGAAGCCCGCCAGAGGCAGCCGGGGGTCGGTCTCCATGGGCAGGTCCTTGCAGGAGTGGACGGTAATGTCCACCCGGCCCTCCAGCAGGGCCGCGTCCAGCTCCCGGACAAAGAGGCCCTTGCCGCCCACCTTGTCCAGGGTACGGTCCAGAATTTTATCGCCGGTGGTCTTCATGGTCACCAGCTCCAGCTCAATACTGAGGTCATAGGCCCGGATGGCCTCCATCACCAGCTGGGACTGCTTTACGGCCAGGACGCTCTCCCGGCTTCCAATGCGCAGCTTCATCCTTTCCCCTCCTTCAGGGTCTCCCGGATGGCGGCGGCCGCTCTGGCCACCGCCCTGTGGTCATTATTGGCGGATACCACGCCGGCCACCAGCTCCTCCCCCAGGCACACCGCCGGGAAGAGGAAGGTACATTCCTCCCGCCGGTCGGCCACGCTGACCGGGATGCCCAACGCCCGGGCATCCTCCCCCACCCGGCGGTTTACCGCCCGGTCGTCCGTGGCGGCAACAGCCAGGACAGCGCCGTCCAAATCGCCGGACTGATAGGGCCGCTGAAGCCAGCGGACGCCCTCTATCTTCTCCTTCCACTCCGGAGCGATGAGGGTCACCTGAGCGCCGAAGGTTTTCAGCACCCCAGCCCGGCGGCAGGCGATGGCCCCGCCTCCCACCACCACGGCTGTGCGGCCGTTCATGTCGATAAAGAGGGGAAAGCGGATCTCCGTTTGTTCCATGTCACTCCACCCTTCCGCCGTTGCGGGTGCGGATCTTCTCCTCGCACCTGGCCAGTTCTCCGGCGGTGAGCACGTCCTTCAGACCGCCGGAGAGCAGTTCCACCGCCCGGCTCACCGCGTACTCGGCCACCTCCGCCCGGTCCATAGCGTCCAGGTCGGGCCGCTCCAGCACCCGGTCGGTGATGTCCGCCTTGAGCCGCTCCAGCAGAGGCAGGCTCTCCCGGTAGTCTGCCCACTGGTAGAAGCGGGCGATCTGGCGCTCCAGAATCTCCTCCACCTCGGGGGGCGCCTGCCGCTCGGGGGCGGCGCCCAGGGCGTCCACGTTGAAGAGCCTCACGCCGGGCAGGTCCCCGGCCTCGGGCTGGATGTCCCGGGGAATGGCCAGGTCCACCAGCAGCTCCGGGGGGGCGCTGAGGGCGGAGAGTTCCCGGGCGGTGACAGTGTAGTGGGGGCTGGTGGTGGCGGAGAGAAGGATATCCCGCCCCTCCATGGCGGCGTATCGCTCCTCATAGGGTGCCACGGCGCAGCCCGCAGGCACCACGGTCTCCCCGTGGCGGTAGCTCCGCAGGGTGATGGTGACGGCGCAGCCCGCCTCCCGCAGCAGGGAGGCGGCCAGGCGGCCCATCTCCCCGTTGCCGATGACCAGGGCCTTCCGTCCGGCCAATCCGCCGGTCTCCCGCTCCAGCACCTCCACAGCCCGGGAGGCGGCGGAGGTGGGCAGGGCGGTGAGCCGTGCTTTGGTCTTGACCGCCTTGGAAGCGGAGACGGCGGTGCGGAACAGGGTCTCCAGCACCGGGTCGGCGCCCCCGTTCTCCCGGGCGGCGGCGATGGCCGTCTTGACCTGGGTGACAATCTGGTCCTCACCCCAGATCTGGGACCGGAGCCCCGCGGCCACCCGGGCCAGATGCCGCACCGCATCCTCGTCCCGCCGGGTGACAAAGACATGGGCAAAGGGGGCATAGTCCTGCCCTGCGGCGGCGCACAGCACCGCGCCGGGCTCCGGGCTTGCCCCGGGCTGGCAGGAGAGGTAGATCTCCGTCCGGTTGCAGGTGGAGATGATGACGCAGCCCTGTACGCCGGGCACGGTGCGCCGGATCTCCCCCGACAGCTCCCCCGCCTGGCTGCGGGTAAAGGAGAGCTGCTCCCGCAGGGCGATGGGGGCCAGGCCGTAGTCCAGGCCGGACATGGATAGGTTCATATGTCGCACTTCCTTATCGCTTATCAGGACGTATCGCCCCGCTTATGTCTCGCTCCGGTGTTCCTTGACCAGCACCACGGAGAAATAGCCCTCGCCCTCCTCCAGTTCCTCCAGGCTGCGGTACACCCGCTCGCTCGCCATGCCGCAGTTGGCCACCATCTCTCCGTCCAAGCCCCGTTCCCGCAGCTTGTCCCGCAGGGCGGGCAGGCTCTTTCCCGCCTTCATGAAGGCCTTGTTGGCCGGGAAGTCCAGGCAGTCGTCCACGCCCTCGTAGGAGGCGGGCACCACCAGCAGCCGCTCGGCGCCCTCGCACAGGGAGGTGCCCAGCTTGGCCGCCACGGCGCAGATGGAGGGCACGCCGGGGATGAGCTGGGCGTCATAGCCCCGGGCGAGCACCTTTTTGTGGACGTAGATGTAGGTGGAGTAGAGGGTGGGGTCTCCCAGGGTGATGAAGGCCACGTTTTTCCCCTCGTCCAGCAGGGCACAGATGCGCCCGGCAATCTCCTCATAGCAGCCGTCCAGCAGGGCCTTGTCCCGCACCATGGGAGTGGGACAGGACAGGAGGGTCTTACCCTCCACCACATCCCTGACAATGTTCAGGGCGGTCTTCTCCCCGCCGCCCTTGTCGGGCACAGCCACCACGTCGGCCTCCCGCAGAATGCGCCTGGCCTTCAGGGTGAGCAGCTCCGGGTCTCCGGGGCCCACCCCCACGCCGTACAGTTTTCCTCGGTTCATGTCGGTCCCTCCTGTTTCAATAGCCGCAGCAGCTCCCGCCGGACCTCGCTGATGGTGGCGGCGGACACGTCGGTGTCCAGCCCGTCCTGCTCCCGCAGGATTTCCATCAGATGGGCCATACGGGGCAGGCGCAGCTGGTTGGCCCGGAGCACCTCCGGCTGAGAAAACAGCTCTCCCGGCGTGCCCTCCAGCAGGACCCTGCCCTGCCCCAGCAGATAGGCGTAGTCGCAGGAGATGGGCACCACATCCATGTCGTGGGTGGCCAGCAGAATGGTCATGTTCAGGCTGTCCCGCAGTTGGGAGAGCAGCCGCATCAGCTCGCTGACCCCGTGGGGGTCCAGGCCGGCGGTGGGCTCGTCCAGAATAAGCACCTCCGGCTCCATCACCAGCACGCCGGCAATCGCCACCCGCTTCTTCTGCCCGAAGGACAGGGCGTGGGTGGGCTTGTCCCGCAGGGCGGACACGCCGGTGCGCTCCATGGCCTGCTCCACCCGGCGGCGCACCTCATCCTCAGGCAGGCCCAGGTTCACCGCGCCGAAGGAGATGTCCCGGTACACGTCGGCGGAGAAGAGCTGGTCGTCCGGGTCCTGGAACACAATGCCCACCCGGCGGCGCAGCTCTGCAATGCCCTTCCGGTCCCGGCGGACCGGCGCTCCATCCAGCAGTACCTGACCGGAGGATGGGTTCAGCACCCCGTTCAGGTTGAGGAACAGGGTGGACTTGCCCGCGCCGTTGGCGCCTAAAATACCGGTGATTTTCCCTTTCTGGGCTTTGAGAGAGATGTGGTCCAGAGCCACGGTGCCGTCCTCATAGGTATAGCACAGCTCCCTGGCTTCAATGGCGGCGTTCATCCTCCCACGCTCCTCTCCAAATACAGCACCAAAATCTGCCCCAGAGCCACCCCCGCCGTGGCAGGGTAAAGCCAGCGCCCCGCCCGGTAACCGCTGGACAGAGTGGTCAGATGGTTGGTGTAGCCCCGGGATTCCAGGGCAGTGTACACCCGGTCCGCCTTCCGCCAGGCCCGCAGAAATACCATGGAGGCCAGCGTCCCCAGAGAGGAGATGGACCGGCCCAGGCCCTGGTAGCCCAGCCGGGACTCCTGGGCGATGCGGATGTTGGCGGCGGTCTCGGACAGCACAAAGATGAAGCGGTAGATGAGCTCCATCAGCTCCACCAGCAGCCGGGGCACATGGAGCTTCTCCAGAGCCATGGTCACGTCGATAACCGGGGTATTCAGCGTGAGAAAGTACATGCACGCCACCGCTCCCATAGCCTTGCAGAACAGGGTGGACGCCTGGCGGAGGGCAGCGGCGTCAAAGCCCCACAGGCGGCCGCCCACTGGGACAGCCGCCAGAACGGCGGCCTCAGCCGGGTAGCTGTGAATCAGCACGGTAATGCTGCCGATGAGCAGGAAGGCCAGGGGGATCTTGAGAAAGCGGAGATAGACCCGGGGCGACAGTCCGCCCAGCAGCCATGTCAGCGCGCCCATGCCTGCCAGTGTGGCCAGCCCCACCGCGATGCTGTCACAGCACAGGCAGAGCACCAGGCTCACCGCCGTCAGCAGCAGCTTGGGCATGGGGGACACCCGCCGCAGACGGGACTGATAGGCGTAACGGTCGGTTCCCATGGTCAGTTTGCCTCCTCGTTCTTTTTCCCGTCGCCGGGCCGCTTGGTAATCCGGCCCAGCACAAAGCCCACCACGCCGGCGCCGATGGCGGCCTGAAGGGCAAAGAGCAGCGACTCAATCTCCCCGCTGGCAGGCTCCAGGATGGGCTCAAACCAGGGCTCGTAGTCGGGGTTGAGCTCCTGGACAGCCTCCTGGGCCTGGCCGTCGGCGCCGCCGAACTCGGCGTTGGGCAGGAGCCACAGGGGAAGGGCTGCCAGCAGCACGGCCAGCGCAATCAAAATCAGATTTTTCTGCCAAACCTTCATCTCGTCCCCTCCTTCATACCACGCGGAGCGCCTGAAGCTCGCTCTTGCTGTACTTTTCCAGTACGTTGAACACCACCACGGTCAGCAGGCCCTCGGCAATGGCCAGGGGAATCTGGGTGACGGCGAAAATGGTGAGGAATTTGAGCATGCCGTCCCCGGTGGCCAGGGCCAGCTGGACGGAGGTGACCACATAAGTCAGCAGGTCGCCCAGAGCGGCGGCGGCAAAGACCGCCACGGCGGCGGGAGCGCCCGCCTTGCGCAGCAGCTTATACACCGCCCAGGACACAATGGGACCGGCCACCGCCATGGAGAAGGTATTGGCGCCCAGGGTGGTCAGTCCGCCGTGGGCCAGCAGCAGGGCCTGAAACAGCAGCACGATGAGACCCAGCACGCTCATGGCCACAGGCCCGAAGAGAATCGCGCCCAGGCCCACGCCGGTGGGGTGGGAGCAGGAGCCGTTGAAGGAGGGCAGCTTCAGAGCCGAGAGCACAAAGGCAAAAGCCCCGCACATGGCCAGCAGGATTTTGGCCCTGGGGGCCTGTTCAATCTTTTTTCGGATGGAGATAAGTCCGGCGGCTACAAAGGGCACGCACACCACGCCCCAGGCGATGGCCCAGCCCACCGGCAGGTAGCCCTCGGCGATATGCATGGCGGAGGCCCCAACGGCGAGTGCGGCCATCAGCACAGCCAGGACGGCACACGTCCTGATACAGCGGTCTATTATACACGATTTCATATGTTTTTTCATCCTTTCCTATCGTTCGTAGGTTGATGACCTGGGGACCGGCCAGGTTTTCCGGCTTGAGTCTCTCCGCCTCCGGACGCCTTCCCAGGCGTACCCAGTGGCCGTTGTCCGGCGGCTCCTCTCTTACGGCAGCGGGACTGCGCGGGATTCTCACCCGACTTCCCTCTTCCGGCCCGCGCTTTCATCTATATGTACGGGTTTATACCCGATTGTCTGATGCCTGCCTGGCGTGCCGGGCAAACAACCGCTGGATACCGGGGAACTCCCCCAGGCCCCGCAGGTCGCACTCCACCTGGTAGCCCGCGCGCTCCAGGGCACTCTTCCAGGAGCCGGGCTCTTCACCGGCCAGGTCATTGCGGGCGTGGTCCCCCGCAACCACCATCAGCGGGTGCAGCCGGACCCTGCGCACCTCAGACCGCTCGGAGAGCCGCCGCAGCACCTGCTCCAGCCCGGGATACCCCTCCACCGTGCCGATGATGATGTCCTTCCGGCCCATGTCATGGAAGAGATATTCCAGCTGGGTATAGGACGGGTTTACATAGTGCTCCGTGCCGTGGCCCATGAACACCTGGGCGGCGTCCGCCCTCCGCTCCGGCAGCTGCTCCAGAATGGCGTCTGCCGCCGCCTCATAGTCCTCTATGGAGGTGAGCAGGGGCGCGCCCACGGTCAGCCTGGCAAATTTGTCCCGAAAGGGTTCCGCCTGGGCCATAAGCTTGTCGTACTCCGCGCCGTTGATAACGTGGGTGGGCTGGATGACCACGTCGGTCACCCCCTCCCCCAGCATCTGCTCCAGGGCCTGGGCAGGGCTGGGGATGACGATGCCGTCCCGCTGCTTCAGTTTACGGCAGATCATGCCGCTGGTAAAGGCCCGGAGGAGAATCCGGTCGGGAAACACGGCGGCCAGCTCCTTTTCAATGGCCCCGATGGTCCGCTCCAGAGTGTCCTGATAGCTGGTGCCGAAGGAGACGGCCAGAATGGCTTTCTTGTCCATGGATACCCTCCTCACTCCCGGGCGTTGCCGGAGGCCTGATAGAGAATGGCGTTGCAGATGGCGGCGGCCACGTTGCTGCCGCCCTTCCGGCCCCGGGCCACGATGTGGGGCGTATCCATGGTGAGCATCAGCTCCTTGGACTCCACCACGTTCACAAAGCCCACGGGCACGCCGATGACCAGGGCGGGGTTCACCCTGCCCTCGTCAATGAGCTGGCACAGCCGTACCAGCGCGGTGGGGGCGTTGCCGATGGCGAACACGAGGGGGCCTTCCAGCTCCGCCGCCCGCTCCATGGACACGGTGGCACGGGTCTCCCCCCGGGCCTTGGCCTCGGCGGCCACCTCCGGGTCGGACATGAAGCACACCGCCTTGCCGCCGAACTTCTCCAGCACCCGCTTGTTCACGCCGGACCAGGCCATCTGGGTGTCGGTGACGATGGTGCAGCCGTTCTTGACAGCCTCAATCCCCCTGGCCACCGCGCCGGGGGAAAAGACCAGGTTGTCGGCGTAGTCAAAGTCAGCGCTGGTGTGGATAACCCGCTTTACCACCGGCAGCACCTCCGGCGGGAAGGAGCGCTCCCCCAGCTCAGAGGTGATAATCTCCATGCTCCGCTTTTCAATCTCCGCGGGGGCTACCCGCTGCAGCTCCACCTTCATGCTCATTCCTCCCTGTTCAGGATGCGGTAAATCCGATCCATATCCAGCGCAGCGCGCACCCCGTCGGCCAGGGCGTCATACTGCTGCTCCTTGTATACCTTCCAGTCTACCGCCGCAGCGGAGGCCTCCAGTCCCCGGCGGCGGCGCAGGCAGTTGACCAGGGCCGCCGCGCACTCCGCCCGGTCAAACACGCCGTGGATGTAGCAGCCCCACACATTGCCCGCCGCCGCGCCGTCGGCGTGGGTCTCTCCGTCCAGGGTGCGGAAGGAGAGGATGTTGGCGCTCCCGTCCAGATGGGTGGTGCGGCCCATGTGGATTTCATAGCCCTCAAAGGGCGTCTCGGCCATGGCGGTGAAGTCCCCGCCCATGGCGTCAAACTGCCCGCTCACCCGGGTGCGGGTCTTTTCGCCGAAGAACACGGTCTCGGTGGGCAGCAGGCCCAGGCCGGCCAGACTGCCGCCGCCCTCCACCCCGTCGGGGTCGGAGATGGTGCGGCCCAGCATCTGATAGCCGCCGCAGATGCCTACCACGCACCCGCCGGCGGCGGCGTGCTTCAGGATGGCACTCTCCAGCCCGCTCTGACGCATCCAGCGCAGGTCCCCCATGGTGTTCTTGGTGCCGGGGAGGATAATCAAATCCGGACTGCCCAGCTCACGGGGAGAGGACACATACCGGAGGGTGACCTCCTCCATCCGCTCCAGGGGGTTGAAGTCGGTGAAGTTGGACAGACGGGGCAGGCGGATCACCGCGATGTCGATAAGGCCCACCTTTTTCCCCGGCTCCAGCCGCTGAGAGAGGGCGTCCTCGTCGTCCACGTCCACCTTCAGCATGGGCACTACGCCCAGCACCGGTTTGCCCGCCAGGTCCTCCAGCTGCTTCAGGCCGGGCCGGAGAATCTCCACATCACCACGAAATTTGTTGATAATAAAGCCCTTGATCCGCGCCTGCTCATCCGGCTCCAGCAGGGCCACCGTGCCATACAGAGAGGCGAACACGCCACCCCGGTCGATATCCCCCACCAGCAGCACCGGCGCGCCGGCCAGCTTGGCCATGCCCATGTTGACAAAGTCATCCTGCCGCAGGTTGATCTCCGCCGGGCTGCCCGCCCCCTCGATGACGATGATGTCGTACTCGTCCGACAGGGACTGATAGGCCGCCATGACCTCCGGAATCAGGTTTTTCTTATACTGATAGTATTCCGAAGCCCGCATAGTACCCCGTGGAATCCCGTTGACAATGACCTGGGAGCCGGTATCGTTGGTGGGCTTGAGGAGCACCGGGTTCATCCGCACCGACGGAGCCACCCCCGCCGCCTCGGCCTGGACCACCTGGGCCCGCCCCATCTCCAGCCCTTCCTCGGTGATGAAGGAGTTGAGTGCCATGTTCTGGGCCTTGAAGGGGGCAACCCGGTAGCCGTCCTGCCGGAACACCCGGCACAGCCCCGCCGAGAGCAGGCTCTTGCCCGCGTTGGAGGCAGTGCCCTGAATCATAATCGCCTTTGCCATTTCAGTCTTATCCTCCCTGTCCCATCAGTTTTCCACCAGAACTGCCCGAAGCGTGGAAATCAGCCGCTCGTTTTCCTCGGGCAGACGCACTGCCGCCCGGTAGTAGTCGGGGCCCAGGCCGTCGTAATTGGCGCAGGAACGGAGGAGAATGCCCCGCGCCGCCATACGCTCCTTCAGGTCCCGCTGCCCCGGCGCCCGGAAGAGCAGGTAGTTGGCCTGCCCGGGCCACACCTCCAGTCCCAGTTCACCCAGGGCTTTGAAAAGCCGCTCCCGGGCCGGGCCGATGATCGCTCTGGCCTGCTCCGGCCAGCCCGGCTGCTCCAGAGCCGCCAGGCCCGCCGCCTGGGCAGGTACCGACACTGCCCAGGCCGGAGCGCAGGCCTCCATCCGCTCCAGCAGCGCCCGGTCGGCGGTGAGGCAGTACCCCAGCCGCAGGCCGGGGATGGCGTAGCTCTTGGTGAAGGCCCGCAGGAGGATAAGGGCGGGGAATTCCTCCAGCCGCCCGGCCAGACCCCGGGCGCCGTCGGTCAGCTCCAGGAAGCACTCGTCCACCACCAGCCGGATCCTCATCTCCCCGCACCGCCGGGCAATGGTTTCCAGCAGATGTGTGGGGATGGTCCGTCCGGTGGGGTTGTTGGGGGTGCAGAGGAAGAGCATGTCCAAATCGTGGCCGATGCGGCAAAGGATGTCCTCCCTCAGGTCAAATCCGTCCTCCTTCCGCAGGCGGTGGGAAATGATCTCCGCCCCGGCGGCCAGGAGGGCCTGGGCGTACTCGGAGAAGGTGGGGGCGGTAACCATGGCCCGGCGGGGCCGCTCCGCCCACACCAGCCGGAAAATGAGGTCGGCGGCCCCCGCGCCGCAGAGCACCTGCTCCGGCTTCACGCCGTCCCGGGCGGCGATGCCGGCGGTGAGTCTGCGGCAGGTCGGGTCGGGGTAGTGGACGGCGTCGGTGATGGACGCCTCCGCCGCCTGCCTTACCTGGGGCGGCATGCCAAGGGGATTGAGATTGGCGGAGAAGTCCAGCACCGGCGCGGGACAGCTCCAGATGTCGCCGCCGTGGGCGTACTGCATGGCGTTCACTTCCTCTTCTGGGGTTCCGCCGTCCTTACAGCGCCAGGGTCACCAGCAGCGGCACGCCGCAGCACAGCACCAGCGCGAGAAAGGCGGTGGCATACATGAGCCGGTTCACCCGGACAATGTCCAGGGGCTCCACCGGGTGGTCGGGGTCACCGATGGCAGGCTTCTCTACCAGCTTGCCGAAGTAGTAGTTGGGCCCGCCCAGCTGGATGTGGAGGGCGCCAGCAGCGGCAGCCTCGGTGTGGGCGGAGTTGGGGGACTTGTGGTTCTTCCGGTCCCGGCGGAAGATCCGCAGTGCGTTGGGTCCGTCAAAGCCGGAGAAGCCCGCCCCCAGGCACATAAGCAGCCCCGCCAGCCGGGCGGGGATAAAGTTCACCAGGTCGTCCAGCTTTGCGGCGCAGCGGCCGAACCAGAGGTACTGGTCGTTCTTGTAGCCCACCATGGAGTCCATGGTGTTGACCGCCTTGTAGACCATGCCCAGGGGCGCGCCTCCGATGGCCAGGAAAATCAGGGGCGCAATGACGCCGTCGGAGGCGTTCTCCGCCACGGTCTCCACCGCCGCCCGGGCCACGCCCGCCTCGTCCAGCCGCTGAGTATCCCGGCCCACAATCATGGATACCGCACAGCGGGCCCCCTCCAGGTCTCCGGCCTTCAGCGCTTTGTATACCTTCATGCTCTCCCCCTTGAGGGAGCGGGTGGCCAGCAGCTGGAAGCAAAGAATGGTCTCCGCCAGGAACCGGAGCCACAGTCCCACCTTTCCGCACAGCCACATCACCAGCAGGGTAAATCCGCCGGACAGGGCCAGCACCAGAATCACCAGGGCCGCGCCGCCGGCCAGCTCGCCGCCCTGACTCTTGGGAAAGAGCTTGCGGAGGACCTTTTCCAGTCCGGCGATAAGGGCGCCGATGGCTCGGATGGGGTGGGGAAGCCAGCGGGGGTCCCCCAGCAGCAGGTCCAGGAGAAAGCCCAGCAGCAGGGCAAAGAGCCGCAGGGTCACGGTCATAGCTTGGCCCTCCCCACGGCGGCAAAGACCCGCAGGGCCAGGGGGGCGGTCTCCAGCTGAGCCCGGTAACCGCTGCAGTTGGGCAGCAGCCAGTCGTAGTAGGACCGCTCCGGCAGGCCGAACCTGGCGAGCATGCTCATAAAGATGCCCCCGTGGGCCACAATGCCCGCCCGTTCATACCCTTTGGCGGCCACATCGGCGGCAATGTCCCGGAGCGCCTGCTCCGCACGGGCGTTGCAGTTCTCAATGGACTCGCCAATCTCCAGCTCCCCATTGAGCCACCGCTGGTACACCGGGTCCCCGTCCAGCTCGGCGTGGCACTTGCCCTCATAGGGGCCAAAGTCGGTCTCCTTCAGGTTGTCCACCACGGTCTGCTCCACTCCGGGCCACAGGATATCCGCCGTCTGGCGGCAGCGGAGCAGGGGGCTGCGGTAGATGTGCTCCACCGGCGGCAGGGTAGGGGCCACCTCACGGGCCAGTGCCTCCCCCTCCGGCGCCAGGGGCTGGTCCAGCCGCCCCACAAAGCGACGCTCCAGGTTGCCCGGCGTGATGCCGTGGCGCACCAAAATCAGTTCCATCCCGAGTCCCCCCTCAATGTCATGGGAATGCCGCAGAATATCCGCTCCACAGTCTCCGCCCGCCCGGCTAGGGCGCAGCAGAGGCGGCCCACCGCCTCCCGCCAGGCCCGCTCCTCCCGGGCGATGGGCACCACGCCGCAGCCCACCTCGTCGCAGAGAATCACGATGCCGGGGTTGACCGCCAGCAGCTTTTCCATCTCAGCCAGATGATCCGCCGCCGGATTGGCCCTCACCCAGGCCTCCAGGTGGTATAGGATGGGCTTGTCCGCCGCCTGGGCCGGGTCAAGGGCCACAGCGGCGGGGTCCGCCCCCGTCTTTTTCTGCGCGTAGTCCAGCTTCCCCTGGCCCGCGCCGCCGATGATGAGTCTCACAGCAGCACCTCCGCCCGCTGGGCCAGGGCCGCCAGCAGCACCATGGCGCACTCGCACACCTGGAGGAAATAGCCCGCCAAATCACCTGTGACGCCGCCAAACTGCCGGCGGGACATGGCAATATAGTAGAAAAAGCTGCCCGCCGCTGCCAGCACCGCAGCGCCCCCGGCCCAGGGGGAGAGGCACACCATGGCAATGGCGCAGACTCCAATCCACACCGCCAGCACCACCCGGGCCTTCGCGCAGTCCATGGGGGCGGTGAAGGTGGCCAGCAGGCCGCTGCCCCGGGCGTTGGGCTGGGTGACAGCCGCCAGACCGGACAGGCTGCGGGACAGCACCGGCGTCAGGGCCAGGGCCCCGGCGGAACGGAGGGAGGCCGTCTCCACCTGGCACCATGCGGCAAAGAAGAAAAGCAGATACACCCCGCAGCAGAACACGGCGAAGGCGCCGGTGTGGGAGTCCTTGAGAATTTCCAGCTTCTTCTCCCGGGTCTGGTGGGAGCCCAGGGCGTCGGCGGTGTCGCAGAAGCCGTCCAGGTGGATGCCGCCGCTGACGGCGATAGGGATGAGCAGGGCCACCGCCGCCCTCAGGGGCGCGCCCAGGTCCAGCACTCCGGCCAGCCACAGCCAGCCAAACAGCAGCGCCCCCGCCGCCACACCCACAGCCGGGAACCAGCACAGCGCCCAGGACAGGCTCTTTTTATCCCACTCCACCCGGCGTGCGGGCAGCTTGGAGTACATGGCCAGGGCGATCCAAAAGCTCTTCATTCCCCTTCCCCCTTCCAGCGCACCGGGATGCCGCACACAACCTCGTACACCCGGTCCGCCATCTGAGCCGCCGCCCGGTTGAGCCGGGCCAGGCAGGCCAGATAGTCCGCCGTCTCCTCATCGTACGCGATGCCATCGGAGAACAGCTCGTTGGCCACTACCACTGTCAGGGCGGCACGGTCCTTTATCCTGTTCAGCCCGGAGAGCACCCGCTGCTCCGCTCCGGCGCAGCCTGTGCCGAACCACTCGTTGGCCGCCAGATTGGTCAGGTCCTCCAGCAGCAGGGCGCAGCCCTGGGGCACGTCAGCCTCCGCCAGATTCACCGGACACTCCAGGGTGGCAAACCCCTTGCCCGCCCGCATGGCCCGGTGCCGGTCCACCCGGGCCTGTCCCTCGGCGTCCCACACCTGCATGGTGGCCACATATATCTTTGTTTCCAGACCGGAGGAGACGATCAGGTCCTCGGCAAAGGCCGATTTTCCGCTGCCGCTCCCGCCGGAGACCAGAATCAGCATTGCCGTCTCCTCCGTTCCCCTCGGCGCAGGCGTGAAATCAAAACCGTTGTGCCGCCCAAGACGGCGCGGCGGTTTTGTATCCAGGGGGGAATTTTTCCCCCTGGAGTTACGTCAAAGGCTGATAGGCCTCAATCTGCTCGTCGGCAAAGGTGGTCATGCCGTCGTACACCGCCAGGGCCATGTCCAGCAGGGGCATGACCGCCGCCGCGCCGGTACCCTCGCCCAGGCACATGTTGGCGTAGAGGAAGGGCTTCAGGCCCAGCTCCTCCAGCACCATGCGCCCGGCGGGCTCGTTGGAGGCGTGGCTGCCCAGCATATAGTCCACCGCGGCGGGACACAGCCGTGCGGCGGTGAGGGCCGCGGCGGAGGAGATGAAGCCGTCCACCAGCACGGGGATGCGGCAGGCCGCGCCCCCCAGGAACACGCCGCACAGCCCGGCGATGTCCAGGCCGCCCACCTTGCTCAGCGTGTCAATGGGGTCGGCAGGGTTGGGCTGGTTGAGCCGGATGGCGGTCTCAATGGCCTTGATTTTCCGCTCCAGCCCGGCGCTGGACAGGCCCGCGCCCCGGCCCGTCACCCGTTCAGCAGGGCAGTTGAGGAACACGGAAACCAGCGCGCTGGAGGTGGTGGTGTTGCCGATGCCCATCTCGCCGGTGCCGATAAGGCCGTAGCCCTTGTCCTTCAGCTCCCGCACCAGCAGGATGCCAGTCTCCACCGCCTTGACCGCCTCTTCCCGGGTCATGGCGGGGCCCTTGGTCATGTCGGCGGTGCCCCGGCGGACATTGCACTGCCGGATGCGCTCCCCCGCCACCGCCCGGGCCACGCCGATGTCCACGGGAATGACCTCCGCCCCGGCGGCGGCGGCCATGCGGCAGACGCTGGTGTCGCCGGTGGACATGTTCTCGGTGACAATGGCGGTCACCTCCTGGCCGGTCTGGGTGACCCCCTGGGCCACCACGCCGTTGTCGGCGCACATGGCGATGACGGCACGCTTGCCCAGCTTCACGGCGGGGGCGCCGGCCATGCCGGCAATGCGGACCACCGCCTCCTCCAGCAGGCCCAGGCTGCGCAGGGGCTTGGCGATGGAGTCCCAGCGCTGCCAGGCGGCGTCCATGGCCGCCCGGTCCGCAGGGACAATAGCTGCAAGTGTCTCCTCCAGAATGCTCATACACGCTCCTCCTGATATCTGGCGCATGCCCGCACGAAGCGGCGGGCCGCCTCGGGGCAGGCGCGGAAATGAAAATGGGGAAATCCGGCGTACAGGGTGGGGGTGTGCCAGGCGCAGTCCCAGCCCCGGCTGCTGCCGGGCTTCCGGGCGCGGAAATCCGTGCCCGGCTGCTGGCTGTCCCAGTAGTGGAACTCGTGGGCGGGGAAGCCCTCCCCCGCCCGGCACAGCAGGCCGTCCTTCCGGGCCGTCAGGGTCACATAGCCGAAGCGGCCCAGCTTTCCGGTGCTGCGGGCCGTCCATGGGAACACTCCGGCCAGGGGCTGGTCCGCACCCCCGCTGTCCTGCAAATGCTCATGTAAATATAAAAATCCTCCGCACTCGGCCACGGTGGGCATACCGCCCTCTACGGCGGATCGGATTGCCTTTAACATCCCGGTATTCTGGGCCAGTTCCCCGGCAAAAATCTCCGGGTATCCGCCTCCAAGGTAAAGACCGGAACAGCCCGGGGGCAACTTCTTATCCGCCAGGGGGGAGAAGGGCACCAGCTCCGCCCCCAGCTGTTCCAGGGCGTCCAGGCCGTCAGCGTAGTAAAAGCAGAAGGCCCTGTCCCGGGCCACGGCGATGCGGGGCCTGCCGGGCACAGGGGGCGGGAGGGGCTCCGCCTCAAATTCCAGGGCGGGGGCGGACCGGGCCAGGGCCAGCAGGCCGTCCAGGTCCACCGTCTCCTCCGCCTGGGCCGCCAGGGCGGACAGCTTCTCCTTCAGATTGGCCACCTCTGCGGCGGTGACCAGCCCCAGGTGGCGGCTCTCCAGGGCGCAGTCCTTCCGCTCGGGAAGAAAACCGTATACCTTTACGTCTGTCTCCCCCTCAATGGCGTCCCTCAGCCGGGGATAGAGCATGGGGGAGATCCGGTTGAGTATCACCCCGGCGATGTTACTGTCGCTCCGGAAGTCCCTGATGCCCTTCACCGCGGCGGCGGCGGAGAGGCCCATGCCCCGGCCGTCCAGCACCAGCACGGCGGGGGTGCCGGTGGCCAGGGACAGGTGGTAGGCGCTGGCCCGGGTGCCCATGGCCACGCCGTCATAGTACCCCATGACCCCCTCGATGACCGAGACGCCGCAGTCCCGGCCGTTCTCCCACAGGAGCTGGCGGACCAGGTTCTCTTCGCAGAAGAACAGGTCCAGGTTGCGGCTCCTGGCCCCGATGATTTCGCTGTGAAACATGGGGTCGATGTAGTCCGGGCCGCACTTGAAGGAGGCCGGGGACAGTCCCCGGTTCACCAGTGCCTGGAGAAGGGCGCAGGTGACGGTGGTCTTGCCGCCGCCGCTGGCGGGGGCGCAGAGGAGAAGCCGGGGCAGCGCTCCCCCGCTCATCCCTGTCCCTCCCCGGAGATGAGCCACACCGGGTTCTGGGCGTTCATCATGTGGTAGGGGCCCACAGTTCTGGCCTTGCTGACGGCAATCTGGGCGATCTCCACGTTGGCCAGGCCCATGCCCTCAAAGCACCGCATGGCCTCTCCCAGGGTCTCCAGGGTGATGGCGGCGGCCACCACACGGGCGGCGGGGTTCCTGCGCAGCACAATGCCCAGAATCTCCCCCAGGCTGCCCGAGGTGCCGCCCAGGAATACCCGATCGGGGGCGGGCAGGCCCTCCAGAGCAACCGGGGCCTCGCCGGCCACCAGGTGGAGATTGGACACGCCGAATCTGGCCTTGTTCTTGGCCAGGAGTTCCAACGCCTCCTGCTTTTTCTCAATGGCGAACACGTCGCCGTCAGGGATGGACCGGGCGCATTCCACCGACACAGAGCCGGTGCCCGCGCCCACGTCCCACACCTTCTGGCCCGGCTCCAGACGGAGCTTCACCAGGGCCAGGGCCCGGACCTCCTCCTTGGTCATGGGCACGTCACCCCGGATAAAGTCCTCGTCGGCGAGGGTGGGAATGTAGGCTCTGCCCCGGTCGGGGCTGGGGTTGACTGCCAGCATCACGGCCAGGGGGTCGAACGCATCCTCCGCCAGCTCCTGGGCAGTGCCGTAGGTGATGCGCTCGTCCTCATAGGACAGCCGCTCTCCCACCCACACGCTGACCTGGCCCAGGCCCCGATCCCGCAGGCGGGCGCACAGCTCCGCCGGGCCGTTGTCCCCGCCGGTGAGGAAAAAGGTCTTGGCATGGCGGCCCACCTCGGCGGCGGCGTCACAGCTGCGGCCGTGGGCGCTGACCAGATGGGCGTCCTGCCAGGCGGTGTGGATGCGGGCGCAGAAGTACACCAGGCTGCTGATGCCGGGGATGGCGATGACCTCCCGCTCCTCCTCCAGAAGGGGGTAGAGGTTCTTGGCGCCGCTGTAAAACCCCACGTCGCCGGACAGCAGTACGCCCACTGTGCAGCGGCTGTCCTGGCTGAGAATGCAGTCGGCAATCTCCTGGGCGGGAACAATGGCCTGGGTCTCCTTTCCCTTGTCCTGCCAGGGCTCCAGCAGACGGGGCGCGCCGACGAGCAGGTCGCAGGCGTCAATGGCGTCGGCGGCGTCGGCGGTCAGGGTGCCGCTGTCCCCCATACCCACGCCAATCAGATAAACCGGGCTTTTCATGGTTGTCTCTCTCCTTTATCTCTCCATTAAAATGCCCGGGTCAGAAATGCCTTCATCTCTTCCAGGCTCAATCCGGTCTCCCGGCAGGGGCGGTCGATGACCAGCAGGGCCGCTCCGGTATCTCGGGCGGCAGCCGCCTTAGCCCAGAATCCGCCCGTCCCGCCGCTGGCCTTTGTGACCATCACTTTGATGTCCAGCTGCTCCGCCATAGCGGCGTTGAGGGCCCGGGAAAAAGGTCCCTGCATACAGATGATATGGGCCGGTGGAAATCCCAGCTCCAGGCACCGGTTCAGGGAGTCGGGGGTGGGCAGCACCCGGGGAAACACCCGCTCCAGCAGGCCGGGTACTGCATAGCAGTCCAGCTCCTTGCTGCCGGTGGTAAGGAGCACGTTGCCCTCCAGGCCCAGCAGCATCTCCGCGGCGGAGGTGGCGTCGGGTGCGTGGAGCCAGCCCTCGTCCTCCGGCGGCCCCTCCCGCACCAGGCGGAGATAGGGCACCGCCGCCTCCCCGGCCGCCGCCCTCAGATTGGCGCTGACCTGGGGTGCGTAGGGGTGGGTGGCATCCACCGCATAGTCAAAGGAGCCGGCCCCCAGCAGCGCGGCCATGCCCCCCTGGTCCAGCCGTCCGGTACGGACAGTGACGCCCGCCCCCTCCGGGACCAGGGCGCCGCCGTACTCGGTAGCCGCGCAGTAGGTCACCTTCTGTCCCGCCTCTGCCAGCCATTCCGCCAGCTGGCGGCCCTCGGTGGTGCCGCCGAAGAGCAGAATTTCCACGCTGTTTCCTCCTTCTGCCCGGGATGCTCAGTCCTCCCGGGAGCCCACGCCCCGGTAGCCCCGGGGGGTGACCATCTTGCCGTTCAGGTTCATGGTGGCGCTGCTGCCCACAAACACGGTGGTGAACATGTCCACCCTCTCGTCTCTCAGCTCCGCCAGGGTGAGAAGCCTGCTCTCCTCTCCCTCCCGGCCGATATTGCGCACCCAGCCGCACACTGTGCCGGGGGCCCTGACCTTCAGCAGAATGTCGCAGGCCCGGCGCAGGTGGTCGGGGCGGCTGTGGCTCATGGGATTATAGATGCACAGGACAAAGTCCGCCTCGGCGGCGCAGGTGAGCCGCTTCTCAATGCGCTCCCAGGGGGTGAGCAGGTCGGACAGGGATACCACGGCGAAGTCATGGGTCAGAGGCGCGCCCAGCACGGCGGCGCCGCCGCAGGCTGCGGTAATGCCGGGCACCACCTCGATATCCACCGGCGGGTACTCCTGGGCCACCTCATAGATGAGGCCCGCCATGCCGTACACGCCGGAGTCGCCGGAGCACACCATGGCCACGTCGTGGCCCTCCACGGCGGCCTCCACCGCCGCCCGGCACCGGTCCACTTCCTTGCGCATACCGGTGGAACGGTACTCCTTGTCGGGGAACTCATCCTGAATCAGAGCCACATAGGCGGTGTAGCCCACCACCAGGTCGCAGGCGGCCAGGGCCGCTCTGGCCCGGCCGGTCAGATCGGCGCCCGCGCCGGGGCCCAGGCCGATTACGGTTACTTTCATCCAAAAACCTCCATACGCGCCCTAGGGCGCGGCATTTTTCTCTATTAATCAAATGTCAGCCGCAGGGGCAGCAGGGCCGCCGCCACGGTGACGCCGCCCGCTGCCCGCTTGGGGATGACCAGCTGCCCGCCGCCCAGCACGGCGGCGCGCTCGCACACGTTGTCCACCCCGGTGATCCCCTTCACAAAGTCAGAGGGGGTAAAGTCTCCCTCCGTCCTGAGCAGCTCCTCCGCGCTGTAACAGCTCAGGGGCCAGTCCCGGTGGGCGCAGAAGGCGAGCAGCCCGGCCTCGTCCTTCTTCAGGTCAATGGTGCCCACCCCGGCCACTGCCTTTGCGGAAAACCCGTGCTCCGCCAGAGCGGCGTCTACGGCGGCGGCAATGGTCTCCTCCGCTGTGCCCCGGCGGCAGCCGATGCCCAGCCAGAGCGCCCGGGGCACCAGCCGCAGCCCCGTCTCAAAGAGCAATGGGTCAGTTTTTGCGGTGACAGAAAAGCCAATCTTCGCCTCTCCCGCCGTTACGCCCTGGGGCAGAGGGCCATCCACCGGAAAATCACTGGTAAAGCCCACTTCCTCCCCGGCCAGCAGGGCAGCGGAGACCGCCTTGGCTTCCCTCCGTCCCTCCATGGTGAAGCCCTGCCGGGCGGCCCACTGGTCCACGGCGAAGAGGCCGTTGACGTCGGTGGCAGTGGACACCGCCGCCTGTCCCCCGGTGAGGGCGGCGATGCGTCGGGCCAGGTCGTTGGCGCCCCCCACGTGGCCGGACAGGAGGGGGACCACCCAGCGCCCTGCCTCGTCCACCGCCGCCACGGCGGGGTCGGTGAGCTTATCCTTCACATGAGGGGCGATGGCCCGGACGGCGATGCCGCAGGCCCCCATAAAGATAAGGCCGTCCGCCCGTGCAAATTCCCGGGCCGTCCAGTCCGCCAGGCTGTCCATAGCGGGCAGGTCCAGCTCCGGAGCCAGCCGGGCGGGGACGGACAGGGCGCATTCCTCCCCCTGCTCCGTCAGGGCCGCCGCCAGCTTCTCCCCCAGCGCCGCCCCCCGGGCGGTGAAGGCGGCTATGGCCAGCTTCATCCCTCGGTCCCCTTCCGGCAGCCGTGGGTGAAGGCGGGGTCGTAGAGCTTGGAGCGCTCATACTCGCTGCCCAGGAAGCCGCCCACGGTGATGAGGGCGGTCTTGGTGACGTGGTTCTCCCTGGCGGTCCGGGCCAGGGTGGACACGGTGCAGCGGTACACCTGCTGGTCGGGCCAGGTGGCCTTGTACACAATGGCCGCCGGGGTGTCGGGGGCATACCCCCCCTTCATCAGCTCCTTCTCCACATCCTCCAGCAGTCCGGTGGACAGGAAGAGCACCATGGTGCAGCCGTGGGAGGCCATCTTGGCCAGAGCCTCTCCCTCAGGCACAGGAGTGCGGCCCGCCATGCGGGTAATGATAACAGACTGTGATACATTTGGAAGAGTATACTCCGCGTTAAGAGCCGCAGCGGCGCCGGAGAAGGAGGACACGCCGGGAGTCACGTCGTAGGACACGCCCATCTTGTCCAGCTGGTCCATCTGCTCCCGGATGGCGCCGTAGAGGGAGGGGTCTCCGGTGTGGAGCCGGACGGTGGTCTTGCCCGCCCGCTCGGCCTGCTCCATGACGGCGAGCACCTCCTCCAGGGTCATGGACGCGCTGTCATACACGGCGCAGTCCGCCTTGCGGCCCTCCAGCAGAGTCGGGTTCACCAGGGAACCGGCATAGATGATCACGTCGGCCTCAGCCAGCAGCCGGGCGCCCCGCAGGGTGATGAGATCAGGTGCGCCGGGACCGGCGCCGATAAAGTGTACCATATCAGTGAGCCTCCGTTTTTGTTATCCGTCATAATTCGCCCGGTGGCGCGCCAGCAGCTGCGCCGCGCCGGGGGTCTGTCCCAAAATACCAAACCGGTTGGAGAAGAAGAGGGCCGCAATTTCCATGTCCGCTCCCGCCCGGGCCTTGAGCCTCCTGTCCAGGGCCGCCGCCAGGGAGACCATTACGTTCTCTCTCAGGCCGGCCTCTTCCAGCAGCGCCACAGCGCCGTCAGTGGTGGGGGCGTCGAAGACCCGCTCCACCAGCGCCCGGTCCCCGCCGCACAGGGCGGTATGGGCGGCCATGGTCTCTCCCCGGCCGTCGGCGGTGCGGGAGTGGGTGTTCATGATGCCTGCGGCCACCTTCACCAGCTTGCCCAGGTGGCCTACCAGCAGCAGGGACCGGAACCCCAGCCCCCTGGCGTGGTCAATGGCCTCCCCCACGTAGTTGCTGCACAGGGCCCAGCGGTCCAGCCGCAGGCCCAGTACGTCCCGGGCGAAGTCCTCGCCGTAGTTGCCGGGGGTGACCAGCACGTCCTCCGCCCCGCTGGCCCGTACCAGGTCCAGCTCCAGGCGGACCGAGCGGATGAGGGCCTCCTCGCTCATGGGCCGGACGATACCGCTGGTGCCCAGGATGGAGATGCCCCCCTCAATGCCCAGCCGGGGGTTGAAGGTCCCCCCTGCCAGCCGCCGACCCTCGGGCACGGAGATGACGGCCCGCAGGCCGCCGGGCGCTCCCGACTTCTTCAGCACGGCCTCGGCCTGCTCCCGGATCATCCGCCTCGGGGTGGCGTTGATGGCCGCCGCGCCCACGGGCTGGTCCAGGCCGGGCCTGGTCACCCTGCCCACACCCTCTCCGCCGTCGATCTCCACGCCCGGGGCGTCCATCCGCTCCACACGGGCGGAAATCAGGGCGCCGTCGGTGATGTCCGGGTCATCGCCCCCATCCTTGCGCACGGCGCAGGACGCCCAGCCCTGCCCGGCAGAGAGCTCCAGCAGCTCAGCTTCCACCGGGATTCCTGCCGGGGTGTCCAGCCGAACAGCGCTCAGCCGCCGCCCCAGAAGCAGCAGCTCCGCAGCGCCCCGGACTGCCGCCGCAGCGCAGGTGCCGGTGGTGTAGCCGCAGCGCAGCTTCCTGTCGCCCACGTCAATATAGTGTTCCAGCTTTGCCATACTGCCACCTCCCGGCCCAATATGCAAAAAACGGACCCCTCCCAATGGAAAGGGCCCGTTTTTACGCATGCCAGTACCCTCCACCTCAGAGTACGTACCGAACTGCGGCAGGTCTCCTGGCTCACGCTTCATCCTCCAGCGTCCCTTCTCGGCTCTCTCGCCAATGGACTGACGCTCTCGTCTGCGCTTACAGTAGAGGTAAGACTGCGCCGGATTTTCACCGGTCTTCCCTGTTAGGCGGCTTTATGCCGCACCGCGTCCGAACTTTTGTCTATTCAGCTCAGCCAAACTGCACCATGTCCGGTTATCGCGGACATTTTATGTTATTTCGCTCTCATATGAGAGATTCCTCACAGAATCGCATTGCATATTTTGTGCACATTATCTGTTTCCTGGTATATTTTTCAGCATAGCACAACTGTCCTGTTAAGGCAAGCCGTTCCGCTATTTTTCTATTATAGAAAAATAATATAAACTTGCTCTGTCTCATATCAAAAAAGTGGGGGCCCGCTGTCTGCGGGTCCCCCACTCTCCAGCATGTTTTAGTCGTCGTGCTCCAGGGGAATAGTACGGATACGCCGGCTCTTGGCCTTTCCGTCCTCCTCGCTCAGAATAGCCCACCGGGCTACCTCCAGCTGGGTACGGTTCTTCCCCACCTCAAGCAAGACGTGATCTCCGTCCACCGCTGTCACGGTGCCGTGGATTCCGGCTTTGGTGTACACCTTGTCGCCCACTTTCAGCCCGCGCTGAACGCGCTCCTTCTCCTTTCTCGCCTTACGGTCCGGGAGAATGAAGAAAATAATCAAGACTGCCACAAGCACAACCAGGAGAATGGCGTACATAATTGTTGTCTGGCTCTGTTCAGGCATTTGCTCCCCCGCCTTTCTCTGGTCAGTCCATGTGCTCCAGGACGTACTGAATGCTTTGTTCCAGCATACCACAATCGGACAGATAACGCAAGATGGTATACCGCTTTTCCGGCGCGCAGGAAACCCGAATCATGTGGGCCAGCGCCTCTTTATCCGGCAGGTGATCCGTGACGGCAGCGCCGATTCCGGTTTTCTCCAGCATCTTCCGCACGTCGTCAGACGCGGGCAGATACTGCTTTAGCTCCTCCCGAATGGGAGCGAGCTCCTCGGGCATGGCCGGGCCCAGCAGATACTCGTACAACAGGGCGGAGACCAGCGTGCCGAAGGCCACGGTGGTGCCGTGGGAGGGAGCGGGGCGGCCCTGGTCGATGGCCGACTCCACCAGGTAGTGAGAGAAGATGTGCTCACTGCCCGAGGCAGGGCGGGTATCCGAGCACAGGGCCATGTTCACGCCGGTGAGGCACAGGGCGTCAATCAGGGTGCGGATAGCCTCCTGATCCCGGGCCACAATGCCGTCCAGGCAGTCCAGGCAGGCCCGGGAGGTCTTGTCCACAATGTCAGCAATCAGCGGGCAGTAGTAAGCGCCGTCCACATGCCGGGCCAGAATCCAGTCGGGCAGGGCTGTGCGCTTGCCCAGCATATCGCCGAATCCGGACTTGATCAGGTCCCATGGAGCGGTACGCAGCACCTCCAGGTCTGCAAAGAGGCCCTGGGGGAAGGTGCAGTCCTTGAGCACCTTCTTCTTTCCGCCGATAAGCATGCCGGCCACATCAGATCCGTAGCCGTCCATGGAGGGGCAGGTCATCACCAGCACAAAGGGTTTGCCCAGCCGGCTGCCCACAAATCGCCCCAGATCCGTGATGGTACCGCCGCCCACGGCGATGATGCCGTCGGTCTTGGGCGTCACCGCAAAGACCGCAGTGCCCACCACTGTCTCGTCGTTGAAGAGCGGGCCCTCGCTGCTGTATTCCCGGATGGTCAGTTCCCAGCCCTGCTCCTTCAGATAGGCGGCCAGGCGGTCGTTGATGGCCTCTTTGGTGTGGATATCACAGAGCATAACGGCCCGCTTTCCACCCAGCAGGGTCTCAAACTCAGCGGACAGGTTGGTGCTCCACATATCGGTACAAATTCTGCGCATGGGTACAAAATGCGTGCGCCCGCAGCTGCATTCAAAGGGGCGGTTCAGGTACTGTTCCAGCAATTCCATATTTTATCCCCCTATTACTCCAATTTTCCCTGACAGTTTCGATATTTTCCGGGTGATATCCCTACAATTTTCCGAAAGCACTTGGTAAAGTAGCTCTGATCCACAAAGCCCACCAGATAGGCCACATCAGCCAGTTTCACGCTGCTGTCCAACAGAAGCTGCTTGCTCTTCTCAATCCGCACCTGGATGACATAGTTGGAGAAGGTGGTGCCCGTCTCCTCGGCAAAGAGCTTAGAGAAGTAGGAACGGCTCAGATACACCATCTTGGCGGTGCCTTCCAGGGTAATTTTGGAGGCATAGTTCTGCCGGATATAGTTAATGGCCTTGGACACGGCATAGGAGTGCTTTGTGGCGGCGGCATCCTGTACGTAGGATGCGTAGCCGCTGGCCGCTGTGGACAGCCAGACGCCCATATCCGCCACCGCGGAGCAGGCAGCCAGCTCATGGAAATAGGTCTCGTTGAGCAAAAAGATGGTATCCACCTCCGCGCCCGCGTCGATGGCGGCCCGGCTCATCACCACCAGCAGCTCCATGCACCTGGCCCTTGCCGCGTCCAAATTTCCGTTTGCTGAGAAGGAGATATAGCTGAGAACCTGGTTGATCTGCTGGCGCGCTCCCTCGTTATCGCCGTCTGAGATTAGATGGACCAGACGGCGCTCCATCTCAATGGAGTACCCCGTCGTGGTGCCGTCCGCCCCGTTGGTGGCGAACTTGAACATCTTGTTGATAAGCTCCCAGCGGTTTTCCGTTGGTGAAAAACCCCTGTCTCTGGTGCCGCAGCAGGTGAGCAGCGCGCCCAGTGTCTCGCCGAAGTGATACCCCTTGCTGGTGCTCATCACCGGAATACAAACCAGGGCGGAGAGTGCCTTTTCATCCAGGCCCGGGAAGGAATCCCGGTCAAATTCATCCAGCAGGAAAGGCCCGGCTACCACGCCGGTGGGGATCCCCATACGGGTGGTACAATATGCGGCGACAAAGATTAGATTGAGGGGGCAGTAGTAGGTATACCGCCCATCCCAGCGTTCCGCCTCCAGACAGTTGCGCAGATGAACCTGAAGGCAGTCGCAGTCACCGCCCCGGCAGGGACAGCTGTCCTGGCAGAAGGAGGGTGGGTCCTCGTAAAATTTCCGCTCCCGGAGATTGAGCACACAGGTATCCACACCGCTGATTTCTTCAAAATGGTTGGCGTATTTTTTTACGCGCTTAAGCAGGCTCTCGTCCACCCAGACCTTCTCCTTTCCGATAAAGTCACAAGCAGGAGATCTGCGCAGGGCGCAGATCTCCTGCTCGATATAGAATCGAATGTTCCAGCTCGATAAGGATTAGTAGCTGTTTTTGACAATCGTGCAGGCGCCGGTGGGACACTGTGTCTTGCAGGTGCCGCAGTTGATACACTGGTGGTCGCCGGAGGAGCCGGAGGGGCCGGCAATAATCTTAATGCCGGCGCTGGCGCCCAGGCGATTGGCGCCAGCCTTGATCATAGCCACAGCGTCCTCATAGGTACGGATGCCGCCGGAGGCCTTCACGCCCATCTCAGGGCCAACGGTGGCCCGCATGAGCTGCACGTCCTCCACGGTGGCGCCGCCCTTGGAGTAGCCGGTGGAGGTCTTGACAAAGGCTGCGCCGGCCAGCTTGCTGACGGTGCAGGCCTTGACCTTCTCCTCGTCGGTGAGCAGGCAGGTCTCCAGGATAACCTTCACCGCAGCCCGGCCGCGGGTGGCCTCCACCACGCCCTCGATGTCCCGCTTGACCAGATGCCAATCTCTGGACTTGATGGCGCCCACGTTGATCACCATATCTACCTCGCGGGCGCCGTTGGTCACGGCGTCCTGCGCCTCAAAGCGCTTGGCCTCGGGTGTCTGGGTGCCGAAGGGGAAGCCGATGACACAGCAGGGGGTCACATCGCTGCCGGAGAGCTGCTCGGCCACATAGCGGATATAGGAGGGGTTGACACAGACGCTGGCGAAGTGATACTTCTTGGCCTCGTCACAGACCTTCTTGATATCCTCCACAGAGGCCTCGGGCTTGAGCAGGGTGTGGTCAATATACTTTGCCAGAGAGGCGGGGTCCATGGAGCCGCCGGCCGCAGAGGCGGCGGGCGTATCGCAGACGCCGTACCGGCTGCACACCTCTTCTGTCACTTTTCGGATAATCTCGTTGAGTTCATTCATTTCCAATGCCATATTCATTCCTTTCCTGGTGCGGCGGGGCCTCCGCCGCGGTGAGCGTCAAGTGCTTCACCGGGCCCGCTCCAGCGCCTCAGCGGCCACTTTTGCAGTGGCAGTGAGGCCAATCCGGTCAGCGCCGGCGGTAAAGAGCTCCAGCGCCTTGTCCAGCGTCTTGACGCCGCCGTCGATCTTAATCTTTACATTGCGGCCCAGGATCTGCCGCACCAGAAAGATCTCTTCCACACGGGCGCCCACACCGCTGGTCATATTCTGGATTTTCACAAAATCCACGCCGCAGCGCTTGGCCAGAAGAAGGACCTGTTCTTTCTCAGATTCATTGTAAGAGCCGTGCTCAAAAACAGCCTTTACCAGCGCTCTGCCACGGGCTGCGTCCACTGCTGCGCCAAAGTCCCGGGTCACCTTGTTCCAGTTCCCGGACTTTACCGCCGCAATGTCTACGGCAATATCCAGCTCAGACGCGCCGGCATTGGTGCAGGCCCGCACGTCTGCCACCTTGGCCTCGGTGCTCATAAATGCGCTGGGAAAGCCGATGGCGGCACACACCGCCACGTTGGTTCCCGCAAGGGCCTGGGCCGCCTCTTCCACATAGTAAGGAGCCACGCACACCGCGCCCACTCCCCACTGCTTGGCCACCTGGCATTCGGCCAGCAGCTTTTCCCGGGTCATGTCCGCCACAAGAAGGGAGTGCTCCAGTCTGCGGGGCACATCGGCACAGGTCACATCCCGCATGCGGGCGCCCTGGCCCTGGATGGGGCAGGGGCGGGCGGCTCCCTTTTCCTGGGCCTCCAGCTCCCGCAGGACCTCTTCCGAAATTTTCTTGATGTCAACCATGGCTTAGTCCTTTCTTGAAGGGGCCGGCACTGTGTGTCCCATGATATTCTCCCCATTGAAAGTGCAGTAGTCCACCACGCCGCAGATGGTAATGTCGGCGATGCACTGCTTGCCAAGGAACATGTTCGCCGCACCGCCGTCGGTATTCACAATGACAATGTCACCCACACCGGCGTCGGCGCAGTCAAAGGCAATCTGCCGCGCGCCCTCAGGCTGGCCATGCTCGTTGAGATACTCCACAATCATCAGCTTCTGGCCCTTATAGCCCTCGTCCTTGATGGTGGAGACCACATTCCCCACGACCCGCGCCAATCTCATGGCAGGCACCTCCCTTTCCTGGAGTATTCACGGCACAGGGACGGAATGCCGCCCCAACAGGGCAGGCGTCTCCCCGCGCGTCCGGACGGCACGCAGGGAGACGACCCGCAGATTGGTTACGCCTGGGGCAGAATGGCCTCCACATCGCCGTGGGGAGAGGGGATGACATGCACGCCGTACAGGTCGCCCACCCGCTTGGCAGCGGCGGCGCCGGCCTCGACGGCGGCCTTCACGGCGCCCACGTCGCCGCGGACCATAACGGTCACCAAGCCGGACCCAATCTGCTCCTTGCCCACCAGGTGGACGTTGGCGGCCTTCACCATGGAATCCGCAGCCTCAATCGCGCCGATCAAACCTCTGGTCTCAACCATACCCAAAGCCTGTCTCTCCATAACTTAATTCCTCCATTTTATCATTAATTTTTCGATGGTAGTCTTTTTGTGCCGGCGGCCCTGCCGCCGGGGAATGGAATTGTGCTACAGCTCTTCCCGATAGGAGTCAATAAAGCCCACAATGGCCGCGTCCGCCGGGGTGAGCTTTTTGCGGAACATCCGGGCGGCCTCCTTGGAGCCGATGAGGTAGACAAAGTCCCCGTGGCCCGCCTGGCGGGTGGCGTCCGCCGCGATCACCTTTTTGGTTCGCTTTCCGTTCTCGATGACCTGAACCACCAGCAGGGGAATTCCCTCCAGGTGCTCCTCCTTCACAGTGGCCACCACCGAGCCGATCACCTCGCCGGTATACATCGGTCTTACGCCTTGGCCGCGGGGGCCTTCTTGGCGGCGGGCTTCTCATAGCCGGGAAGAATCGTCTCCACATCGTCGTGAGGGCTGGGAATGACATGGGTGCCGTACAGGTCGCCCACCCGCTTGGCAGCGGCAGCGCCCGCCTCGACGGCGGCCTTCACCGCGCCCACATCGCCGCGGACCATGACGGTCACCAGGCCGGACCCGATGCGCTCCTTGCCAATGAGATGCACGTCGGCAGCCTTCACCATGGCGTCGGCCGCCTCGATGGAGCCAACCAGGCCCCGGGTCTCTACCATACCTAACGCAAGCTTCATAATTATGTGCCTCCTGTCAGTGTCCTTGGTTTTTATGGGCAATCCGTATTACAGCAGCGCTTTGACCAGATCGGGGTGGGGAGAGGGAACCACGGTGCAGTCGGACACCAGGCCCTTCTCCCGGGCGGCAGTACGCCCGGCCTCCACGGCAGAGCGGACCGAAGCCACGTCGCCGGTGAGTACCACAAAGGATTTTCCGCCCAGGCCCCGGCCCAGCCGGACCTCAATCAGGTCCACGGTGGCCGCCTTGACAGCTGTGTCGGCCGCCTGGATGGCAGCGCAGACAGAGAAGAGCTCCATGGTACCCACGGCCTGGACGCTGCCCACATCGGTGCAGGCGTTGATGGCCTTGGGAACCTGGGGATGGATGCGGGGGATGAGCAGGCTGTCGATGAGCTTGCCGCCCGCCGTGGCGGTTCCGGCCTGAACGCTGGCGTTGACTGCGTCCACCTCGCCGGCCACCACCACCACGTACTTTCCGGCGCAGACCGTACCGGCGGAGATGAGCTCCACATGGGCCGCCTTGAGCATGGCGTCCCCCGCCTCAATGCCCTTGGGGATGCTCTGTACTTCAATGGCTCCTAACGCTGTCCTCATGCTCTCACCTCCACATAGGCCTGAGTGACCTCGGTCACGGTACCGTCAATACTGGCGTGGATTTTTGCGCCCAAGCCCTTTTCCGGCAGATCCAGAATCAGCTGGCCCCGGATGACCCGATCGCCCGGCTTGACCACCGGCCGCCCCGGAGCTCCTGTATGCATCTTAGTAGGAATCCGCACCAGAGAACAGGGCAGCAGCCCTGTCTCCATGGGGGCGGGCACATCGTATTCCTCGATGCCCAGCCGGGCAATAAGCCGCCCGGTGGGAAGGCGTTTATCTGCAATATACCGGTCCGGCTCGCCCATCCGGTCCCGGTTGGCCCGCAGGCCCTTCTGCATCAGGCTACCCTTGAGCATCTTCATGATGTGAGAGGGCTTCAGGCCGAAGTTGCAGGCGTAGTAAGTACAAAGTCCGCAGTCGCAGCAGGAGAGGATGCCGGCCACGTCGCCCACCAGATCGGCGCCGCAGGCCACCGCCCGCATGGCCTTGTGGGGACTGGTCCCCAGCCCCAGGGCGTGCCGGGGGCACATCTGGGTGCACATGGTGCACTGGCAGCACACCGACTGCATCACCTTCAGATTGATTTCCGGGTTTTTCCGCTCCAGAAGAGGATGATTGCGGGGAATCACCAGTACGCCGCCGGTGGTCTTGGTAACGCTCTGCTCCCAGTTCTCTGTTACGGCGCCCATGCAGGGTCCGCCCACGATGAGCACGCTGTCCTCCTCCAGAGGGCCGCCGGCGTACTCCACCAGCGCAGAGAGGGGGGTGCCGATGGGCACCCGGATGGTGCAGGGGGCCTTGACCGCCCCGCCCACGGTGACGTACTTGTCGGTCACCGGCTCACCCCGGACCGCCTTGGCCACGTTGACCAGGGTGCTCACATTGTTGACCACACAGCCCACGTCCTTGGGCAGTCCGCCCGGCGGAACCACCCGGTGGGTGACCTCATAGATGATCTGCTGCTCGTCGCCGGCGGGATAGAAGCTGTCCACAATGTGGAGCCGGATCTTCTTCTCGTGCCTGAGCACGTCCCGCAGGGCCCGGATGGCGCCGGTATAGTGCTCCTTGAGGAAGATAATCCCCTCCTTGGCGCCCACCAGCTCCATCTCAATCCGCAGTCCCTCTACCACATCCCGGGCTTCAAACTCCATGACCTGCTGGTCCACCCGCAGCAGCGGCTCGCACTCCGCGCCGTTGGCGATGACGAACTCCGCCTGGCAGTCCAGCTTCACATGGGTGGGAAATCCGGCGCCGCCGGCGCCTACCACGCCTGCGTCTCTAATCATTGCTAACTTATCCATAGGCTCAGATAATCCGGAGATCGCCCTTGAGCACGCAGCGGCGGGCACGGGTAAAGGTGCGGGCGCTGGTGAGTCCTTCACCGGTGGGGGTAGCGATGGTCAGGGTGGCGAAGCCCTGGCCGCCGAAGCCCAGGCCGGAGTAGGACGGGGCGTTCTTGACGAAAATAGTGGTGTCCAGGGCGGCTGCCGCCTGGGTCATGTGCTTGATGTTGGTGGAGTGAATCATGGCGGAATGGTGGCAGCCCCGCTCAGCCCGCACCGCCTCGGCCACAGCCTCGTCGATGTCCTTCACCCGGACAATGCCCAGGACGGGCATCAGCATCTCCACCATGACAAAGGGATGGTACTTGTCCACCTCGGCGATGACCAGCCGGGGATTGCCCTGGTAGGACACGCCGCTCTCCTGAAGGATGTAGGTGGCGTCCCGGCCCACGAACTTCCGGTTGATGACGTGCTTGCCGTCCTTCTCCAGCAGCACGGTGCGCACCACCTTGTCGATGTCGGCGCCGGAGATCCGCCAGGCGCCGCAGCGCTGGACCATCTCGTTCATCAGCGCGTCGGCGATGTTCTCAAAGGCGAACACCTCTTTTTCCGCCACGCAGAGGACGTTGTTGTCAAAGCTGGCGCCGTCCACAATGGTCTTGGCCGCATAGGGGATGTCCACGGTGTCATCCACAATGACGGGCGGGTTGCCAGGTCCGGCGGCCACCACCCGCTTGGGGTACTTCATGGCCGCGGCCACAACCGCCTCGCCGCCGGTGATGGAGAGCAGCCGGATGTCCTTGGAGGCCATGATGGCCTCGCCGGTCTGCAGGGTGGGCACCTTCACGGTAGCGATGAGGGCGGGCGGGCCGCCTGCCTCCACAATGGCCTCATTGAGGATACGCATAGCCTCCTGGGAGGCGTGCTTGGCTGCCGGGTGGGGGTTGAACACCACGGCATTGCCGGCGGCGATCATGCTGATGGAGTTGTTGATGATGGTCGCCGTGGGGTTGGTGGAGGGGGTGATGGAGCCGATGACCCCCCAGGGGGCGCCCTCCACGATGGTCAGGCCGTCGTCCCCGCTGAAGGCCTGGGTCACCAGGTCCTCAATGCCGGGGGTCTTGTTGGCGGCCAGCTGGTTTTTCAGGATCTTGTGGGCCACGCTGCCGTACTTGGTCTCGCTGTGGGCCAGCTCAGCCAGGTACTCAGCGTTTTTCAGGGCCGCGGCGCGCATGGCGGCGATAAACCGTCCCCGCTCTTCCAGACCCATGGCATGGAGCCTCTGCTGGGACGCTTTCGCGTTGGCGATGGCCTCCTCGGCAGTATCGCACATCCAGCAGCCGGAAGCAGGCGTACATCCGCCGCCCCCTGCCAGCTCCGCCGCAGTCTCCCGGGCAATTCGCTCGATCTCGCTTCTGTTGAGCACGTTCTCACTACCTCTCTGCTGTCGGCAGTTTTAGTTGGGACTGAACTGCTGCTTACTGAAACTTCTGGAATACCCGCTTGTTGTCGATATCGATGTGGTCGATGATGGCCACAATGGACTGATCCACCGGCTTGTTCTCCGTGGCTGCGGTCTGACGGGAGGAGCTGCCTCCCACCAGCATGACCACTTCGCCTTCACCGGCGCCCACTGCGTCCACCACCACGATGGGGCTTCCCTTCTCCTCCATGGTCTCCAGGTCAATGGGCTTGACCACCAGGAGCTTCAGTCCCATCAGCTTTTCCGCTTTGTTGGTGCTGACCACTGTTCCCTTGACTCTCGCGATCTGCATGTCAATCCTCCCATCTGCTAAACACGGACGATTCGGATATTCAGCTCCGCGGCCTTGTCCAGGGCCGAGGGGGTGATAATGGCGTTGGAGGCACAGCGCAGCTCCTGCGCGCCCGCCTGTCCGGCGTCCATCATGTCCCGCTCGGTGACCAGCGTCAGGAGGGGTTTGCTTCCCAGCTCCGCCGTCCAGTCAAAGGCTGTGACGGTGACGCCCATATCCTCCAGCGCCTCGATGGCGTCCAGCACCTTTTCGAAAAATGTGTTTCGTTTGAACCGCATAGGCTGGAAATCCAGCCAGATGTGTACGTCCTTCCCCCACAGGAGGGTGCGGAGCACCAGGTCCTCCAGCAGCCCCTCATCCTCCCCTTTTGCCAGACGGCTGAGGGTGGAGGTGCGGGGCGAGAGGAGCAGCACGGTCTCCACACCGGCGGCCTCCTCAATGTAGTCCTGCTCTCCCTCGGGCGTCCCCTGCACCGCAGGGACCTGCTCGTAGTGGAGATGGTCTCCAAAGAGGAGATAGCGTACATTGCCGCCGAAGGTCTCCCGCACCTGCTTGAAAATTCTGTCCGGCAGGGCCAGCGGCGCGGATATGATGGCCAGTGTGTCCGGCGCCTCGGGCTTCGCCGCCTGAGCGGCGTCCACCGCTCTGCACACCTCCGCCGTAATCCGCGCAATCAGTGCCTGCCGTTCCAGACTGTCCAATCCATCGCCCCCTTTCGGCACAGCCGCCTCGCTCAGATGATCTCCAGCAGATCGCCGTTTCTCATCTGGGCGCAGTTGGCCTCGTCAAAATCGATGTGGACCTCCAGGTCGTGTCCTGTCCCGGACCGGACCGCCACATGCTCAAACACCACGGCCCTGGGTCCCTCGCTTCTCAGCCGGACCTGGTCGCCGCTCTTGAGGCCGTAGACCGCGGCCTGTTCGGGGGAGATGTGGAGGTGCCTTGCGGCCACGATGACGCCCTCCTTCAGCTCCAGGCTCCCGCAGGGGCCCGTCAGGCGGCAGCCCGGTGTGCCCGCGATGTCTCCTGACATGCGCACCACCGGCTTGATGCCCGCCGCGAAGGCGTCGGTCACCGACAGCTCCACCTGGGTGTCCTTCCGGACAGGGCCCAGGACCCGGAGACCGCTCAGCTTTCCCTTGGGGCCCTCCACCATCACCTTCTCCTCGCAGGCGAACTGTCCCGGCTGGGACAGGGCCTTCATGGGGGTGAGCTGGTGGCCGGGACCAAAGAGGGCCTCCACTGCCGCCTGGGTCAGGTGGACATGCCGGTTGGAGATCCCCACGGGGACAAATCCCCGGCCCGTGTTCTTCCGGGCGGAGAGCAGGGTGTCCTTGGTGACCTGCCGCTTAATCTCTTCCCGGGTCATAGGCAACCCTCGCTTTCTCAGCAGCTGGACTGCTGGTCAGGACCAGCGCAGCCGTACCGCTCTTTTATATAAAGATACCATACAGCCCACCGCTGTTGCAAGACCAGCAGTCCAATTGATACAAATTACTCCTTGAAGCTGGCGATGAGATCGGCCAGAGTCTCGACGGCCTCCTTCTCATCCTCGCCGTCGGCGTAGAGCACGGCCTCTTCGCCCTGGGCCAGGCCCAGAGAGAGCAGCATGATGATGGACTTGGCGTTGTACTTGTCCTCCTCGCCTACGCGCTGGAGCTCGATCTTGGACTTGAACTTACCCGCCTGGCTGACAAACTCGGAGGCAGGGCGGGCGTGAAGACCGGTCTTGTTCTGGATCTTAATCTGCTTGGAATACATAGCAACTGTCCCCTTTCTTATCGGGCCGCGAAGGCCTCCAGACGGGCGCGGATCTCCGTCTCCGTCTTCATGTTCTTGACCTCTTCCGCCAGGGCTCTGGCCTCATCCATGTTCAGCCCGCGGATGACCCGCTTGGCCGCCGCCATGGAGGCAAGACCCATGGAGAGCTTGTCAATGCCCAGACCCACCAGTACGGGGATGGCCAGCGTATCGCCGCCCAGCTCGCCGCAGACGCTCACCGGCTTGCCGGCCGCGCCGAAGGTCTTGGCGATGTGGCCCAGCATGCGGAACACGCCGGGATGGTAGTCCTGATAGTAGGGCTTTACCGCCGGGTTCATCCGGTCGGCAGCGCAGAGGTACTGGGTCAGGTCGTTGGTGCCCACGCTGACAAAGTCCACCTCATCGGCCACCAGGTCGGCGATGAGGGCCACGGAGGGCACCTCAATCATAATGCCTACCGGCACCTCGTGGTTCCAGGGGATACCCTCGGCGTCCAGGGCGGCGCCCTGCTCGGCGATGAAGGCCTTGGCCTTGCGGATTTCATCCAGGGCGCCCACCATGGGCATCATGATGCGCAGGTTGCCGTGGACGGAGGCGCGCAGAGCCGCCCGGATCTGGGCCCGGAAGAGCTCCGGCCGGACCAGGGACAGCCGCAGGCCGCGGATGCCCAGGAAGGGATTGTCCTCCTTGGGCAGCTCCAGACGGTCCAGCTGCTTGTCGCCGCCGATATCCATGGTGCGGAGAATCACCGGCTTGTCGCCGAAGGCCTCCAGCACCTTCTTATAGGTCTCGTACTGCTCATCCTCAGTGGGAAGATGGTCGCCGTTGAGATAGAGGAACTCGGTGCGGAACAGGCCGCAGCCGTCGGCGTACTCGGCGCCGGAGAGCTCATGGTCATTGGCGGCAGCCACGTTCAGACGGACGCTGATGTGGCGGCCGTCGGTGGTGACCGGCTCGGTGGCCAAATAGGTCTTGGTCTCCAGCAGTTCGGCTTTTACCTTCTCCGCCTTGGCCCGGTAGGCCGCCAGCTCCTCTTCGCCGGAGCCGGTGATCACCTCGCCCGTCACCGCGTCCAGCACCACCTGCTCACCGGCGGTCAGCTTGGTCATGGCGTTGGGGATGCCCAGCACGGCGGGGATCTCATAGCTGCGGGCGATGATGGCGGTGTGGGAGGTAGCGCCGCCCACCTGGGTGACGATACCCAGCACGTTCTCCCGGTCCAGGGACACGGTGTCCGAGGGATAGAGGTCGTCGGCCACCACGATGACCGGCTTCTCCAGGGAGGAGAGGTTCTGCTCCTTCTCCCCCGCCCAGCAGCGCAGCAGACGGGTCTTCACGTCCCGCAGGTCGGAGGCCCGCTCACGCATCATCTCGTTCTTGCTCTTGCCCAGCACCATAATGTAGGTGCTGTATGTCTGGTCGATGGCCGCATCAGGGCTCATCAGGTCATTCTGGATCAGGTTGCGGATCTCCTCATCCATGGCCGGATCCAGCAGGATCTCCCGGTGGGCATAGATGATTGCCGCCTTGTCCGGATCTCGCTCCAGCATGCGGGCTTCCAGCTCATCCAGCTCGGCCTTGGCCCGCGCCCGGGTCTCCTCATAGGCCCGGACCGCCTGTTCCACATTGCTTTTCTCGATGTAAGTCACAACCGGAGTGGCTTTGAAGGGCTCATAGAGCAGGACCTCTCCGATCACAACACCTTTGGATACGGGTTTCCCTACCAGT
Organism: uncultured Pseudoflavonifractor sp.; assembly: GCF_944387805.1. GTDB lineage: Bacteria > Bacillota > Clostridia > Oscillospirales > Oscillospiraceae > Pseudoflavonifractor. The sequence continues at coordinate 30,589 of NZ_CALXGI010000003.1, read as the reverse complement.
CTCATGTTAAATACCTCCGGGCCGCAGCCAACTGTCCGATCTCTGGTTCTATGAAAGGGACATCTGGCAAGCCGGTTGTGCGCGGACTTACCAGATGCCCTTCAGAAGCAGCGGGTTACAAATTACTCCGTACCGTTACGAAGAGCCGTTGTATATACTACCCTATTGCTGCTCAGATGTCCAGCGTGTAGCCGGGATTGAAGAGATAGATGGCGCGGGAGCCCTTGATGGGCACGCCCTCGGGATTCAGGGTGACGCGGAAGCGGATGAGCACGGGAACACCGGGATCCATGCCGAACAGCTCGGCCTCACGGGGCTCCAGGGTGGCCACGGCCAGCTCGTCCACGCCCTTGGCGGAGATGTGGCCGAACTTCTCCATGACGGCGAAGGTGGACTTGCCGCCCTCGAACATCTCACGCTCCACGCCGGGATAGAACTTGGAGGGCATGTAGGAGAACTCCAGGCCCACCACCTTGTCATCAGCGAAGAGGAGACGCTCCATCACGTTGACCTCTTCCCCCTCCTCCAGCTGGAGGCGCTTGGCCACCTGGGGCCATGCGGGACGCTTCTCAAAGGTGAGGATGCGGTTGCCGGGCTTCTGGCCCCGCTTCTTGGCCTCGCCGGTAAAGCTGTGGTTGCCGGTCACCAGCCCCCACAGATAGGGCTTGCGGACCCGGACCTGGTCGCCGTGGCCGGGGACCCGCTCCAGGGCGCCCTCATAGACCAGGTCGCCAATGCCTTCCCGGACAGTCTTTTCGTCGCCGCCGAACTTCGCCACCAGAGCGGCCACGTCGGGCATAACCTCGTTCTCCTTATACTCCCCCTTGCGGATGGCGTCGTACATCTTAACAGCAAGTGCGTTCATATGACAGTTCCCCTTTACTATTTGATAATGTATATTGCCCGGTATCCTCTACCGACGTTCAGCCTTAATTCCCCCCTGAAACAACCTTCAGGGGACGGGGCCGAGACCTCGTCCCCTGAAGGTTGCCCTTCCGGAGCCTAAACTCCGGTCCGGTCAGAGGTGTGTATGAATGGCACATTGCCAACTCCAGCATCCGGGTTCAGGCTGCTTCGCCGGTTCTGGAGCATGGCTCACACATAATGAGGCGCCGGCCTCAGGCGTTCTGGGCCGCCACGTTCATGTACTGATCGGTGTACTCCTCGGAGGCGCCGAAGAACATGAACCAGCCCTTGCGGTGGGTCTTGAAGTGCCACAGGGCCAGCACGTAAACTACCACGCAGACAGCCATCAGGATGAACTTCAGGGCCCCGGGGGCAGAGAAGGCCTTCATGACCACATAGCAGGGAGGAATGGCGGACACACACCAGGAGGTGATGTAGGTTGCACCCTCGGGCAATGCCTGACCGGCGTTCTCTGCCATCTGGGTGAAGAGGGCAGCCGTATCCGTGGCGATGTAGTGGACAATGGAGTACCAGATGGTGCCGGTGATGGTGGCGTTGAGAATGTTGCCCTTAAACACGGCGATGGCGCCGATGGCCATAAAGGGCATGGCAGGGATATCAGCCACAGGGATGATACGGTTGCCGGGAAGGATAATGGCGGTGATGATCAGAATGGGGATAAGCAGCAGGCCGGTGGTCAGGGTAGCGGTCTCGCCGAAGTAGACGGCGGGGTCGATGCCGATGTTGAAGGCCTTCCGGTTAATCTTGCCGCTGCGCACCCGGGCGTTCAGGCTCTGGCTGACAGGGATAAGTCCCTTAACGAACATGCCGGAGACGGTGGGGTAGATAACCAGCATGGCGGCCAGCATCAGGGCGAAGGGGAAGATCTTCAGGCCCAGCGTTTCGGCGATGAGGGAGGGGTTGGTCAGGTCGGGGAAGTAGGCTACAACGCCCATAATCAGGCCCATGATGATGCCGATCATGGCGGGCTCGCCCAGGAAGCCCAGCTTCTCCTGAATCTTCTCAGGATTGAGCTGCACTTCCTTAATGTGCAGCTTATTGATGAGCCAGCGGATCAGACCGGCCAGGATTGCAATGTTGGTAACGCATACGCAGGTGCAGGTCAGGCCCTCATAGCCGTAGTACTCCTGGAGAGCGGGGGCCAGGAAGTCGGCGATAAAGAGCACAATCAGGTTCATGAACATGCAGGCCAGCAGACCGATGACGAAGCTGCCGGTGACGAACTGGACCATGATGCCCCAAACGACGAAGTAGTAGTAGTTCCAGATATCGGTGGGCTGGAAGGTATCCGTGACCTTGGTGAAGAACAGAATCAGGTTCCACACCAGGCCCACAATGAAGTAGGAAATGCCCAGGTCATTGCTGTACACGATGGCAGCGGCGGCAGGCCAGCCGATATCCACCACGTCGAAGGTCCGGCCCACGTTGTTGGAGATGAGCACCATCACGGTATTCATCTGTCCCCAGAGGGTGTTCAGAATCAGGTTGAAGGCCGTCAGGCCGATGGCCATGAAGATAGCGGCGCGAAACGCTTTCTTCACCGGCACGCGCAGGGCAAGGCTAAGGATGAAGATTACAATAGGGACCAGGATGGTAACGCCGAAGATGTCGATAAAGCTTTTTACCGCTTGTCCGATTACCGCTAAGAATTCCATATTTTGCCTCCCTTTTGGTTTAATGGCGCCCGCCGGAACGCTCTCTCCCCTCCGGCGGGCGCACCTTCCAGGCTACTCTCCCACTACCTCGGCAATGGTCTTGAGCAGCAGCTGAGAGAACTCCTCCTTGCCTACGCCGGTGAACATGGGCAGGCCGATCAGGACCGGAGCTCCGCTCTTGTTGGTCGCCTGCGTCTTGCCGGTGGCGACGATGATGTCGGTCTCCAGGTTGGGGATCTCTGTGATCTTGTGGGGCTCGATTTTGTAGGAGATCTTCTTGGACTTGAGCAGTTTCTCGATCTCCTCCGTTACCACCGAAGTGGTGAAGATGCCGCCGCCGCAGCAAACGCAGATTGTAACTGTCCGTGCCATACCATACACGCTCCTTTTTTCATATTGGGATCAGTTTTGTTTTTTCTTGCGCTGTGAAACGGAAGTCCCGTCTGTCAGCCAATGTTCAGCAGGCCTTCCAGAATGCCGTCCAGCTTTTTGAGCAGGTCCGCCTTGGATTCTGCCTTCAGCAGGCTCTCGACAGCAGCCTTGTCAGAGAACGCCGCGGCGAACTTCCGCAGCACTGCCAACTGGCTCTTGGGGTCAATGATGCCGAAGAGGAATACGATCTGCACCGAAACGTCATCTCCGGAGCGATCCATGGATTTGAAGATCACAGGCTTCTCCATGGTGGCAATGGAGACAAAGGGCTCGTTGCAGCCGTCGGCAATATGAGGGATAGCTAGAGGAATGGGCATCTCCAGGCCGGTGGGGAACTCCTTCTCCCGTTCCTGAATCTTCTCGATGTAGAGGTCGGTGACCAGCCCCTGGGCCTTGGCCAGGTTGGCCAGGGCATCGATAGCCTGAGCAGAATCTTCAAAGGTCTGGTGCAGGAGGATCAGGTCCTCATTGGTTCTCATTTTCAGCTCGCTCATGATGCCACTCCTTCGCTTAATACCAGCCCACGTCGTTGACCGCTTTGACCATCATGGCCACGTTCTCCTCCGGGGAGCCGGGACCCACCTCGCAGCCGGCCATGAACTCGAAGCGGCCGGGCATCAGGGCCTTGCCCTTTTCGATAATCTCGCAGCTGGTCTTGTAGACCTCTTCGGGGGTGCCGTTCATGATGATGGCGGGGTCCAGGTTGCCGCAGATGGCACACTCGGGGAAGTACTTGGCCGCGTCCTCCAGGGAGGTCTCCTTACCGATGGAGATCATGCCCCGCTTGCCGGGCTGATGGAAGGGAACCTCAGCCCAGTAGGGCAGGTTCAGGTTGTGGTCGCCGCACATGTGCATATACACAGCCTTGGCACCCATCGCCAGCACCTTGGAGTTGAGCTCCTTTACATAGGGCATGGAGAACTCCTCCAGAATCTTGGGAGAGATGAGGGCGTTGGACTCAGTGGGAGACACGGCGCGGGCCAGCACCCGGCCGGGGCCGAAGGTGCCGATGAAGTACTCGGCCACCTGCAGAATGTGGTCGGTCATCTTCCGCAGGGCGGCATGGGCCATGTCGGGGTCGATGAGCACGCACTCCAGGAAGCTGGGCACGCCGAACAGGTTGGCGGCATGGGTGAAGGGCGTGCCGCAGATGAAGGCGATCTCGCTGCCCTCCGCCTCCTGCATCTTGGCGAACTCCATCTCGTGGGGAATGCAGCCGGCGGTCTTTACGTCGGGCAGCTGGAGGGAGTCGATATCAAAGTCCTCCCAGTCCTTGATGGGCCGCTCAGAGACTTCGGGGCCAAAGGCGTTCTCATCCTTCTTATACTCGATTTTGCCGCCGAACTCCCCGGCGCCGTAGGCCACGAAGGTGTAGAAGGGACCGCCGTCAAAGCCGAAGTCCTCATAGGTCTTTTTCTGGCACTCAAAGCTGGCTTTGGGGTCGCGGTAGACCGAGGCCACGGGGATGCCCACATGCTTGGCGCAGAAGGCATAGCCCTTATGTACAACGGGGACGCGATCCTGAGGCTGCTTGTTGTAAAGTGCCTCAATACGCTCATGGCCGGTCATTTCAGGCTTTCTCACGCTGATGTCCCTCCTTTATTCTTCCATCCAGGGCTTCAAAACCACCTTGATGGCTTCGCCCTGCTGGATCATGCGCACGCCCTCGGGCATCTTCTCCAGAGGCAGCGTGTGTGTGATGATACGGGTATCGATACGGCCGGCAGCCAGCAGCTCATAGCCCTTGGCAAAGTCAGCGGCGGAGTAGGAGTAAGCGCCGAAGATGCGCAGGCGCTTATAGTGGATGAGGTTGCCGTCCATAGTGGTCCAGGGGTTATCCTTGGGCAGGCCGCCGAACAGGCACAGACGGCCTTCCTTGCGCAGCAGCTCCACGCCCTGCTGGTGGGGCTTGGCGGAGGGGCAGGCGACGATGCACACGTCGGCGCCGCGGCCGTCGGTGATCTCCATGACCCGCTGTACCAGATCCTCCTGGGAGGAGACGATAAAGTGGGTGCCGCCGAACTCATGGCACTTGTCCAGGCGCTCCTTGTTCAGCTCGGCCATGATGATCTTGGTGGCGCCGTGGAGCCTGGCAATCTGAGCGTGGAGGCAGCCGATGGGGCCGGAGCCCACGATGACCACGGTCTCACCCATGCCCACCTTCAGGTCGTCCTGGGCTTTTACCACGGAGGCCAGCAGTTCGGCCAGAATCATGGGCTCCAGGTCGGCATCGTCAGGCACCTTGATGATCTGGCCGCGGGAGAGCATATCGCCGGGGAACACCATGTACTGGGCAAATCCGCCGGGGAAGCTGGTGCCGGCCACCTGGATGTTGTCGCACAGGCCGGGCATCTTGTTGACGCAGTAGTAGCACTTGCCGCAGGGGATGGCGGGGTTGGCAACCACCTTGTCGCCCACCTTCCAGCCGGTGACATTCTTGCCCACCTTCTCCACATAGCCGGCGTTCTCATGGCCCAGGATAACAGGGTAGTTGATCTTGGCCGAACCGACAGAATAGGTGCGCACGTCAGATCCGCACAGGCCGACAGAGTCGATCTTGATGAGCAGACCGTCGTCCGGGCACTCGGGCACCGGGATATCGCGCATCTCCACCTGAGCCTTGCCAGTGAGATAAAGAGCCTTCATAGTGGTATTCCTCCTATTATGTAAAATTTTTAATCCAGAATCAAATCCAGTTTTTTCTGCCCGGCATCCGGCGGATTACCAGCCCCGGCGGACCGCCTCGTCCACAATCTCGGCGGCGGCGCGGGTGCCCTGACGGGTGACGCCGGCCTCATAGTAGGCCATGAAGTCCTCCAGGGTGCGGATGCCGCCGGCAGCCTTGACCTGGATCTTGGGGTCGGTGTGGGCCCGCATCAGCTTCACGTCCTCCAGCTTGGCGCCGCTGGGCGCGTAGCCGGTGGAGGTCTTGACAAAGTCCACGCCGGCGGCGTTGGAGATCTCGCAGCACTTGATGATCTCTTCCGGAGTCAGGTAATAGTTCTCAAAGATGACCTTCACGATGACGTTGCGCTTATGGCAGGCCTCCACAATGGCGTCCAGCTCAGCCTTGGCGTAGTCATACATGCCCGAGCGGACCAGGCCGATGGGGAGCACGGTATCCAGCTCTTCTGCGCCGTCGTCGATGTTGGCCAGGGCCTCGGCCACCTTCATCTTGGTGGTGCTGTTGCCGTGGGGGAATGCGGCGGAACCGCCCACCTTCACGCCGGTGCCCTGGAGGCGCTTGGCGCAGTAGGCCACGTCGTAGCCCTTGGCACAGACGGACGCCATCTTGTACTTGATGGCCTGGTCAATGAGTTTGTCAATATCGTCCCGGGTAAACTGAGGCTGGAGCAGCGAGATGTCCATCATCCCGGCGATCTGGGCGGCGGTAAGCTGACTCATGATATAGTTCCTCCTTACATATGTCCGGTACTGATACTTCCTGAGCGATTCAGAACTTGTTGAACCAGAACTTGGGCATCCGGCCTTCCTTGATATAGCCGTACACCTCATCGCAGGCGATGGTGGCGCCGATGATAGCGGCCTGCTTGGAGGCGCCGCCCAGGTGCGGCGTAGCAGTGACGTTTTCCAGCTCGTAGAGCTTGGAGGTGGCCTTGGGAGGCTCATCTTCGAACACATCCAGGCCGGCGCCGCCCAGACGGCCTTCCTTCAGCGCGGCATACAGGGCGTCATAGTCCACCAGCTGGGGACGGGCGGTATTGATGAGGATGGCGCCGGGCTTCATCAGGGCGATCTTCTCGGCGCTGATCATGCCGGTGGTCTCCTTGGTGACCTTGGTGTGGAGGGAGACATAGTCGCTCTGGGAGAGAACGGTGTCCAGATCGGTGAATACGTAGTCGGGATACTGGGCCCGGACCGTCTCGGGGATATAGGGGTCGTAGATAAGCACCTTGCTGCCAAAGCCGTTGTGCATAATCTTGGCCACCTTGCTGCCGATGGCGCCGAAGCCCACCAGGCCCAGCGTGCTGTAAGAGCACTCGCTGCCTACGTGCTCGTTGGCGTACAAATCGCCCCGCCACTGGTTCTGATAGCGCAGGCAGTAGTGGCTGTATGCGATGTTGCGGCTGACCGACATGATGAGTCCCACGGCAAACTCAGCCACGGCGCCGGAGTTGCGGCCAGGAGCGTAGATGACGGGGATTTTCCGCTCGGTGCAGGCGGCGGTGTTCACGTTCACCGGACCGCCGCGCCCCAGGGCGATGACCTTCAGGTTGGGTGCGTTGTCAATCACCTTCTTGGTGATGCAGCCGGTGTGGGTCAGGATGATCTCGGCGTCCTTCACCAGGTCCAGCAGCTCGTCGTCGGTGCCTGAGTACTCAGCGACCTCGTCGTTAGACTCCATGGGAACTACGGGCCACTGCAGCTGATGGGCGGCGTATTCGAAGGTCATGCCGCTGTCCGCGAAGCGCTTTTCAAACGCCTCTTTCCAAATCTCGTTGGTAATAAACCGGTCGCCTAACAGCAGAACTTTCATCACGTACCACTCCTTAATTCCGCTCTCGTGGAGCTTGTCATTCTCTACAAAAAATTCTACGGTTTCACCCCTCCGTATTATAGAAAAATCATGTGGTTTTTAGAATTTTTATCATCAGTTGTCAAACTGAATAAATATTTTTGCGCAGCGTCTTTTTCTTTTGTGCGTTTTGATTTTTCCTTGTATATCAATGGATAAAGGCCTCCGCCGGCATCCGGCGGAGGCCTCTTTTGTGTTTGTGTATTCTCACCTTACAATTTTACAAAACAGGGCTTCCTCTGGCGGTAGACCACACAATAGTCCCACCCCTGCTCCCTCAGAAACTGGTATCCCTCATTCAGGTGATCGCCCACCCATTTGGCGCTGTGGGCGTCCGAACCTACGGTGACAAATTCTCCCCCCAGTTCCCGATAGCGGCGCAGAATGGCGGCCGTGGGCGTGGTCCGATCCCCCATTCCGTACCGCCAGCTGGAGGTGTTGAGCTCCAGTCCCTTCCCGTCGGCCACGGCAGTTTTCAGGATCTCGTCCACCACGTCGGTATACAGACTGTCCGCAGGCACATAGGGTGCATAGCGGTCCAGCAGGTTCAGGTGGGCCAGCACGTCATAGTCCTTGAACAGCGTGATACACATCAGTACGTGCTCGTAGTACATCCGGAAGGCCTGCTCAGTGGTCACCCGCTTGTCCCGGGCCAGATCGTCAAAGGTCCGCTCCCGGGTGGAGTGGAAGGAAGCCAGAATAAAATCGTAGTGATAATCCCTGGCAGCCGCCTCGCACCGGGCCATTGTCTCTCCGGGGAGGACACCCATCTCGATGCCCTTAAACACCTCCAGCCGCCCCTCATAGGCCTCTGCCAGGCGTTCCATGGCTCTGTGGTAGGCCGGAGTAGGCTGGCCGGTGCGGTGGACCGGGTTGGGATAGTCCGGATGGTAGTGGTCTGTAATGGCGATGCCCCGCAGCCCCTTGCGGACTGCCGCCTCCGCCATGTCTTCCATAGGCGTCTCTGAATCAGTGGAAAAATCTGTGTGCATATGCATGTCATAAGGACGGAACATCTCTCCCGCGCTCCTCTCTTTTTATAAGAAATGTATATTTTTTGGAATATTATTTTTCTCTTCCCTCTCCTCTTTCCAATTCGGATTGCTTTCCTTTTTGGCTTCCGCTATAATAAATTACAACAGACGTTTCACTGCCGATAACAGCAGTATAACGATTTCTTTCTTCCACGTCAAACGGAACAGGAGTGGTACTGATGGAGTTTTTTATTCCCTTGATTTCCATGCTGGTTCTGGCTCTGATTATCTATTTTGCCCTGGCCCGTCCCCAGCGGAAGCGGGAGGATCGCTACGCCCTGATGGTAGCCGCCCTCAAGCCCGGATGCAAGGCCTATGCAGGCGGCGGTATTTACGGCACAGTGCTGGAAGTCCACAAGGACAGCTTCCTGCTCTCCTCTGCCCCCGGAAAAACCAAGCTGGAATTCGATATTCAGGCGCTGGAAGGCCTGGATGGTTTTGATGTCCGCAGTGAGCGCAAGCGCCAGAAGGACCTGAGGAAGGCGCGGTTCCAGCGGCAGAAGGACCAGTCCTCCGGTACGGAGCAGCGCCCCGATCCCTATGGCCTGCGCACGCCCAAGGGCCCCCACCTGTAAGCAACGCAATCTGGGAGGAAATTTACTATGCCGCATGCGGAAACCTTTGGCCGCACAGTTATGATCTTTGATATGGACGGCACGCTGCTGGATTCCATGCCTGCCTGGAAAGACAATCTGTATCAGGTTGCTCTCCGCTTCGGCGTGGAGCTGCCGCCGGATTTTTATGACCTGTACAAGCTGCTTATCTCCCCTGAGGTGGCCCAGCATATGGTGGAACACTACCACGTCAAGGGCACCACGGAAGAGGTATTCCAGGCCATCAACCAGGGGATTGTCTCCTATTATGCCAATTCCATCTCCCCCAAGCCCTTTGCCCGGGAGCTGCTGGAAGCCTACCGCGCTCAGGGAATGACAGTGGCGCTGCTCACCGGCACCGAACGGCCTCTCATCGACCTGGTACTCCGCCGGCTGGACTTTTTCAAATATTTTGATCTCACATGCTCCTGCCGGGAGGCGGGCGGTCCCAAATCCTCTCCCGTCCCCTTCCAGTATGTACTCAAGCAGCTCAACGCCCGGCCGGAGGATGCCGTTATGTTTGAGGACGGAATTCACGGCGTCAGAAGCGCCAACCAGTGCGGCATCTTTACCGTGGGCGTGTATGACAGCATGTGGGATGACGTTGCCCAGGAGATGGCGTCCGTGTCCGGACGGTATGTCCGCTCTCTTGGAGAGCTGCTGACCTAATTTGTCCGGCTTGTCCAGCTGAAAAAACGGGGCGCGCGGTCCAGGCCGCGCGCCCCGTTTTTTTCAGCGTCACCGTCCGGCTTTGCCGATCGGTTTATTTGCTTATATCCGTTTTCCTGCTCAGGAGGCCAGGGTCATGGTGCTCTCCCCGATCTCGTAGGTGTCGCTGGTGCCCCAGCCGGCCACCACCTCCTGGTGGGCGGGGATGGTGATCTGCGTGCCGGCGCCGCCCTCGGTGATGACGGCGGTCAGGGGCTCGCTGCCGTTGAGCGTGATGGTCACGCTTCCGTCCCCGGACTCCACCAGCGTGCCGCTGATAGAGAGGGTCCCGTCCATGCTGGTCACCTTGCAGGTCTTGTGGGAGTAGTCCACCACCAGCTGGGCCTCAGTGGCGGTGGGCGTGCCGTCGGCCACCAGCTCATAGCTGCCGGTATAGGTCTCAGCCACCAGCTCCTCCACCGTCACGTCAAAAGTGGCGGTAGCGCCCAGGAAGCTGGCCGTCACGGTCTTGGTGCCGGGCGTGGAGGAGTCAAAGCCGGTGTAGTTGATGCGGCCGTTCCAGATGGACTCCTCGGAGCCGTTGGCCCGGACCGCAGTGGCCGCCAGAGCGGTGGAGTCAAAGCTGTCGCCGGTGTAGAACACAGGCAGGCTGGACGCGTCGATGGTCAGGCTCTGGGCCTTGGCGTACTCCTGGCCGTAGATATTGATGTTGCGGGTCATCATGCCGCCGTACAGGCCGTAGCTCAGGCTGGCTTCCCAGCTGTAAGCGCCGTGGTCGGTGTCGAAGATGTACACGTCCGCGTCGGCGCCGCCCTCCACGTTGGTGGCCACGGTGGAGCCGTCCAGATTCTGGTTTCCGGTGATATGGATGACAAAGTTGTACTCGCCGTTCTCATCATAATTGTACCAGTAGCCGTACACATAGGACACTGTGCCGCCGGCCACCGAAGTGGCGGGGCCGCTGAAGGTGCCGTACATGGAGCCGTCGGTGCACAGGTACATATCCAGGCAGCCGGGGTCTACGATGGTACCAAAGCCCTCGGTGTACTGTCCCTCGAAGAAGTAGGCCACCTGACCGTCGGCCTCCTTGGCCAGCCAGGTCTCCCGGGGGATGGCGCCCAGCTCCTCAATGGTCATATCTTTAAATGTGTTGTCGTTATAGTTCATGTTGACGAGCCCGGTTCCCTCTGCGGTAGCGCCGCCGTCACTGCCCGGCGCAGGGGAGGCGGTGACGCCGTCCATATTGAGGTACACACCCGTGCACACGGCGATAACGCACAGCAGCACGGCGGGCGCCACAGCGCCCACAGGGCTGGTCTTGCGGACCTCTTCAGGCGCCTCCACGGCCTCGTCCCGGGTCTGCCGGAAGAAGCAGGCCGCCACGCTCAGCAGGCAGCTGACCAGAGTGCCCGCCATATAGAGCACGCACAGGCCCGCGTTGCCGCCGGCGAAGGTCACGTGATTGATTACGTCGGCAAACACAAAGTACAGCTGAACGACCACCAGATAGAGCGCAATATTGTAGATAATGGCCTGAATCAGCGCCCCGAAGCGGACAGGGAAAATGAAGAGTACTATCGCGGCGGCCACGCCCGCCAGGAGCACCACGCCGGGTGCGTTTCCGTCATGCCCCAGAGGGGCTGCTGTCGCCTGGGTCGCCAGAAACACGATTGCCGTGACCAGCGCCACCACAGCCGCGGCCAGAGAGAGATAGCTGCCGGCCGCCTTGTTCTTTATGCCCATTTTCAGCATCAGTTTCCACCTCCGTCAATTACGCCCGGCCGATTTTTTCCGGTTGGAAAATACATCGGTATAGGTATGCAGCACATACATGACGATGGCGGCGGCGGCCAGCACGCAGAACACCACGTCCACCGCAATCAGCGTCATCTGCCACCAGGGCATCGCGTCGCTCACCACCAGGTCCTCGGCAGAGGCGTTGCCCATGGAGGACTGGAGCATGATATAGTAGAGATAGTGGTTGGATTCCAGCACCTTCTCCAGCAGGTCGCCGTCGTCTGTGGAGGTAATCAGCTCCTCAATCTGAGTGGGACGGGCAGTGTCCAGGCAGAAGATGTTGTTGCCCGCCATGAGCATCTCAGGGGCGGAGGAGTACTCCGAGGCGGTCAGGGCGTCGTCGATGATGTAGCCGCCGTAGTTCCACTCGTCCCGCAGGATGTGCTCAATGCCCTTGCTGGCCGCGGCATACATCACGCCGATGCGGTTGTAGGCGGTCATCACACCCAGAGATTTGCTGCCGTCCTGCCCGCCGCTGCTGGACAGGGAGCCTTCAAAAGCCCGCATATAGATCTCGCGGATGGACTGCTCGTTGGCGAAGGTGGAGATACCCTGCCGGCCGGCCTCCTGCTCGTTGAGGAAGAAGTGCTTGATGGTGCCGATCAGGCCCTTGCTGCGCATGCCCTCAGAGACATTGGCGGCGGCGTAGTAGGTGAGCATCCCGTCCTCGGAGAAGTACTCGGAGCTGCGGCCGGAGTAGGGGGAGCGGTGGATGTCGCAGCCGGGGGCGTAGGCAATGGGGATGGAGGCGTACAGAGCGTCCTCGCCGTACATCTGGCCGAAGCGGTACTGCAGGTCGTGGTCCCAGGAGGCCGCTACGATGGGCAGGGTGGCCCAGCCGGTGCAGTTGCGGCGGTCGCCGTACTTGAACTGGCCGTTCATGCCCTCGGGGCCGTCCACGATGGTGCAGCCGGGCTTGTTGACCGCCTTCACGGCCTTGATGCCCTTGGAGTCGCCCATGTTGATAAGCAGGTCGCTGAGGGTCAGCTGGGAGAGGAAGTCGTCCCACTTGGGGTCGTCAAAGTCCACGCCCTTCATGTCGATGAAGTCAATCTTCTCATCCAGTGTCACGCCCAGCCGGAAGTCAGAAACGCTCTTGGCGTCGGCGGCCTTGGTATAGAACTGCATGTTGAGCCCGTCGTAGAGCTTGTCGTTCACCGTGATGGTCTCCACGGTCTGGGGATAGGTGGTGTCCCAGGCGCTGCGGGAGAGGTAGGTGACCTTCTCATCGTCGTTGACCCAGTAGTTGATGTCGGCGTCGTCAAAGGTGTTGGTGACAGTAACGCTGCTGTCATAGCGGGACTGGCGGTACTTCTCCGTGTCCACGGTGGAGTTGGTGGAGGTCCACTTGGCAGCCGCGGCGGTGTTGCCGGTCACCACGTTGCCGTCGTGGTCCACCAGCTTGCCGCTGACCGCGTCGCCGCACTTGAGGGCCAGAACATTGTTCAGGGCCTCATGGGCGCCGTTGCCCACGGCGAAGTAGTAGTCGCCGGCGTCCAGGATATAGCCCTTGGCGTTGTTGGCGTCATAGGCGGCCAGGAAGTAGCCGGGCACCTCCAGGGTGACGGTCTCGGAGGCGCCAGCCGCCACGTCCACTTTGTCGTAGGCCAGGAGCTGGATGGAGGCCTTCTCCACGCCGTTTTCCTTATCGTAGTCGGTGTAGGGGCTCTGGAAGTAGAGCTGGACGCTGGCCTTGCCGTCCATGCCGCCGGTGTTGGCCACGGTGACGGTGGCGGTGAAGGTGTCGGCGGCGGCGTCATACTCCAGGCTGTCCATGGTGTACTCGTAGGTGGTGTAGCTTAGGCCGAAGCCGAAGGGGAAGCAGACCTCCTCGGCGTAGTCCCAGCCGTCGGTGGACGCCTTGGCGCCCACCGGGGACCCGGCGTTGCCCTGGCCCAGAATGGTGTCCTCATACCGGGTCTCGTAGTACTTGTAGCCCACGTAAATGCCCTCGTTGTAGGTCACGAAGCTGTCGCCGGCCGCCCGGGGCGTCCTGCTGCCATAGTCGTAGGCATGCAGACCGAAGTTCTCGGCGGAGGGGGCGGACAGGGAGTTGGCGGCAAAGGTGTCCACCGTGTGGCCGGAGGGGTTGACCTCACCGGTGACGACCCGGATGGCGCCGGGCATGCCGTAGAAGCCGGGGTTGCCCACCCACAGCACCGCGTCCACGTCATACTCCTCCAGCCAGTCCAGCTCCATGGCAAACACGGAGTTGAGGAGCACCACGACCTTGTCAAACTTGCCGGAGTCCTTGATCATCTGGAAGATGGCCCGCTCGTCCTCGTCCAGCTCCAGCATCCGGGCGCCCTTGTCGTTGACCATGGCCAGGTCGTTGCCCTCGGTGGCGAAGCGGGAGAGGGTGACAAAGGCCACATCGCTGTAATCATCAAAGGAAGCCTGAACGCTGTCCGTGTAGACGGCGGGGTCGTACTCGCCCACGTGGGAAACGCTGCGGGCGCCGGGGTCGGCGGCAGAGGCGTAGGCGTCCAGCACCGTCTGGTTGACGTTGAAGCCGGCGCCCTTCAGGGCGTCCACCGGAGTCTGCTGATACTCCTTGTTGGTGGAGGATCCGCCGGCGGTGCTCCGGAACACGGGGTCCACACTGCCCCGGCCAAAGGCGGTTACGTTCCGCTCATCCTCCGACAGGGGCAGAGCGTTGTCCTTGTTATAGAGCAGGACGCTGCCCTCTGCCTCCTCCTGCTCGCAGAAATCGTAGGCCGCTTCAATATACTTTGCATAGCCCTCGTCCGACAGGCTTCCGTCGGCAGTGAACTCTGTGCCGCCATAGGTGGCGCCGGAGCCCTCGATGCCCAGCGCGTGGTTAATCTCGCCCTCCTGCTGAAACGCGACGGCAGTCCCGGTCAAAGTAAGGTTTGCGATCAGGACTGCTGCACCAGCCAGTCCGAGCCAGCGCTGGGACTTTTTTGTGGTTGCCTTTCGTGCCATCAATTTGACCTCCTTAACACGTTTGGAACACGACCGAACCCCTCTGAAAGCGGGCTGTGCACCGCCCGTTTTCGGAGGGTTCCGGTCCAGGGCGGCCGTGCCTCTTGCGGGGCGCGGCCGGGTCGGAAACGCTTCCTCTCTTTGCCTTGATAAGCTCATGATATTGAGATATTTCGGGAGCGTCAATTGCTCTGGCACCATTGTCAAAAAATGCGTCGCAATCTACCACGCTAAAAAAAATATCCCCCCATTTTCATGAGGGGATATCCATCTTAAAATGAGAATTTAGCCTGCTGCACGGTCAGATCGGGCGGCCGTTCCCGCGCACGGGATTGTAATAAGTAAGCAAAAAACTTCATCCTCCACGAAGTAATCGGCAGTCCCGCCATACAGCTCCGCAATATTTTTAATGCTCTTTGTGCCATAGCCGTGAGAGCCCGCATCCTGTTTGGTGGTGACCAGCGCGCCGTCCCGCACCACCGGAGGAGCGGGCGTGTAGTTCTCTACGCAGATAACCGCCATGTCCGCCCGGCGGCAGATGGAGAGGTTGATTACCTTCTTCTCCCGGTCCTCTACCTTGGCCAGGCACTCCATGGCGTTGTCAATGGCGTTGCCCAGCATGGAGTAGATGTGATAGTGGGTCATGCCGGACAGGCAGCTGCCGTCTACCGAGCACACCAGCTGAATGCCCGCCTGCTCACACAGGCCGGATTTCTGGGTGAGGACAATGTCCAGGGCCTTGTTCCCCGTATAATAGCGCAGCCGGATGGCCTCCATCTCCTGCTCCAGCCTGGCCCGCTCCTCGTCCGGGGCCCGGGAATACTGCTGCTTGAGGTCGTGATAGCGGATGTTGATCTTCTCCATCTCCTGCTTGGCCAGCTCATACTGCTGCCTGTCGTTCTCCAGCATCTGTTCCAGTATCATATTCTCGCTCTCCAGCCGCTTTATGCTGCAATTTGAAAACTCCATGGACAGTACAGCCACGCCAAAGAGGACGCAGAAGGCATTGAGCGCCAGGTAACTGGTGAGATAGGTAGGGGCGGCCGCGTCCAGGTTATTCTCCAGCAGAGAGCTGAGATAGACTGCCACAAAGAGAAACAGCCCGGAGTAGATCACCGTCTTGCGCCGGTCAAACATGAGCTGCCCCTCTTTGAAAAAACGGCGGGTAAACCCCAGGAAGATGGGCACGCACACCAGAGCGTTGGCCAGCAGCAGGAAAAGGAGGATGTGCCACGACTTCAGCATGCCCCGGCAGATCAGCGGCATCGCCCCCATATAGGCCAGCTTGCTGGCGATGTGCTGCACCGCATAGGCGCAGGTGGCGGAGAACACGGCGTGGATGGGGCTGCACTCAAAGCTCTGCCAGATTAGAAGGACCAGAAGAGCCGTATCCAGCAGCAGGGATATGACATAGGCGGGCAGCGTGCTCGTCCATGTCCCATCCGTAACGGCAGACTCCAGGCAGGAAATTGCGAACATAAGGACCACGCCCAGCGCAATGCGGAGAAGAAAACAGGGCCTGCGCCGGTTCCAGGGCACAAACAGGCAGGCTGCCCCCAGCATGCCCACTTCAATCTGCCAGCGTAAGATGAAATTCAGAATCAGCACGGATCACCCCACCCCTTTTGGGCCAAAAATCGGGAAAAATCCCTGGTAAATGCATCTTTATACGTCCTCCCCAGGGGCAGGGCTTCCTCTCCCAGGTAGACATTCATGCGGCTTACCGCCGTGATATGCTCCAAATTCACCAGAAAGCTGGAGCTGCACCGTACAAATCCCCGGGGAACCAGCAAATCGGTAGCTTCCTGCATGGTTCCACGGGTCTTGACCACAGTATCCCGCCCATCCTGCTCCTCCTGTATGTGGTAAAAAAGATAGTGCTGCTGGACCTCCACATACCGGATGGATGCTGCGTCCACCACCTTCGAGACCGCTCCATCTCTGATTACGATTCGCCGCTTCTCCGGCGTATTGGCCCGCTGGGCCCGTTTCTCGAGCACCTTCAGCGCCCGCTCCAGGTACAGCCGGTGGGAGTACCATTGCACCGGCTTTACCAGAAAGCCCAGCGCGGAGACACTGTACCCATTCAGCGCAAACTGCTGCAGGTTGGTGCAGAAAATCAGAATGATCTCCCCGTCGGTCTCCCGGATGCGCTCTGCCAGCTCCATCCCTGTCATTTCAGGCATATCGATATCCAGATATAGAATGTCGCAGCCGCTGTGCGGGTCGGACAGATAGGCGCGGGCGCTGTCATACTCCTGCACCGCGAACTCCATCCGGTATTCCGCTTCAAACCGTCTAATCTCAGACAGCAGCTGTTCTCTGGACTCCTTTTCATCATCCACAATCCCAATTCTTACCACAGGGAGCCCCCCAATATGCCTTGTGTCGGAGAGGCCGCCTCATAGCAAAGCCGCCTCAGAATCCGTTCATATTAGATATTATAATATACTAAAGCCTATATTCCGTCAACTTTCTTTGTCACTTTCGTCAAAGCAAGGCGTGTTTTCCACTTTTTTACGCAAGATATCAATGTCCTTTTCCTCCCTCTTCGGCCGAAATCCCGATATGATGACGAGAACCCGAGCCTGGCCTCCGCACCAGTGCAGCAAACCCGAAAAACAGGCGGGGCGCACGGTATACACCGCGCGCCCCGCCTGTTTCAGAGCCTCTCGCAAGCGCTTCCGCTCCAAAGAGAGTGGAGTTACTGCATGCCGTTCTCGTAGGCCTGAATCATCTTCTTGACCATCTGGCCGCCCACGGAGCCGGCCTCACGGGAGGTCAGGTCGCCGTTATAGCCCTGCTTCAGGTTGACGCCCACCTCGGAGGCGGCTTCCATCTTGAACTTGTTGAGAGCCTCGCGGGCGCTGGGGACAACAGCCTTATTGGAACTGGTCATAGCTTGTGCATCTCCTTGTGTTTTAATTTTGTTGGATTGAGAATCCGAACATAGCTTTGCCCCGTGCGATTTTTATATTCGCCGCCGTCCGCGCCAAATTTTTGCAGTCAAAATGTCATAAAAGTTCCCGTTTCCATGTGCACTGCTGCAATTACGGAAAAGACACCCGCACGGCGCTTTTCCCGGCCTAGTCCGGGGCGGCGGAGTGCCTGCGGCTCGGGCAGCCCTTTGCAGCCTTCGCGGTGGCCGGGCGCCATGGCGGCCGGGGTTCCGTCCGTCTCCGTCAGGCCTGCTCCGGCATAATGTCCGCCCCTACCGGCTCCAGCTTCATCACCGACACCTCAAAGGCGGTGCGGGTCAGGTTCTGTCCGTTTTCCACCTTGATGTACTGCCGGCTCTGGAGCCGGCCCTCCAGCCGCACGCCGTCCCCCACGCCGAGGGAGGCGCAGCGCTGAGCCAGGGACCCCCACACAATACAGGGCAGATAGTCCGCCCGGCCGTACCGGCGGTTTACCGCCAGCATCAGGTCGCAGATATCCCGGCCCAATGGGGTGCGGCGGAGCACCGGAGGCTTGCACAGCACTCCGGCCAGGAACAGGTCGTTGGCGTGTTCTCCCTCCGCCGGGCGCACGCTGCGGGCAAAGAGCGTGATGACCAGCCGGCTGCCCCGGCCGCTCTTGTTGTTGAAGGATCGAACCTCCCCCTCAATCTCCACCTCCGCGCCCGGCGCTACCGGGCAGCGCTCCAGCTGTCCGGCGGAGAGCACCACATTGAGCTGGTCCTCCGCTCCGGACAGCCGCTCCACCCGCAGGGGAAAGGTCCAGTAAGTAACCCCCCGGTTTTCATGGGAGACCACAGGCGCCGCCGCCGCCTCACCCCGCAGAAGGGCATGGTTTTCGTTCCAGTCTGTCTGCATACCAATCCACACTCCCGTGTCATTTTCTCAGGATGTGAGATATATATGCAGGTTTGTCCCCCACTATGACCACGCCTTCAGCCCCCATGCTCCGAAGCAAAGGCCAGCAGCTTCTCCTGATCCCGGGGGGGTACCTTTATGGCATGGAGCTCATTGCCGGCGGGTACCAGCCCTTTCAGCGTCTCCAGTTCCGGGGCGTGCTCCAGATCCAGCCCGTCTACATACAGCAGCACCTGCTTTCCGGTAAAGGGGTGGGTCTCCAGATACCGCCGCAGAGGCCGGGCAACCTCCCCCAGGTAGACCGGGCTGCCGAACACCAGCAGGTCGTAGTCTCCCGGGGAATAGGGCAAATCCTCGGAAGGGCAGTTTACCGTTACGGCATAGCCCATCTCTGCCAGCCGGGCGGCCAGGGCCTCCGCCTGGGGCACATTGCGCTTGGCATTGGAGGGCTGATACAGGAGCAGGGCCTTTCGGTTTCCCTGTCCCAGCTGTTTTTCCGCCCATTGGCGGCGGCTGTCCCGAAGGCTGATGGTCAGCTTAAAGAAAATCATTATGCCCACCGCCGCCGCGGCCAGCAGGGAGAGAATCACAAACAGGATATTGAGCAGCAGTTCCATGGAATGTCCTCCTTTGCCATTGTGCAGTCAAAGCATATCAGAGCATCCTTATTTCTTCCATGGAGATTTTATTAAAATAAGATAAATCTTTGGTGTTCGGACGCCCAAAAGGAGCTGGGACTTGACATTCTTCCCCGCCCTCCTTATGCTGAATACAACAGCTCTCAGAGAATCTGTCAGACATATCCAAGGGAGGCGATATCCTTGTCTCAATCTGCATACCCCCGGCTCTCCGGCCTGGACGTTCTGCGCAACGGCTCCATGCTGATGGTGGTCCTGCTCCACGTCTGCGGTGCAGGCGGCCTGCTCGCCGCCCTGCCCGCCGGCTCCCTTCGCTGGTGGGCCCTCTGGGGGCTGGAGGCCCTGTGCTCCTGCGCGGTGAACTGCTACGGCCTGCTCAGCGGCTACCTGGGCGTGGGGCGGAAGCACCCTCTCTCCCGGCTGGGCTCCCTCTGGCTCCAGGCCGCCTTCTACTCCGCCGCGCTCACGGTGCTGTTCGGCCTTCTGGACCCCGGCTCCCTCCGGGTGCGGGACATGATCGCGCCCCTCTTCCCGGTGCTCAACGGCACCTACTGGTATTTCAGCGCCTACTTCGCCCTCTTCCTGCTGATGCCCTTCCTGGACAGCGCCCTCGCCGCCCTGTCCCCCGCCGCCGCCAAACGGCTGGTTCTGGCGCTGATCGCCGTCTTTTCCCTGGCCGATTTCATCTCCCCGGAGGAGATTTTCTCCACCCGCGGCGGGTACAGCGTAGCCTGGCTGGCGGTGCTCTACCTGCTGGGCGGCTGTCTGCGGCTCCATCCCCCTGCCCGGCTGCCCCGGCCCTGGCTGCTGCTGGCCGGGTACGCCGGCTTCTCCCTGCTGGCCCTGGCGGGCAAGACCTTCGGCGTGTCCCAGCCCGGCGCCTTCTTCAAGTGGGGAACCCTCCTGTCCTATACCTCCCCCCTCGTTCTTCTGGCCGCACTGTGCCTGTTTCTGGCCCTGTTCCGCCTGCCCTCTCTGCCCGCTCCGGCGGCCCGGGTTATGTCTTTCTGCGCTCCCTTGTCCTTCGGCGTGTACCTGCTCCACGCCCATCCGCTGGTGTGGTCCCACCTGCTCTCGGGCCGGGCAGCCTTTCTGGCCCAGTTCTCCACGCCCCTGTGCCTGGCAGGCGCTCTGACCGTCGGCCTGGCCATCTTCGCCGTGGGCATCGGCGCGGACTATGTGCGCAGCCTGCTCTTCCGGGCCGGCGGGCGTGTCATCGGCCGCCTCAGGGCAGGCAGAGGCGCGCCGGTAAATTGACTTTCCCCGCCGTATCGGCTAAAATAATGGCTGCCGGCATGCTATTGACGCACCGGCAGCCATTTGCTCTCATATGCTTTCTGAAAAGGCGGTGACTCCGTGACCTTCCTCACGCCGCAGTTCTTCTGCTTCTTCCCCGTGACGGCGCTGGTCTTTTTCCTGCTGCCCCAGCGGGCCCGCAACCCTTGGTTGCTGCTGGCCAGCTGGTTCTTCTACCTGTGCGCCAAGCCCATCTACCTCACCTTTCTGCTCTTCACCATTGCGGCCTCCTACCTGACCGGGCGGCTGCTGGAGCGAAGCAGACGCAAGGGAGCGCTGGCGTCCTGCCTGGTGATACTGGGCCTGCTGCTCTTTGTGTTCAAATACCTGAACTTTGCCCTGTCCCTGGTTGGCAGGGGATTGAACCTTCTGGGCTTCTCCTTCTCCACGCCGGTGCTGGACATTCTGCTGCCCGTGGGCATCTCCTTCTACCTGTTTCAGGCCATGGGGTATGTCATCGACGTGTACCGGGACAAGGTGCCGGCAGAGCGCAATCTGCTGCTCTACGCCCTGTTTCTCTCCTTCTTCCCCCACATCGTCTCCGGCCCCATTGACCGGGCGGACCAGCTGCTGCCCCAGTTCAAGGTGGAGCACCGGTTTGACTGGGACGAGTTCCGGGCCGGGCTGTTCCGGTTTCTGTGGGGCGCGTTCAAGAAGCTGGTGCTGGCCGACCGGCTGGCTGTGCTGGTGAACACCGTCTTTTCCGCCCCCCAGGATTTCGGCGCCCTTCAGCTGGCGGGGGCCGCCGTGGCCTTCTCCCTTCAGCTCTACTGCGACTTCTCCTCCTACTCCGACATGGCCCTTGGCACCGCCCGGGCCATGGGCTTCACCCTGATGGAGAACTTCCGCATCCCCTTCTTTTCCCGTTCCATCGCGGAATTCTGGCGGCGGTGGCACATGTCCCTGTCCTTCTGGTTCCGGGATTACCTCTACATCCCTCTGGGCGGCTCCCGGAAGGGCACGGTGCGGAAGTACCTGAACGTGCTCATCGTCTTTGCCGTCAGCGGACTTTGGCACGGCGCGGCCATGACCTTTGTGGTATGGGGATTGCTCAACGGCCTGTACCAGGTCATTGGAGGCGTCACCGCCCCCCTTCGGGGACGCCTCCACAGCGTCCTCCGTCTGAAGGAGGACGGCTGGCCCCTGCGGCTGTGGCAGATTTTCTGCACCTTCCTGCTGGCCACGGCGGCCTTCGTGTTCTTCAAGGCCGGGTCGGTATCCACCGGACTGGATATGCTCTCCGGCATGCTCCACGGTCCTCTGTGGGTCTTTACCAGCATGGGTCTGGACCGCTGGGAGCTGCTGGCGGCCCTCTTCGGCCTTGTGGTGCTGCTGGCCGTGGACCTGCGGTCGGTGAACCATGACATCACCGCCGACTACCTCTCCGCCCCCCGGCTGGTGCGGTGGCTGGTGCTGTGGTTCCTGCTCTTCTCCTGCGTGGTGCTGGGCAGCTACGGCGCCGGGTATGACGCCCAGTCCTTTATCTATGGCTTCAGCTTCTGACCGGAAGGAGGACCCGGCTTGAAATCTCGTTTTCTCCGCAGGGAACTGCCGCTGGCCGCGGTTTTCCTGCTCATCACCGCCCTGCTGCTCAACTTTGTCTCCGACGTGCTCCGCCCCGCCCACACGGACTACGGCTCCACCTGGAGCGCCTTCCGGGCCGAGCCGGAGGACAGCCTGGACGTCATCTACTTGGGCAGTTCCTACGCCTACTGCGACTTCAACCCGTCCATCGTCTATGACAGCTCCGGCCTGACAGGATATGTGATGGCGGGTTCGGAACAGACGCTGTCCATCACCTACTGGTACCTGAAGGAGGCCTTTCAGACCCAATCCCCCTCCGCCGTGGTGCTGGAGGCCACCTCCCTTTTTTTCGCCCAGTACCAGAACTACACCCAGCTCAATATCGATCTGATGCCCTTCTCCCCCAACAAGCTGGGGGCCATTTTCACCGCCGCCGAGCCGGACCTGCGCACCGGGCTCCTCTTTGACCTGTGGTTCTACCACGGCCGCTGGCCGGAGATCCGTCCGGCCGACATCAAGCGGGCTCTGTTTCCCATCCAGCGGGACTACCTGAAGGGCTTCACCGCCATTGACGAGGTGAAGGAGGGCGTGGGCGTTGAGCCCTACGTGGCCGACCGGGAAGTGTCCGACGAGGACTACGCAGCCAATCTGTCCTGGCTGAGAAAAATTCTGGACCTGTGCGAGGAGCACGGGGCCACTCCTATCATCACCTTTAACCCTACCTACACCCGCTGTACTCAGGAGACCTATGAGCGCATCGGGCAGGAGATTCTGGCCCTGGACGAAAACGTGATCTTCTGCAACTGGAGCGAGATGTTTGAGGAGATTGGGCTGGTGCCCACCGCTCATCTCTATGACGGCGGTCACCTGAACCAGGACGGCGCGGCCGTCTTTTCCGCCTGGCTGGGGGAATTCCTGAGCGAAGAGGTAGGCCTGGTCCCCAGAGAACAGGCCGCCGACAACACCGCTCACTGGCAGGAATCGGCCCAGTGGTGGAAGGACTATCTGGCGCAATAATATCCTCTTCGTATAGCTGCCGGAACAAATTCGGCGCCGTGCCATCTGAGCATGCAAAAACGCCGCGCTGTTTCTTCAGAAACAGCGCGGCGTTTTTTTCTCTTTTAGGTTCCCAGGCTGTTGTAGTCGACTACCAGCCAGTCCAGATTGGCGAAGTCATCCTCGCTTAGGTAGTAATAGCCGTCCTCGTCGGGCTGAACCTGCACCAGAATAGAGGTCTCCTCCATGTAGCCCAGGGAGGGAATCAGGGACTCCAGCAGGGCGGCCAGGCTCTGGCCATAGTCGGCGTCATAGGTATTCACATACCAGTCCTCCCACTCGGCGTCGGTCATGGCATTGGGATCCACGTCGGCATACTTGGCCTCAAACTCCTCGCTGAAGTCATACCAGGCACTATTGAGCTGGTCGATGATGTCGATGGGCCGCACCACTACCTTGACGGAGTAGCTGCCGTCGTCCAGCTTGCTGGCCTCCTGGACAGTGTAGTCCGCCTTGGCAAAGATCTGCCGGTAGAGGTCGGCAAAGCGGGCGGTCAGCTCGTCGCTGGGATACTCGATGCCCAGAAGGCTCATCAGATACTGTGCCTCGGTGGTCATCTTGTCCTCGTGGGCCTGCTCACACTCCTCCTCGCTGGCGTCGGCCACCAGGTCCAGATAGCCCTGATTCTCTCCCTTGTAGATTACGTCCATCTGGGCTTTGACGTAGTCCACCGCATCCTGCTTGGTAACACCTCCGACGCCGAAAAGATTGCAGGCGGCCAGGCACAGGACCATGGCCAGGGACAGGGTGAGCAGTGTGAGTTTGCGCAGTTTCTTCATTTTAGTTCCTCCATTCTCTGTATAGGGCAATCCCGTGGGATACTCCGGCGCTTTCGTCAGGCCGGATCCCCCGTTCTGTCCATGCTTAGGGACATGGAAATTGGTTCTTCACTGTTGAGATGGCCGCTCAGCCGCACAGCTCCGCGATGGCCTGGGCAAAGATCTGAGCTGAGAGCACCAGGTCGGCCACAGGGATGCGCTCGTTGGGGCCGTGCATCCGGGGATCGGAGCCGGGCAGTTCACAGCCGAAGGCAACACCGCCGGGAATATCGTGGACATAGGTGCCGCCGCCGATGGCCAGGGGCCTGGCGTCCTTTACGCCGGTGTAGTTCTCATAGCAGGCAAGCAGGGTGCGGACGAAAGGGGAGTTTGCGTCGGTGTGGTGGACGCTGGTCATATCTCCGTCGCCGGTGACGGCAATGCCGTGGGCGGCAAAGGATGCCTCGCAGGCCTTTCTGCAGTTGTCCTCGTTGGCGCAGATGGGGAAGCGCACGTCAAACTTGGCGCTGAAGCCGGTCTCATCCAGGGTCATAAGGGCTAGGTTCAGGGTCAGAGGGCCGGACAGGTCATCGGCCTGGGCGATGCCCAGGGCCTTGCCTCTGGTGTCCCCGTGGGGGAAGAGCTGGTGCATGGATTTGATGGCGGCGGTGCTGCCGCAGTCTGCCAGCTGGAGGTGGGAGAGCAGGGTCAGCAGGGCGGTGATGGCGTTGTTGCCGCCGTCCGGGCTGGCTGCGTGAGCGTTCTTGCCCGCACAGAGGACACGGGTGCCTCCCTCCTCCGCCTCCAGCGTGAAGGTCGCCTCCGTTTCGCGGCTCACATGCTCCACGTGGGGGCCGATATCGGTCACCAGCATGCCCGCCACAAAGGCCTGGGCCTCCGGCGGCACCACGTTGGTGCGGAAGCCGCCCTTCAGCTCGGTCACCCGGGGCAGAGCCTCGGACTTGGCCCAGGTGCTGCCGAAATCAGGATGGTAGTGCCCCTTCTCAATGTTGATGACGGGGAAATCCGCGTCGGGAGAGAAGGTGTACTTGGCATAGGGCTCGGTGGCGTAGTAGTGGGCGATGTCCTCGGAGCCGGATTCCTCGTCTGTGCCCAGAATCATGCGGGCGGAGTGGCTCAGGGGCAGGCCCAGATCCTTCACGCACTTCATGGCAAAGAGCGCCGCCACGGCAGGGCCCTTGTCATCGGCCACGCCCCGGCCGTAGAGCACGCCGTCCTTCTCCACAGGGCCATAGGGGTCGGTGTCCCAGCCCTTGCCCTCGCCCACCACGTCCATGTGGGCCAGGATGTGGAGAATGGTGTCTTTATCGTTGAGCTCAGCGGTGCCCACATAGCCGTCGTGGTTCCGGGTGGCAAAGCCCAGCTCATCGCACAGCTTTAACGCCTCGTCCAGCGCCCGGGCAGGTCCCTCGCCAAAGGGCATGCCCGGCTGAGCCTCCCCCTTCACGCTGCGGACGGACACCAGCCGGCACACCGCCGCTACCAGTTCCCGCTGTTTTGCAGGGTCGTCAAAATAGGTACGGATCTGGTCCTCATATTTCATCATGAATTTTCCTCCTTCTTCCCGGCCGGGCCGGATATGGCTTCTATTTTTCCTCGTCCTCTCCGCTGCCGGTCAGCTCTCCCAGGTATTTGTACACCGTATACCGGGACACCTGGAGCCGCCGGGCCACAAAGGGCACGGACTTGCGGAAGGAGAAGGCGTTTTTCTGGTCCAGCAGGGCGATAATCTTCATCCGGTCCTTTTTGGTCAGCGCGGATACCGGCTTGCCCACAACGCTGAGGCACTCGTCGAAAATAGCGGAGAGCTGGCTGTCTCCGCCCCGCCACATGGCGCTCTGGAGGTCTGCCTCGGCGCTCATCAGGTCCACCAGAATCCGGTTGGCGTACACCAGGGAGGTGTAGTCGAAGTTAATGCCCAGCGCCAGGTTGTATCCGTCCCCGATAAGGTGGAAGGTGCTGCTCTTGATTTGCTGGCCGCTGGGAGTGGTGGCGTACAGATTGACAAAGTCGGTCACCAGAGCCGTCTCGTCCAGGGCCAGGTCTGTGCCCAGAATATCCATGGTGGACCCCACGGTCCGCCCGGAGATATGGCCGTTGTAGATGGACAGAATGGGGTGGGTGGGGTCCCCCATGTCGTGGACCAGAGTCTCACAGGAGCTGCCGAACATCTCGGCAATGCCCCGGGCCGTCCGATCCAAAAATTCAAAAGCCTCTTCCCGCGTCATTGCGGTTCCTCCCTCCGCAGCTTTGGGCATGGTTTACTATGCCGCATTTTACAGCTAAAGTATCCATATTGTACCCCTGGCCGGTAAAAAAAGCAAGGGATTTGCAGACACCTCCCGCTCTGCCCGGGACATCCGCCATTTTTCATGCAGAAACAGGCCCGGCGCCGCCTGAAAGGGCAGCGTCAGGCCTGAAAAGGTTAAAATTTGCTTACGGATAGGCATTGGAGTAACTCTTCCCCGCCTCCAGCTGGATGTGTCGGGCGGCAAACAGCTCCTCCACTGTGACAAAGAGGTAGCCCTGGCCGTGGAGCCGGTCTACAATCTGGAGGGCTGCATCCACCGAGGCGGGAAAAATATCGTGCATCAGAACAATGGCCCCATCCCTGGCCTGGGACACCACCTCCTCCACCTCGCGGGGAGTGTTCTGGTCCCTCCAGTCCTCCGGGTCGATGGACCAGATAATGATAGGACACTCCGCCCACGCCTTCACCGAGGCGTCCGTCATGCCATAGGGTGGCCGGAGAAGGAAGTCTCGATGGCCCAGCACGTCCTCCAGCAGGTTCCGGGTGCGGCCAACCTGGGCGTCAAAGTCCGCCCGGTTCAGTCCGGTGAGCGCTACATGGTCGTAGGTGTGGATGCCTACCTGGTGTCCCTCCGCCTCCATGCGGCGGACCACATCCTCGCTGCCCTCCACCTGGGCCCCAATGAGAAAAAAAGTGGCGTGGACTCCCCGCTCCGCCAGCCCGTCCAGCAGGGCGGTGGTGGTGGAGCGCCGGGGGCCGTCGTCAAAGGTAAGGGCAATGAGCTTCTCTTCCCCATCCTCCGGCAGCAGCGGCACCTCAGCGCCGCCCTCCGCCGTAACGGCGGCAGGCAAAGCGGCCCTCAGCGCCGCCCCCGCCAGAAGGGCCAGCGCCAGGACCGCCGCGCCGCTTAAAAGAGCAATTTTCCTTCTATACCGCCTGTTTTCCATGCCGTCCACCGCCTCTCTGTCCTGTTCAGAGACAGTATGTGCGGCGGCAGGCTTTTTTTGTAATACAATTTTTTCTTGTTTACTGCCCGTCTCTGGGGTCCGGGTCCCCCTCCAGGGTGAGGAAATACCGGTAGTAGGGCAGCAGCCAGTCAAAGCCCTCCACCAGTACGTCAGGCAGCTCCGGCGTGAAGAGTACGCCGCCGTTGGAACACTCCCGGGAGAGCACCAGCCCCTTCCGGTTGTACCAGGGCGCGAGCAGCGGGGTGGTCTGCCCCTTGGGCCGCTTGTACTCCTCGCCCTCCAGTACAAATGTGTTCTGCTTGCTGAAAGCCCGGGCCAGCTTTTCAAAGGGCTTGGGGTCCCGGTCCAGCCGGGCCCGGAACTTGGCCATGGTCAGCGCGCCGGCGCACCAGTAGCCCAGGCCGTAGCTCCAGGACTCCGGCGCCAGCTCAAACCAGAATGTGGGCCGTCCCGTCCACGCCTCGCCGCCGGGGCGTTCCATGGACAGCCACAGGTGGTCCTTGTAGGGTCCGCGGCCATAGAGCCGCCGGGCGTCCCGGTAGATGCGGGATACCTTGAGCACCAGGCCCAGGTCCCCGTGCCGCTGTGTCATGCTTTCAAATACCTGCCGCCCCAGCTCCCGCATGGGATTGTAAAAATAGGTGAGGTACTCCTCCTTATGGGCCTCAAACCAAGCCTTTTCGTTGTTGAAGCGGATGCCCCACATAAAATCTATCGTCTTGTCGCTGAAGCCCTGGAACACAGGCGTTCTCCTCTCTCTCGGGTATATCCATGTCACATAATTTTATTATGGCGCTCTCTTTCGCCGCGGCTACAACGTCCCGGAACAGAGGGTGCGCCCTGTTGGGACGGGAGGCGGCCCGCCGCCTCCTGTTTGTCCCCGCTCGCTCCCGGCTCTGCCGGAACCGCTCGGGGTTGACATAAGCCGTCCCGCGCCGGAACCTCAGCCTTCTCTCCGTTCTTTCGCCGCGGCCACAAAGTCCCGGAACAGAGGGTGCGCCTTGTTGGGACGGCTTTTGAACTCAGGATGGTACTGCACGCCCACAAACCAGGGGTGGCCGGTCAGTTCCACCGTCTCCACCAGTCGGCCGTCAGGAGACACTCCGGAGAGCACCAGTCCCTTGGCAGTCAGCGTCTCCCGGTACTCGTTATTGAACTCATAGCGGTGGCGATGCCGCTCGGAAATCATCTCCTGGCCGTAGGCCCTGCGGATTTTGGTGTCCTCCGGGGTCAGGCGGCAGGGATATGCCCCCAGGCGCATGGTGCCGCCCTTTTCGGTCACGTTCCGCTGTTCGTCCATCAGGGCGATGACCGGATAAGGGGTGGCCGGGTCCAGCTCGGCGGAGTGGGCTCCCGTAAGGCCGGCCACATGGCGGGCAAACTCAACCACTGCCATCTGCATGCCCAGGCAGATACCCAGGAAGGGCACATTGTTCTCCCGGGCATACCGGATGGCGGAGATCTTGCCCTCTACGCCGCGGCTGCCGAAGCCGCCGGGTACCAGAATGCCGTCGCAGTCCTCCAGCAGGCTGGCCGCGTTCTCATCGGTAACCAGCTCGGCGTCCACCCACTTAATGTCTACCTTCACATCGTTTTCAATGCCGCCGTGCGTGAGGGCCTCGGCCACCGACAGGTACGCATCGTGGAGGGCCACATACTTTCCCACCAGCGCGATGCGCACCGTGCCCGCCGGGTGCTTGGCCCGCTCCACCATGGCCTGCCACTCATCCAGGTCGGGGGTGATGTCAGTCAGGCCCAGCCGGCGGCACACAGCCCGGGCCAGTCCCTCTGCCTCCAGCATAAGGGGCACCTCATAGAGGATAGGGGCAGTCAGGTTGGGAATTACATTCTCCGGGGCAATATTGCAGAAGAGGGCGATCTTCTCCTGCAGATCACGGGGCACCGGGCTGTCGCTCCGGGCCAGGATCACGTCGGGCTGGATACCCAGGCCCAGCAGTTCCTTCACCGAGTGCTGGGTGGGCTTGCTCTTGAGCTCCCCGGTGCCCGGAATGGCAACAATCAGGGACACATGGAGGTACATCACATCCTGACGGCCCACCTCCTGGCCCACCTGACGGATAGCCTCCAGGAAGGGCTGGGACTCAATGTCGCCCACAGTGCCGCCAATTTCGGTGATGACCACGTCCACTGCGCCGGACCGGCCCACCCGGTAGATCCGGTTCTTGATCTCATCGGTGATATGGGGGATGACCTGGATGGTGCCGCCCAGGTAGTCTCCGCTCCGCTCCCGGTTCAGCACGGTCCAGTACACCTTGCCCGAGGTGACCGAGGAGTTGACGGTAAGGTTTTCATCGGTAAATCGCTCGTAGTGCCCCAGATCCAGGTCGGTCTCAGCGCCATCGTCGGTAACAAATACCTCGCCGTGCTGGTAAGGGTTCATGGTGCCCGGGTCCACGTTCAGATAGGGATCGAACTTTTGAAGGGCCACCCGCAGCCCCCGCTGCTTGAGCAGGCGCCCCAGAGACGCTGCCGCGATGCCCTTGCCCAGTCCGGAGACCACGCCGCCGGTGACAAAGATGTACTTTACTGCCATGTTTATTCCTCCCATCGTATTGATGAGACCCCATTGTCCCAAGGCTCCCTTGCCTCTGTCATTTTTCCTCTCATTTTCCGCCTTTTATTCCCGCAGCCGGAAAACATTCAGGGTTTCCGGCCCCTCAGGCCCCAAACCCCTGTACTTGCACAAAAAGCAAGAACAGCCTTGGTACACTGTACCCAGGCTGTTCGCTCCCGTCCGGTACATGTTATTTTACTCGCTCTCCCCTGTCTCCGTCAAGATGGCAGGCAGAATTTTTCTCTTCTTTGCCCTCTGTCCGGACCATACGCCGTCCTGACGGCAGTGCCGCGCCGGACGTGGCACAACGGACCCGGCTCTGCTTTGTTTATGTCTTCTTGCGCAAGTCTTAAGGAAATCGTAAAGGGAAGCAAAGCCTCTCTTTCGCTTTCCGGTCTATACTGAGGATATACTGAAACAGACAGAAAAAAGGAGTCTCTCGCTATGTGGAATTTCAAATATACCGCCCAATACCTGGCCTGTGTAGCCGATCTGGAACGCCACCCCGACGTACAGTCCATGCGTTTCCTGCCCCAGCACGTCAAGGGGGTAAGCACTTATGACCACTGCTGCCTGGTGGCCTATTCCAGCTTCCGCATCTGCGCGGCGCTGGGGCTGGACGCCCGCTCGGCCGCCCGGGGCGGCCTGCTTCACGACCTGTTTCTCTACAACTGGCAGGACCGGAGCCTGCGCACCGCCTGGGATCACGCCTTCAACCATCCTCTCTACGCCCTGGAAAACGCGCAGAACCGCTTTGCCCTCAACGACACCGAGCGGGACATCATCGCCACCCATATGTGGCCCCTGCCTCTCAACCGGTTTTACCGCTGTTGGGAGTCTCTTGTGGTCAGCTGCATGGACAAGCTATGCGCCCTGGCTGAGCTGATGGGCCTGGTGCCTCTTCTCACCAGAGGCGGCCGGCTCCCCGCCCCCAGGCTGGCGTATATCCAGGACAAGCCCGCCTCTGCTCCCGCAAAGACCGGTTGACTTCTCCCGCGGGGCGTGGTACCCTTTTTCCAAATGGAAAGACCTGCTAACAAAAGTCAAGTAGAAATTTCAGGTTTTGGAGGCAGCGAAAAAGGCAACACAAAATCAAG